>CAJIYZ010000047.1 GCA_905181675.1 Bacteroidetes bacterium MED-G20
AGACTTAAATACAAAACTTCCAGCAACCAATACATCTGCTCCACAATCTATTAACTTTCTCGCATTGGCAGAAGTTACCCCACCATCAATTTCTATTTTAGTATCTAGTCCAGCTTTTACAATCATAGACTTTAGCTTTTCCACTTTCCGATAAGTACCTTCAATAAAAGCCTGACCACCAAAGCCTGGATTAACAGACATCATACAAACTAAATCTGTTTCTTCCAAGGTAGGTTCTAATAACTCTACAGCAGTGTGAGGGTTAACAGCCACACCTGCTTTCATGTCTTCTTGCTTTATCGCCTGAAGGGTTCTATGAAGATGATTAGAGGCTTCTATATGTACAGTTAGTATGTTGGCACCCACGTTTTTAAAGTCTTTTATATAACGCTCTGGTTCAACTATCATTAAATGCACATCTAATGGTTTTAACGTATGTTTGTTAATGTATTTTATAATGGGAATACCAAAAGAAATATTGGGAACAAAAACACCATCCATGACATCTAAATGGTACCAATCGGCATCACTTTTGTTAATCATTTCACACTCTCTTTGCAAGTTTGCAAAGTCTGATGCTAGTAAGGAAGGGGCAATTAGATGGCTCATAAATTATGAATTTTAATTCACCACAAATAAACAAAAACAAAGTTGGAAACGGAGTATTATCCTAAGTAAGATTTCAACAATTTACTTCTTGAAGTATGCTTCAATCTTCTAATAGACTTTTCTTTTATCTGACGTACTCTTTCTCTAGTTAAGTCAAACTTCTCACCTATTTCTTCTAGAGTCATAGGATGTTTTCCACTTAAACCAAAATACAGGCGAATTACATCTGCCTCCCTAGGTGTTAAGGTAGATAATGATCTTTCGATTTCTCTTCTTAAAGACTCCTTCATCAACTGCTTATCAGGCTTTGGAGATGAATCTGAGGACATAACTTCGTACATGTTGTTACTGTCTTCAGAATCCTTTAAAGGTGCATCCATTGAAAGGTGTCTACCATTGTTTTTAATAGACTGCTTAACTTCTTCAATAGTAATATCTAAAGATTCTGCAATTTCTTCTGGCGTAGGTGGTCTACCATACTTTTGCTCTAAATCCGAAAATGCACGATTTATTTTATTTATAGAACCAATCTTATTTAGAGGTAACCTTACAATTCTAGATTGCTCAGCAAGTGCTTGCAAAATAGACTGTCTAATCCACCATACAGCATAAGATATAAACTTAAATCCTCTAGTTTCATCAAATCTTTGTGCAGCTTTAATTAAACCTAGGTTTCCTTCGTTTATTAAATCTGGCAGTGTTAAACCCTGGTTTTGGTATTGCTTAGAAACTGAAACTACAAAACGTAAGTTAGCCTTTACCAATCTCTCTAAAGCAGGGTGGTCTCCCTCCTTTATTCTCTTAGCCAACTCTACTTCTTCCTCCGCAGTAATTAAGTCTACACGACCTATTTCCTGAAGATACTTATCTAAGGAAGCTGTTTCCCTATTGGTAACCTGTTTTGTTATCTTTAATTGTCTCATTTATATATGGGTGGTTTCTAAACGTTAATTAACACATGAGCTATAATAACGTAATGTAACAAACTAAAGTTACATAATAGTGAAAATAAACATAAAACCCACATTATGTGGGTTTTACAAATAATTTAGTCGTTGGATGGCTTTGCTGGTTTTTCCAATAAAGCTTTTCTAGAAATCTTTAATTTTCCACTTCTTGGGTCCTTTCCAATAACCTTCACATCAAGGACTTGACCAGGTTTTAAATGCTCTTCTGCCTTCTCTACTCTTTCGTGAGCAATTTCGGAAATATGTAATAAAGCATCTACACCAGGAAGAATTTCTAAAAATGCTCCAAATGCTACAATATTTTTAACTTTACCCTCATAAGTTTCACCAACTTCTGCAGTAGGTGGATAAGCAATTAAGTTAATTCTTCTCAACGCCTCTTCCATTCCTTCTTTTTCTTCAGCAAAAACTTCAACATTAGCCATTCCATCAACCGCATCTCCTATTCCAATAGATGTTTTGGTTTCCGCTTGAATAGTTTGAATAGTTTCTCCTCCTTTTCCAATGATTCCTCCAATTGCATCTTCAGGAACAGAAATATTTTCTATTCTTGGAACATGTGCTTTGAAATCTTCTCTTGGCTCAGTCAATGTTTTCATCATTTCACCAAGAATATGCATTCTACCATCTTTGGCTTGGTTCAAAGCTTCTTCTAACACCTTATAATCTAAACCGTCTACTTTGATATCCATTTGGCAAGCAGTAATTCCTTTTTCCGTACCAGTCACTTTAAAATCCATATCGCCTAAATGATCTTCATCACCAAGAATATCAGATAATACTGCATATTTTCCAGCATCGTCCTGAATTAATCCCATTGCAATTCCAGAAACAGGTCTTTTCAATTTTATTCCACCATCCATAAGGGCAAGAGTACCTGCACAAACAGTTGCCATTGAAGAAGAACCATTAGATTCTAAAATTTCTGACACCAATCTTATAGTATATGGATTCTCTGGCTTTCCAGGAATCATAGGCTTTAATGCTCTTAAAGCTAAATTACCATGGCCAATTTCTCTTCTACTTACGTTGAACTTCATTCTAGCTTCTCCAGTTGAAAAAGGTGGAAAATTATAGTGCAACAAGAAATCTAGATCATCGTTAGCCAATGCCCCATCTTTTCTTTGAACATCTAAAGTACTACCCAATGTTAGAGTAGTCAATGATTGTGTCTCTCCTCGTGTAAATAAGGCAGAACCGTGTACAAATCCTGGCAAATATCCAGCTTCAGAAGAAATAGGTCTAATTTCAGTAGTCTTTCTTCCGTCTAGTCTGACTTTTTCGTCTAATACCACTCTTCTAATTGCTTCTTTTTGAGCAGCTTTAAAGTAAGGACCAACCAAAAAACCAAGTTCAGCCATATCTTCTTCAGACATTTGGGATTTAAAATCTTCTTTAATTTCCCCAAAGAGCTCTGCTCTTTTGTGCTTATCTGCCAGACCTTGCTTTGCTACATCGTAACATCTCTGGTAAGAAAAATCATGAACGCTTTTTCTTAAATCGTCGTTATGAGTTTCGTGTGAATATTCTCTCTTTGGATTTGCTTTAGCAACTTTTGCAGCAATATCCAACTGTAACTGACACTGCTCTTTAATTACAACGTGTGCAGCTTTTATTGCTTCCAGCATTTCACCTTCAGAAACTTCATTCATCTCTCCTTCTACCATAACAATGCTGTCCAATGTTCCAGCAATCATCATATCCATGTCCGCACTTTTCATTTCCTCAAAAGTTGGATTGATAGAAAACTCTCCGTCAATTCTAGCTATTCTCACTTCAGAAACAGGACCGTTAAAAGGAATATCAGAAACTGCTAAACAAGCAGAAGCAGCCAAGCAAGCTAATGCATCTGGCATATTTTCCTTATCTGAAGACAATAATTGTAACATTACCTGAGTTTCAGCATGGTAATCATCTGGGAAAAGTGGTCTTAGTGCTCTATCCACTAATCTCATAGTTAATATTTCTTCATCAGATGGTCTTGCTTCTCTTTTAAGAAATCCACCAGGAAATTTACCTGTTGAAGCAAATTTTTCTCTGTAATCTACTGTAAGAGGCATGAAATCTACACCATCTCTTACGTCTATATTAGCAACAGCAGTTGCCAATATCATTGTGTCTCCCATTCTTACCACTACAGATCCGTCAGCTTGTTTAGCTAACTTTCCTGTTTCTATGGAAATCTCTTTTCCATTTGGAAGACTTATTTTTTCGTTTATTATATTCATTTTTCTATTTTAATTTTATAAAAAAGGACCATCACGCTAGCGCAATAGTCCCCTCCAATACGTTTGTAAAAAGCCTATTACCTTCTAATATCCAATTTTTTGATAATGACTCTATATCTTTCGATATCTTTGTTTTTCAAGTAATCCAGTTGGTTTCTTCTTTTACCAACTAGCCTTATTAATGATCTTTGGGTGTTAAAATCTTTTTTGTTAGACTTTAAATGACCAGTTAAATGTTTAATTCTATGAGAGAACAATGCAATTTGTCCTTCTGCAGATCCGGTGTCAGACTCCCCCTTACCGAATTTCTTAAAAATATCTTTTTTCTTTATTGAATCAATATACATGTCAACACTATTTAAGTTATTGTGATGTTAAATCGGCTGCAAATATAAATTAATATCTTAACAAGTTCCTTTAAATGAGTAATTATTTAAATACAAAACCCACTCTTACAACTCCTAACCCTGAAAAAAGCATTTTAGAGTGCGATATTTTTGGAATGTTTTCAGTGATATCAGCTGAGGTTACAGAAGCTTCGTTTAAAACCTGATAAGTTCCATTTTTATAGGTAGTTTTTAGCACCAACAAACCAAACTCAGTGCCAACATAAATATTTGGCTTAACATAATACTCCCCACCGAAGAAAACCCTAAATCCAAGATTTTGTACAGGTCTTTTGTAGTTGTAGTTTAATGCAGAAACAAATGAAATTGAGTCTGTTCTTGAACCATACTCGTTGTTTTTCCCAAATCCAAAAACTCCCTCAAATCCAGAATAAACCATCGAATTTACCAACCTCTTCTGCTTTTCATAACCGAAAGAGAATTGATAGATAGATTTTATTTTCTCCACTGACCCCACTCCATCACCTCCAGATTCTAGAATCTCCACGTAGTCAACCAATCTATTAACATCTGCATTAAACCTTAAAGCAGATTTCTTATTAAGATTTAATCTAAACTTAATATTAGGAGTATAAATATCCGAGTTAAGAGAAGGGTAAATTTGTCCCTCTACAGAAACTATTTTTCTGCTCTTAGCTACGGTGTCTTGGGACAAAAAAGGGTTATTAAAGGACAATAAAAAAAGTGTTAACAACACTATTGAGAAAATTCTTTTAACACGTACCATTTATTTATTTTTAATTTAAAATACTAATTACTAGTTGTTTATGTTTTTCAACATTGGAACAAATTTAAAGTCGCCATATATAGTTTCTTTGTAATCGGTTTCATTCAAACGCTGAATTAACATCATTTGTTGCACATCCCCATCGCCAACGGGAATTACCAACCTCCCACCCAACTTAAGTTGATCTTTAAGATCTTTTGGAACATAGGGTGCTCCACAAGTCACAATGATACTATCAAAAGGAGCAAATACTTTTTTTCCTAAAAACCCATCTCCAAAAAATAATTGTGCTCTATAGTTATTTTGATTTAAAAATAGTTTGGCACTTTGGAAAAGAGACTTATGTCTTTCAATAGAAAAAACTTTTGCACCTAATTGGCACAAAACAGCTGTTTGGTAGCCAGAACCTGTTCCAATTTCCAATATCTTATCTCCTCGTTTCACACCAAGTAGTTCCGATTGAAAAGCTACAGTATAAGGCTGACTAATTGTTTGGTTCTCGCCAATCGGAAAAGCTATATCCTGATAGGCAAATTTATCTCTAAATACTAAATCGAATAAAAGATGTCTCGGCGTCATACTTATTGCTTTTAACACTTTTGAATCCTGAATACCTTTTTCAACAAGATGGGCAACTAATTTTGCACACAACCCTTTATACTTAATATCATTCATTACTTTACAAAAGAAACTTCTTAATTTATAATAAAAGCAGCATTACCTAAATTTTTGCCAACAATAAATGTTAATAATTAACGTTTTAAATTAAACAATTTTATTTTGAATTCATTTTTTATAATTTTATGGCATGTTTAAAATTGGAGTTGTAGGCGCAGGTCACCTAGGAAAGATTCATTTAAAAATTCTTAAAAAGGCTTCTTTTGTTAATCTTATTGGATTCTACGACAGTGATCCATTAGTTAGAAAAAATATAAATTTAGAATTAGGGGTTAAGGCTTTTGAGACATATCAAGACCTTATAGAAAGTTCAGATATCATAGACATAGTCACTCCAACTCTATCTCATTACACTTGCGCTAAGGAAGCCCTGAAAAGTAATAAGCATGTATTTATTGAAAAACCCGTAACCAACACCCTAGAAGAAGTTAGAAAGCTGATTAGGATTACCCAAATAACTGGTAAAAAAGTACAAGTAGGGCACGTAGAAAGATTTAATCCTGCCTTCACTGAAGCTAGTAAATTAATTCATCAACCTAGATTTATTGAAGTCCACCGATTGGCACAATTTAATTCAAGAGGAACTGATGTCTCAGTAGTACATGATCTAATGATTCATGATTTGGATATTGTCCTTCATGTAGTAAAATCGCCAGTAAAATCTATTAACGCTAGTGGAGTTAGCGTTTTAAGCAGCTCACCAGACATTGCCAATGCAAGAATAGAATTTATTAATGGATGTGTGGCCAACATCACTTCAAGCAGAATGTCACTTAACAATGTTAGAAAATCAAGATTTTTTCAAAAAAATGCCTACGTTTCTGTAGACTTTTTAAATAGGTCTCACGAATATATAAGATTGGACTCCAACAAAATTCCTAAGGAAAATATATCGATTCAAAATACCAAAACAATCCCCAAGGAAAGTGTGATGATTAAAACACAAAACAACAGTGGAATTAACCCAATTGAAGAAGAATTGAAATCATTTATTAACTCTATAACCTCCAATATAAATCCTATTGTAGATTTAGAATCTGCTCAAATGGCTTTAAAGCTAACCATAGATATTATGGAACAAATAACAATGGGACAAAATTGATTGGTAATTTTTATAATAATTAATCTTATTTTCGCGTTTTATATTTATGAAACGCTTTTTCATTATTCTTCTTATTTTTAATTTTAGTTGTCAAATAATTGACCAACCAGAAAAAGCTCCATCTTTTATTTCAATAGACAATTTTCAATTTTCGATTTCTAACAACAACCAAGGCTCCAATAGTGAAAAAATATCCGATGCATGGATATATATAAATGGGAATTTGGAAGGAGTATATGATTTACCTGCGAGAATCCCTCTACACTATGAGGGTGTTCACGAGTTGTCTATTTACCCTGGGATTAAAAGGAATGGGATTTCTGCAGATAGAAAAAAGTACCCCTTCTATACCCCATTTGACACAACTATTAATTTAATTCCAGACAGCATACTAACCCTGACACCCAAAACAGAATACGAAGAGCAACTCTATTTTTGGATTGAAAACTTTGAAGACCCCCAGCATAAATTTGAAACACACACCACGTCCCAAGTAGATATTAATATTATCGAATCGCCTCTAAATGAGCTTTTTGAAGGAGATGCTGGAATGATATCCATGGATAGCGCAGATTATTTTTGTGAAATCAGAACAAATGAATTAGATTTTAATTCTTTTCCAAAAAATTTGAATATTCCTGCTTATATTGAGATGAATTATGCAAATAACTATCCATTTACAATTGGCATCTTGCACAAAGACGCAAGTTTACCAAGCTATCAAAAATTTCCGTTAATCACCCTAATTCCAACCTACGAAAATGAAGTTGTTTGGAATAAAACTTATTTATTTATACCCGACGCTACCAATTTTTTTACTAGCGCAACAGAATTTGACTTATATATATCTGCAAGGAATGAAAATTTTGAAAATGACATTAAGATTCTTTTAGACAATTTCAAAGTAATTTTCCGGCAATGAAAAAGAAATACTTTTGGACTTTATATTTCTTTTCAGACTTTCTATCTTCGACTATTAGCTGGCTAGTATTTAACTACTACAGAAAAACCTACATTGAAAAATACCCATTTGAAATAAATGAAAAACTAGTTATTAGCACTTTATTAATTTCTGCATTTTGGATAGTAGTTTATGCAGCTTTTGGAAACTATAAAAATGTCTACAAGAAATACCGTATTAAAGAAATCACTCAAACGCTGTCTCAGTCTTTTATAGGTATAATATTTATTTTCTTTACTTTTTTATTAGACGACAAAATAAACTCTTACCAAGACTACTATAGTTTGATTACTGTATTAATAGCTCTACATATTTCCCTAACTTTTATACCTAGAATTCTATTAACTTCCAGAACCGTAAATAGCATTCACCAGAAAAAAATTGGCTTCAACACCATTATAATTGGCAGTGAAAAAAAAGCAAAAGATATTTTCAATGAAATAAAAAATTTAAAAAAAGGAAGTGGACAATTTATAATAGGCTACGTGTCCAATGCAAAAAGCAAGGACTTAATTGCTGATACTGGTCTTGAAAAATTAGGCGACTATCATCAAATCACTAAAATTATAGAAGATTTAGAAATTGAAGAGGTAATTATAGCTACGGAATCAGATGATTATAAGAAAACCAACAACATAATAAATGACTTGGCAAACCTAAAAGTAGAAATAAAAGTAATTGCTGACATGTACAGCATACTTACAGGGTCTGTAAAAATGAATTCTATTTTCGGAGCTCTTTTAATCTCTGTAAACCCTGAAATTATGCCCTCTTGGCAAAAAACAGTCAAAAGAATTTTAGATCTTTTAATTTCTACCGTAGCAATTGTTTTATTGATTCCTGTTTTTATTGTTTTAAGTATTCTAATAAAGATTGGATCTAAAGGAAATATTATTTTCAAACAGCAGCGTATTGGACTAGGAAATAAACCTTTTAAAATATTCAAGTTTAGATCTATGTTCTTAGAATCCGAAAAAAATGGACCTCAACTATCAAGTCAAAATGATCCGAGAATTACTCCATTAGGAAGATTTATAAGAAAAACTAGACTAGACGAAACTCCCCAGTTTTTCAATGTAATAAAAGGAGACATGTCGTTGGTTGGACCAAGACCTGAAAGACAATTTTTCATTGACGAAATAATAAAAAAAGCACCTCATTACAAACATATTAGTAATGTCAAACCTGGAATAACCAGTTGGGGACAAGTAAAGTATGGATATGCAGAAAATGTAGATGAAATGATTGACAGGCTTAAGTTTGACTTACTTTATGTGGAAAACATGTCATTAAGTTTAGATATAAAAATTCTATTTTACACCATAATAATAATGTTAAAAGGATCTGGGAAATAAACCAATAGTAAGTACATTTAATAAAAATAAAGTCATGAAAAATATTTCTGTAATAGGTGCTGGAACAATGGGGAACGGAATAGCCCATGTTTTTGCTCAAAACGGCTACCAAGTTAATCTGATAGATGTTTCTAAGGATGCTCTAGAAAAAGCGATTAAGACAATTTCTGGAAATTTAGATAGAATGGTTAACAAAGAGAAAATTTCTATTGAGCAAAAAGAAAGTACTTTAAAAAATTTAACTGCTATTTCAGATATTAAAAGTGGTGTTAAAAATGCGGATTTAGTTATTGAAGCAGCTACAGAAAACTTGGAAATAAAACTTTCTATTTTTAAAGAAATTGACTTGTACTGCCCTGAAGATTGCATTTTATCTACCAACACTTCTTCTATTTCTATTACTAAAATCGCAGCAAACACCTCAAGACCAGAAAAGGTAATTGGAATGCATTTCATGAATCCTGTTCCAATTATGAAATTAATTGAAGTAATCAAAGGTTATTCTACATCAATAAAAACGCTTGAAACAATTATGGAACTTTCGAAAAAAATTGGAAAATCTCCAGTTGAAGTAAACGATTTTCCAGGATTTGTAGCCAATAAAATTTTAATTCCTATGATTAATGAAGCAATAATCACTCTTCATGAAGGTGTAGCTGGAGTTGAAGAAATAGATACTGTAATGAAACTTGGCATGGCACACCCAATGGGTCCATTACAATTGGCAGATTTTATTGGTCTAGACGTATGTCTTGCAATACTAAAAGTTCTTCAGCAGGGGTTTGGAACAGATAAATATGCACCTTGCCCATTGCTTGTTAATATGGTAACAGCGGGAAAGTTAGGCATAAAATCTGGTGAAGGATTTTACACATGGAAGCATAAGACAAAAGAACTTTTCGTATCTGAATATTTTAAATAACTAGTTGTTTACCCAATCAATATTTGTTTTTAAATTATTAGAGTAACTAGTGTCGAAAGACCTAGCAAAAGAAATTAATTTTGAAATGGTTTCTCTCGAGGGTTCTGTTGTTTTTTTGTTGTAAATAGATTTTGTAGTTTTCATACCATAGGCTTTTCTAAATAAATATAGATTGCTAACGGTACCAAAAAAAAAATATTGTGTAATTTATGAGTTAGTTAAAATTAATTTCTTATTCTCTATTAACTTTCTAAGATTAATCAGAGCATATCGCATTCTTCCTAAAGAAGTATTAATACTAACTCCAGTATTTTCTGCTATGTCTTTAAAGCTCATCTGAAGAAAATATCGCATTCTTACTACTTCCATTTGTTCATCCGGCAATTCATCGACAAGCAACCTTACATCTTCCATTATTTGTTTACTCACCATAATATCTTCAATTGAATCTTCTTTGAGATCCAATAAATCAAAAATGTTAAAATCATCTTTAAGATTTGGTGATCGCCCAGCGATAGGCATCTTTGAGTCTTTTCTGAAATGATCAATTACTTGATTATGTGCAATTCTTAATATCCAAGATAGAAGCTTGCCTTCGTGGCTGTAATGGTCTTTTTTTAAACTTGTAATAACTTTAATAAAGACTTCTTGAAAAATATCGTTGGTCAAATCTTGATCTTTAACCATTTTAAGAATATAGGAAAATATTCTTTGTTTATATCTCAAAAGAATGGCATCAAAACATTGGTTATTACCGGCACGGAACTTATTTACTAAGGATTCATCACTTTGATTTGCATACATAATTCTACGTTTAATTGTTAAAAAAATAAATTATTAAAGTAGAATGGTTATATAGGCAGTGATTTTAAGATTAAAGTTCAAATATAGGAAACAAATTGACTAACTGAAAACTATTCTATTATTTTTGCAAACTGTTTGACATATATATGGGAGTTAAAATTTATAAAAATATTGAGATAATTGGTGCAAGAGTTCACAATCTTAAAAATATTAGTGTCTCAATTCCAAGAAACAAACTAACTGTTTTAACAGGTGTATCAGGTTCTGGGAAATCTTCACTAGCATTTGACACGCTCTATGCAGAAGGTCATAGAAGATACATCGAAAGCCTTAGCTCCTATGCGAGACTATTTTTGGGGAGAATTGAAAAGCCGGATATAGACGATATTAAAGGTATTTCACCTGCAATTGCCATAGAACAAAAAGTTAATTCTTCTAATCCAAGAAGTACTGTTGGTACCACTACAGAGATTCATGACTATTTAAAACTTTTGTATGCTAGAATTGGAAAAACATATTCTCCAATTAGCAACAAAATTGTCACCAAAGACAATCCTGAAGATGTTTTAAATTATATTCTTTCTCTACCTAAAGATTCTAAACTAATGATTTCATGTCCGTTAAATATTCCAAAAGGAAGAACAACTGACGAACAAATACAAATATATATCCAACAAGGTTATTCTAAATTATGGAAGAATGGAAAAGCTATTGCAATAGAAAAAGGACATAAGGAGGAGGATTTAGAGATTATTGTTGATAGAATAAACAACGACGATAGCTCTGAAAACCAATCTAGAATATTGGAATCTCTAGAGCTTGGATTTCATGAAGGGAAAGGAAAATGCAACGTAATTTCATTTAATGGCTCTGCACCAAAAGTTAAAAAGTTCAATAACCTTTTTCTAAAAGATGAAATTATATTTGAAGAACCTAGTTTAGATTTTTTCTCCTTTAATAGTCCATTTGGAGCATGTAAGAAATGTGAAGGATTTGGAAAAATTACTGGAATAGATTCTGACTTAGTAATTCCAAATCCCAACTTAAGTGTTTATGAAGACTCCATAGTTTGTTGGAAAGGTGAAAAAATGAGTGTTTGGAAAACAGAACTCATTAACAACGCCCATTATTTTGATTTTCCAGTTCATGAACCCATAAGAAATTTATCTGAAGAAAACATTGAATTACTGTGGAATGGGAATAGTTACTTCAAAGGAATTCATGCGTTTTTTAATTATTTAGAGAAGAATGCCTACAAAATACAATACAGAGTTATGCTCTCTAGGTACAGGGGTAAAACCAAATGTAATTCTTGCAATGGAAGTAGACTAAGAGCAGATGCTGATTATGTAAAAATAAATAACCATTCAATTAGTGAGATAAATAGAATGGCTATTAATGATTCCATTCAGTTTTTCAAAGTTCTAAAATTAGATTCCGAGGATCAAAAAATTGCTAAAAGAATTGTAGATGAAATAAATTCTAGATTAAGTTATTTAAGTGATGTTGGTCTTGGCTACTTAACAATGGAAAGGGCATCCAACTCACTTTCGGGAGGAGAATCTCAAAGAATCAATCTAGCAACTTCAATTGGAAGTTCTTTAGTAGGTTCAATGTATATTTTGGATGAACCATCAATTGGCTTGCACCCTAGAGATAGCCTTAGATTAATTAAAATCCTAAAAAAATTAAGAGATGTAGGGAATTCTGTAATTGTTGTGGAACACGATGAAGAAATGATGAAATCTGCAGATATGATTATTGACATTGGCCCCTATGCAGGAAGACATGGCGGAGAAGTAGTTTTTAAGGGGAATCATAGTGAGCTAATTAAGGCAAGCAAAAGTTTAACAGCAAAGTATCTTACTGGAGAATACAAGATTGAAGTTCCTAAAGTCAGAAGAAAACCAAAAGACTATATCGTAATTGAACAAGCATACCTTCATAATCTTCAAAACATAACAGTTAAAATCCCACTGAATCAAATATGTGTTGTATCTGGAGTTAGCGGTAGTGGTAAGTCTACCTTAATTGGAAAAATACTTCATACATTTTTAGAAAGGTATTTCTTAACAGGGTTAGTAAAAGCAAGCCACTGTAGCGATATAAAAATAAATTTTGATCTCGTAAGTGGCGTTGAATATATAAATCAAAACCCTATTGGAAAAAGTTCAAGATCAAACCCAATAACCTACACTAAGGGTTATGACGATATTCGACAACTTTTCGCAAGCGAAAAACATGCAAAAGCTAAAGGGTTTAAACCTGGATATTTTAGTTTCAATGTCGATGGTGGGAGATGTGAAAAGTGTCTGGGCGAAGGACAACTCACAATTTCTATGCAATTTATGGCAGATGTTCATCTTAAATGCGATGAGTGCGATGGGAAAAGGTTTAAAGATGAAGTTCTTGAAGTGAAATTTAAAGGAAAAAATATTTCAGAAGTACTGGAAATGACCGTTGAAGAGAGTCTTGATTTTTTTAATGAAGACAATACCCTTTGTAAAAAGATAAAAGCCAAGATATTTGCACTTTCTGAGGTTGGACTTGAATATGTACAATTAGGACAAGCTTCCAATACCCTTAGTGGTGGTGAAGCGCAAAGAATAAAACTAGCTTCCTTTCTAAGCCACAGTAAGTCCAAACAGAAAAAGCTTTTTATTTTTGACGAGCCAACTACAGGACTGCATTTCCATGATGTTAAAAAACTAATAAAAGCAATTCAAGATTTAGTAGAAATGGGTCACCATATTATAATTATTGAACACCACATGGACATCATAAAATCTGCAGATTGGATTGTAGATTTAGGGCCTGATGGTGGAGATAAAGGAGGAACTTTAGTTTTTCAAGGCAATCCTGAAGATTTTATAAAGAGTAAAGTATTGTCACATACTAAAGATCATCTAAAAGAATATATCCAAATTTAAATGACTGCAGTATTTTGATTGATAAACTGATTTTTATAAAGCTCAAAATATTTCCCCTTTTTCTTCAAAAGTTCGCTATGCTTACCCTGTTCTACAATTTGTCCCTGATCCATTACAAAAATACAATCTGCATTTTGGATAGTTGACAATCTATGGGCAATAATAATTGAGGTTCTGGACTTTGTAATTTCCTGTGTAGCATTTTGAATAAATTCTTCTGATAAAGAATCAATAGAGGATGTTGCCTCATCAAGTATAAGTAATTGAGGTTGATAAACATAAGCCCTTAAAAAAGCAATGATCTGTCTTTGGCCTGAGGATAAAAGCCCTCCCCTTTCTTTAACCTCAAAATCGTAGCCTTTTGGTAGCTGAATGATAAACTCGTGAACTCCTACTTTTTTTGCAGACTCAATTACTTCCTCTCTTGAAATATTTGTATTTCCAATAGTAATGTTTTCTAATATGGACGTGTTGTAAAGAAAAACATCTTGCAAAACAACTGCAATTTTAGATCTTAAGAAATCTAAATCTAGTTTTCTAATATCAAAATTATCTAATTTTATACTGCCATTTTGAAACTCATAATATCTAGAAATTAAATTTATTAAAGATGTTTTACCAGATCCTGTTGGGCCTACAATTGCTACAGTTTCACCCGCATTTACTTCAAAAGTTAAACCCTTAAATACAGACGTTTTATCATCATAAGAAAAATGAACATTATTAAACTTTATATTGCCTTTAAAACTTTCAGGTTTTAAATGGTCCTTTTGAAAAATATATTCTTTGGTGTCTAAAAGTTCAAAAACTCTAGCAGAACCTACCATTCCCATTTGAAGAGTATTAAACCTATCGGCCAACATTCTAATTGGTCTAAAAAGCATACTTACATAAAGAACAAATGACATCATCTCCGTAGTTACAGTACCGTAATCTACACCACCATAAGAAATAGACCAAATGCAGAATAAAACTAGCAAAGCAATGGAGCTTGCACTTAATATTTCTACTACTGGAAAAAATATTGAATAAGCCATAATTCCTTTTATATGGGCCTTTTTATGGGCAGAGTTTATCCTACTAAATTTCCCAGCTTCAACTCCTTCCCTACTAAATATTTGAACAATATTCATCCCTGTAATATGTTCCTGAACAAAAGAATTAAGAACAGAGATTTGCTTTCTCACTTCTTGAAATGAAGTTTTAATTGCATTTTTAAAAATCCTCGTACTTATAAGAAGAATTGGAATAGGAATGAGAACAATTAAAGTGAGTTTCCAGTTTATGTAAAACATAAAACAGAGTACTCCAGTTAACTTGAGTAAATCACCAGCTATTACTAAAATACCCTGGGAAAATATTTCGGCAATTGTTTCCATATCACTAACCGATCTTGTAACCAGCATTCCAATTGGGTTTTGGTCAAAATATCTAAGTTTAAGCTTGGTAATATGTTTGAATAACTGATCCCTTAAGTCTTTAACTACTCTTTGACCTAAGTCACTTGAGAGATAAGAAACTGCTATAAGCATTAAGGATTCAACAATTAAAATAGCTACAACAATTAAAGCACCATAAAACAAAGATTTCTCATCGGACAACCTCACATATTCTCCAACTAGTTTACCAATAATATAAGGCCTTAACGGGGAAAGGAAAGCAAGAGAGAAAGTTAATACAAGACCATAAATAAATAGATGAATATGAGGCTTGGAAACACCTAAAATTCTTCTAAACAATTTAGAATCCCAATTTTTTTTAGGATTATCACTCATTGGAATTGTAATCAACTTTGGTTAAAAATAATCCTTTGGCTTTTACAGAAGGACCAGCAGATGATCTGCTTTTAGATGCAATAATATCACAAAAATCTTGTACAGAAATTTTATTTTTCCCAACAAGTAACATTGTTCCTACTATGGCTCTAACCATATTTCTTAAAAACCTATTGGCTTTTATTTTGAAAACAAGCTGATGGTGGTTTTTGGTCCAGTAAGCTTCATAAATATGACAATTAAAATTGTTGACTTCAGTATGTACTTTGCTAAAAGATGTGAAATCATTAAACCCTATCAATTTTTTACACGACTCGTTCATTAAATCAACATCTAAATTGTAACTAACATAGTTAAACATTGTATTTAAAAAAGGTTCTTTTTTTTGAGATATTCTATACTCGTATGTTCTGCTTAAAGCACTAAATCTTGCATGAAAATCTAGTTTTCTTATTGTGTAATCTTTAATTAAAATATCCGATGGAAGTATAAGATTTAATTTATTTAAAAGCGAATCCAAATCTTCGTCTTTAGAGATATCCACATGAAAAAAATATTGTTCAGCATGAACTCCTGTATCTGTTCTTCCACAGCCAATAATAGTAACATCTTGTTTAGATTTAAGCAACATAGAAAAGTTTTTTTCTATTGTCTCTTGAACTGTTAAAGCATTATCTTGCTTTTGCCAACCATGGTATTTGGCACCATTATAGGCTATTTCAAATAGAATTCTTTCCAATTTATTTACCTAAGTGGTTTTGGATGTGATTTAAAGCAAAATGAAATGTTTCTTCTATACTCATTTCTGTATTATCAATGATTATTGAATTTTCAGGCTTAATTAATGGACTAACTTTTCTATTTTGATCATTTTCGTCTCTAAAATTAATGTTTTTAGTGACTTCCTGAATGGAAATATTTTTTCCATTCTCCTTATACTCTAACCATCTTCTATAAGCTCTTTTATCTGCAGAAGCAGTAACCCAAAATTTAATATCAGCATTAGGGAAAACCACAGAACCAATATCTCTACCGTCCATTACAAGATTGCTTATACTAGAATAAGATTGTTGTATTAAAACCATTTTGGTTCTAATCAATGTGTTTTTACTTACCTCACTTACCAAATTAGAAATTTCTATATTTCTTATTCTATCTTCAACTATTTCCCCATTTAATCTTACCCAACTTTCTCCATTTTCATTGGGTTCTGAAAAATCAATATTCACCAAGTCCAGTGTTTCTTCATAGTGCGAACTTAAAATTCCATTCTTTAGAACTTGATTTGATTCCAAAAAAAATAATGAAATTGCTCTATACATAGCACCAGTATCTATATACAGGAAATTTAATTCTTTGGCAAGGGATTTAGCTAGTGTACTTTTCCCGCATCCAGAATGCCCATCTAACGTTATTATGGTGTTATTCATAAGATAAAAAAAAAGCTGTCCATAGACAGCTTTAATATTAAATAAATTTAGATGCTATATCTCTTCAACTTCAATCATCTCGAAAGGTAAATCAATAATAGCTTCGTAATCTTCACCTGCCTCGAGCATGTCTTCATCATCTTCCTCATAGTGCCATTTAACAGATATTTCACTACCAGAAACTGATTCTAATTTTTTAAAGACATCCAAAATACATTTCGAAGAACTTGTATTAAAGTATTCTAACTGAACACTTAAAACTGTTGTGCTATTTGGAGATTCAGAATAGGATTCTAGCCATTCAATTAAAGGCTTGTAAAACTCAATTGAGTTTTCAGGAATCGATCTACCTTTAAGCAATAATTCACCGTTAGAGTTGAACTCAACTACAGGTGTTTTTGCAGAACCTTCGTGTTTTAAATCTTCCATAACTATTTTTTTAAAATTTTAACTATTAACGTAAAAAAAGAATAATCCTTGTCAATCTCCTTGAAACTATATCCTAATTTGTTTCTAGATTTTTTTGCAATGTCAATTAATCCTAAGCCACCACCACCCTTTTCGCTTAATTTACCATTACCTAAAACTTCTTTGTAATAAGCTTTTAGCTGGTCTCTATCAAGAGAATTTATATGGGTTATTTTAGAAGTGATTTCGTCAACATTCTTAGGATAAATAAAGTTTCCCGTAACAATGTTGTAATAATCTTCGTGTCTACTTATACTAAAAATAGCTGATTTTTTATCACCTGTTGAGGTATCGAAAATTGTATTTTCGTTATCAAAATCATCTATATGATGGTATAAGTTTTGCAAACATTCTACCAAAACATTAAAAACTTTCTTTTTGGTAGCTGGGGAATCATTTAAATCTACCATTTTAGATTCCATAATTTGAAAAACTGAAGACAATAGATCAGAAGTTACTGTCCCTTTAAATGCCAACAGAACGTTATCACGTTCCATTAAATTATATAAATCAAATGTTGTTGTAGCCATATTCTTAACCCAAATATAATAAATTGTTGAATGTATAAGCAAAAAAAGCTTTTGAAAATAAATTATATGTTAGATTTACATTTGTAATTAAAGAATTTAATGAGTAACAAAGACGATTGGTTTATTGATTGGTTTAATTCCAAGTATTACCACATACTTTATAAATCAAGAAATAAAAATGAAGCAAACGATTTCATTAAAAATATTATTTCAAATTTATCTTTAAATTCAAATGAAACTGTTTTGGATCTAGGGTGCGGAAATGGAAGACACTCCATAAGTTTAAGTAAACATTTCAAACTCGTTGATGGAATAGATATATCATCGGAAAATATTACACTAGCCAAAAAAAACAAAATAGAGAATTTAAAATTTTTCATTTCAGATATGAGAAATTTTGATACCAAGACTAAGTATGGATACATATTTAATCTATTTACGAGTTTTGGCTATTTTAAAAAAAATGAAGACAACATAAACGTCCTAAAGAAGTGTAACAACCACCTGAAAAAAGACGGATTACTATTTATTGACTTTTTAAATTCGGAGAAAATAAAAATGACAATTAATGGATTAAAAGAAACAATAAATTTCGACGGTATTGAATTTAATATCCATAAAAAAATAGTTGACAATTATGTTGTTAAGACCATTGAAATTGTTGATGGGGATTTGACATTTAACTTCCAAGAAAAGGTGCAGCTTTTTAAAATTGAAGACTTTAAGGAAATGTTGGGTATTTCAGGGTTTGAGCTTCTTTCTAGTTTTGGAGATTACCAAATGAACCCGTACGATTTAAACAGCAATAGGTTAATTCTATGTGCCAAAAAATTAGCCAATGATTGAAATTTTATTTTTTAGTGTTTTAATTGTAGGAATCTTAACAGAAATTCTCTACAAAAAGATTGAAAAATTTAAGCCAGTAATTATATCCTTTAGTGTGGCTTTAGTTTTAACACTTTTATGCACGCATGTTTTGCCAGAATTATTTTCAACCCACAATCATCAACTTGGCTATTATTTATTGGCAGGATTTATAATCCAAATTCTTCTGGAACTTCTTTCTAAGGGAATTGAACATGGACATGTTCATTTACATGGAGAAATTTCCAATAAAGAACTAATCGTTATTTTCATTGGTTTAGCCATTCACTCATTTATTGAAGGAATGCCCATTAACACTCTTGAAATATCTTCTCATCAACACAATTTGACAAATATTGACAGCTCTTTTTCAGAAATATATCTATCAACAATTCTTATTCATAAATTACCAATTGCTGCCGTATTAATTATATTTCTAAATAGTATAAACTCGAGCTATTTAAAAAAGGTTATTTTTCTTTTACTATTTGCAGTATCTAGTCCTTTAGGTGGAGTTTTTGGAGAATTTGTAGTTAATATTGATTTTTTCAGAGGATTTTCTTTCAATTTATTAGCTGTTTCTTGTGGAATGCTACTGCATATAACTACATTATTAATATTTGAAGACCACCACAACTCAAAAGGGAAAATTAAAAACATCCTTACAATTTCAGTTGGAATACTTACGGGTATTTTAATTTTCAGTTTTTAAAAACAACATCAAATCAAAAAAAAATTAAAATAATCTTAAAAATATACTTATTAAATCTTTTTATTCTAGGCTTAGTATTTAATACGTTGGCACAAAAAAATGAAGATTTTATTCAATTCAGTGGAGTGGCTATTTCAGAAGATAGTTTACAGCCAGTACCCTATTGTAGTATAATAGATAATCAAACAAAACGAGGAACTATTTCTGATTATTTTGGATATTTTTCCTTTGTAGCAAAAAAAGGTGATACAATTATTTTCAGTAGTATAGGCTATAAAAAATCGAGGTTCACTATCCCTGATACACTTACTACCAATAAATATTCATTAATTCATATAATGTATCAGGATACTATAATGTTAAATACAGTCGTTATATATCCGTGGCCATCCAAAGAACAATTTGCAAAAGCCTTTGTTGAAACCGAGATACCCAATGACGATTACAAAAGAGCTATGAACAATCTTTCAAGAGAAAAACTTAATGAAAGAATGCAGTTTACACCAATGGATGGAGCACTTAATTTCAAATGGCAACAACAGCAAATTCAAAATAAACTATATTATGCTGGTCAGTATGCACCTATAAGCTTGTTAAACCCCATTGCGTGGGCACAATTTATTCAAGCATGGAAAAGAGGGGATTTCAAAAACAATAAATGATGATATTTAATAAATATAATTTATTGTTTCTTGTGTTATTAATTTCATTCATAGCTATTGGACAGGAAAAAATTATAGTAAAAGGAAATATCAGAGATATAAATGGAAACCCAATTAGTAATGCAAATATTAAAGCAATTACTAATGAGATAAAGGAAACTACTGGGGCAGTATCGGATAAAAATGGTTTATTCGATATTTCTATTGAAAGCAATGGAAAAACAACCATTGAAATAACCCATGTGAATTTCAAAAAAATTACTAAAACCATAAATCCTGAAAAAAATACAGTTCTAAATCTTAAAATGAGAAACAAAGTTTTAAAAACTTTGGAAGTAGAGTACAAAGACCCCGGGAGTTCACCTACGGAAATACTTCCCACAATCAATGCCTCTAATATTGCATTGCCAAGTGGCAATATTGAAGGATTGCTTTCTTCAGTTGGGTTTGGAGTAAGGCAGAATAATGAATTGTCTAGCGGATTTAGTGTTCGAGGTGGAAACTTTGATGAAAATCTAATTTATGTAAATGGTATTGAAGTTTATAGACCTTTCTTAGCTAGATCAGGACAACAAGAAGGACTGAGTTTTATAAACCCATCTATGATAGAAAATATAACTTTTTCAGCTGGTGGTTTTGATGCAAAATATGGTGACAAGCTTTCAAGTGTATTAGACATTTCTTACAAAGAGCCAGTAGATTTTGAAGCAAATTTATCCACTAGTCTTTTAGGAACTCAAATTCAGTTTGGAGATAGGCCAAGTTCACTAATAAATTATAATATTGGTTTTCGATATAGGACTAATGCTTACCTATTAGGAGCTCTAGACACCAAAGGCGAATACCAACCAAGATTTATGGATGTCCAAGGGCTAATCAATTTTAACATCACTGAGAAATTAAAACTTTCCGTATTTGGAACATCTGCTAATAATCTCTTTTCAGTTAAGCCAGAGAATAGACAAACAAACTTTGGAAATATTAATGAAGCTTTGAGATTTACTGTCTATTACGAAGGCCAAGAAAATACCCAATACAAAACCTATATGGGAGCTGTATCTCTAAAACATCAAAAATCAGAAAATTTATCCTTGAACTATTATATTTCAACATTCAACACCAATGAAACAGAATACTTTGATTTATTAGGAGAATATAGACTTGATGAATTGGAGAGAGACTTGGGAAGTGATCAATATGGAGATATTGCATACAACAGAGGAGTTGGAGCATTTCTAAACCACGCAAGGAACGAACTTAAAGCTAATGTTATCAACTTCTATCACAAAGGGAATTTCAACCATGAAAACCAAAAAACATCCTGGGGAATAAAAGTACAAAACGAGCAAGTTAAAAATAATATAAAAGAATGGAATTACCTTGATTCCGCAAGATTCAACACCCCTAGAGCCGAGGATAGTATTGGATACCAAGATCCTAATAATATTCCTTATCAAGAACTTAACTTAAGTAAGTTTATTAGAGCAAATAATGAAATTGAATCTTCAAGAGTGACTGGATTTGTCCAAAACAGATTTAAATTTAACAAAGAAAAAAATGTTCATTTAATATACAATAAAGACAGTCTAAACACTATTGATACAATATTTTCAACACAAGATTATTTTACAGCTACAATTGGTCTTAGAGCAAACTACTGGACTTACAATAACCAAACAGTACTATCACCAAGAATAAATTTTAAATGGAGACCTGCTTTTTTCAAATTCGAAAATCAAAAAATTTCAAGAAAAAATATCACTTTTAGATTGGCAACTGGTTATTATTACCAACCCCCCTTTTATAGAGCTGCAAGAAACTTAAATGGAGAACTCAATCCTATGATTAGAGCGCAAAAATCAATTCATTTAGTAGCGGGAGGAGATTTAGTTTTTAATATGTGGGATAGGAAGTTTAAGCTTGGTTCTGAAATTTATTATAAATTTTTAGAAGATATTATTCCATATGAAATTGAAAATGTAAGGGTAAATTATTATGGTGAAAATTTAGCTTCCGGATATGCTAGAGGAATAGATTTAAAAATTAACGGAGAGTTTGTTAAGGGTATTCAATCTTATGCATCTTTAAGTTGGCTACAAACTAAAGAAGACCTAGTCAATGATTTTTATTACGAATATTTTAACAAAGAAGGGGAGAAAATTATTCCGGGATATACAATAGATCAAAATATTTCCGATAGTACACGTTTTGAACCTGGACTAATTCCAAGGCCAACCGACCAACGACTTTCATTTTCTATGTTTTTTCAAGACCAAATGCCAAATGACTGGGACACAGAAAAAGTTAAATGGAGTACAATGAAAGTAAATATTAATGTTTTAGTTGGGTCTAGACTACCTTATGGCCCACCAGGGAATCAAAGGTTTTCAGACACTTTAAGATCTAGTTTTTATAAAAGAGTAGATATTGGTTTTTCTAAAGACTTAATTAATAACGAAACAGATAAGTCAAAATTTAAAAAGAAATCTATATTAAATGGTGTGGAGTCTATGTGGATTGCATTTGAAGTTTTTAACTTACTAGATATATCCAATACTACCAACTATACTTGGATTAGAGATGTTAGTGGCAGACAATATTCTATTCCTAGTTTTCTAACATCTAGAAGATTAAATCTTAAATTAGTAGCAAGATTTTAGTTTATGGAAAAGTTAAGTTCGTTAATATTAAATGGAGATGATGTAAATAAAAAGCTAGAGAGAATAGCTTTTCAAATTATTGAACAGTACCATGACGAAAAAGAATTATTTATTGTTGGAATAAGCAATAATGGATTTTTGTTGGGTAAAAAATTAAAATTATTACTCAGTAAGAATAACTTGTTATCAAAAGTTAAACTTATTGAACTTAAAATAAATAAAAAACAACCTTTAGAAACTAAAGTTGTTTTAGACCCAGAAACTTCTTTCAACGACAAAAAAATAATTTTAATTGACGATGTTTTAAACTCAGGCAAAACTTTAATGCACGCAGCAGCTTTTTTACTAAGTCAAGACATAAAGAAAATGAATACCGTTGTATTGGTAGATAGAAGGCACAGGCATTTTCCAATAAAAGCAGATTGGGTTGGATTAACCCTATCCACTACAATACAGGAAAATATCAGAGTAGATATTTCAGAGACGGAAACTTTGGTTTTTTTAGAATAATTAATCTAAAAAATCAACTTTTCCAGAACCTAAATTGTAATAACCAGACTGAATTACCAAACCAGATTGATCTACAGCATTTTTCAAAATCTCACTGTTTTCCACTAATGTTTTAGCATTGTTACTAGCGTTAATTTTTATTACATCTATTAATTCTTTGCCTTCTCCCATTTTAACAGAATCTGAAATATGACTTACCAGATGGTTTAAATTTGGACCATTATCTCCTCCTTGAACTGCGGCAGTAACTGCTCCACAACTTTCGTGACCTAAAACCAAAATCATTTTACAATTTAAGTGAGCTACAGCATATTCTATACTTGCAATTGAACTACTATTGGCAATATTACCAGCGACTCTAACAACAAATAACTCTCCAATATTACAATCAAAAATCATTTCTGGAACAACTCTTGAATCTGCACAACTTAAAATAATTGCAAATGGACTTTGACCATTAGTTAATGTCTCTCTTAGAGAAGAATCACTTGTTAGATTCTCAGTATCTGCAATATAAGACTGGTTTCCTTTAATTAATCTTTCTTTTATTTCTTGAACATTCATAATTTACTTTTTTATTAAAAAATCGATGGTATCTATACCATCAGCATAATCCCAAATATCTGGTTTTTGAGCCATTCCTAATGGAATTCCACCTGCTCCCACCCTGCATTGGATTTCATTTGACAAAACATCTAATTCCTTTTCTAATGTTTCTAAGCTGGAGTAATATTCAAAATTTACAACGCTTATTGGAGAGAACAATGATTTATCTTCTTTCAAAATTAAAAATCCATTGTCAAAAAACAATTTTTTTCCCAATAAAAAAATGGATCTATTGTAATCATAGTTATTCATATACTTATTATGATTTGCCAAATCTTTGTAATTAAAAACACAATTATAAATCCTATCAATACTAAAATTTTCAGGGAGATACAGTTTAGTTACCGATCTACATCCTAGTCCATAATATTGTAATATGTCGTGAGAAAGGTTATTTAATTCTTTATCGGAAACCTTGGAATCAATCACAGCAATAGATGTTCTATTCTTTCTAAAAATATGAGGAATTTTACCAAAATAATATTCGAAATACCTATTGCTATTGTTACTTCCTGTAGCAATTACAGAATTGTAATTATGAGGTTTTTCATCACAAATCTTTACTTTATTCTTAATTTCAGAATCAAATAAATAAAGAATATTTAAAATTGCAGGTATAAGAATATCGTCATTTTTAGAAAGCTTTACTTGAGTATTTAAATTCAATAAAACACAACAAATAACATCGTGAAGACCAACCAAAGGTAAATTCCCAGCACAAATTATAAGAACATTTTTATCAATTGTCTTTGAAATTTCATATTTACTTACCCACTTTTCTATATTATCTTGCGTCAAGTTTTTTGACCAAGACTCAAGGGATAAATGAATCATTTTATGAGAAAACCATGAATTATTTAAGAAAGCTTTATCAACGGAAATTTGAAATTTTTCAAATTCTGTTTGGTTTACTCCACATTGAAGCCCTGGCCAAGAATTAGATTCTATAAAATTGGAAAGAAATTCACCCAATTGGACTAAAGGTGCTTTTTTATAAACGTTTTTAGTTTTAATCATTAACATGTTATATTTGTACAAATATATAACCATTATCAAATGGCAATTAAAATAACAGACGAATGTATAAATTGTGGTGCTTGTGAACCAGAGTGCCCGAATAATGCTATTTATGAAGGTGGTGCCGAGTGGAAGTTTTCTGATGGCACATCTCTTAAAGGAAAGTATAAAGGTAAAAATTCTGGAATTGAAGTAGATTCAGATAAAGAAAATGAGCCTGTTGAAATGGATGTTTACTTTATTGTCAATGACAAATGTACAGAATGTGTTGGATTTCATGATGAACCTCAATGCGCTGCAGTTTGCCCAGTCGATTGTTGTGTACCAGATGAAAATTTTGTCGAACAAGAAAGTTCCTTACTAGAAAAAAAGGATAGCCTTCATATTTCTTAGTACTTACATTTTTGGTAAATTTAGTTTATGTTAAAATGGAAATTTATTTTTTGTTTTTTGTTTGTTCTTGGTTTTTTAAACTCACAGACTATTCAAGAGTATGAACTAAAACTAATAAATAATCTTGAAGATGTCCATTTCGAAAAAAACCACGACAAAGCAATAGCTCTTAATGAGGACTTTAAAAATGTTTTAGAAGAAGCAATATCCAAAAGTGAAATCTTCAATTATCCCTTTGACAGCCTTTCACAATTCATGAGCACAGCAATATCACCAGATGGGAATTTCAGGATTTTCAACTGGAATATTGAATTATCTAATCAAAAACAACATTACGAATGCTGGATTTTAATGAAAAACCTTGAAATCTTGAAATTAACTGATTTTAAAAATGATATTCCAGAAATTGAGTACTCTTCTTTGGATGCTAATTCGTGGTTTGGAGCATTGTATTATTCCATAATTCCTAAACAAAGAAAAAATAGAACAGTATATACTCTTCTGGGATGGGACGGAAATAATATGTTTTCCAATAAAAAGATTATTGAATCAATGGTAATAAGCAAAAAAAATAAAATACAATTTGGAGTACCAATTTTTAAATACCCAGATGGTAAAACTAAAAAAAGAGTCATTTTCCAATACAATAAACAATCTTATATGTCTTTAAAACATAGACACGCTAGAAAAGAAGATTACCTAATTTTTGACCACCTGATGCCACCATCTCCCCATTTAGAAGATTTTGCAGATTGGTATGTAACAGATTTAAGTTTCGATGCTTTTCAATGGAACGAAAATGAATGGAATTTTAAAAGAAATTTTGATGCCAAATCTCTTAAAATTCTTAAAAGACCTTTTAACGACCCAAATAAATAACTTACCAATAAATGGGTTTGTTAATAACAGATTAAAAAAGTTAATAAATTAAGGGTAAACGCTATAATTCACTATCATTAATTTTACAATATTTACTGATTAAAAATTAATCATGCCAAAAGTCCATAATTTTAGCGCGGGTCCTTGCATTCTTCCAAACGAAGTTTTTGAAAAATCTGCAGAAAGTATTTTAAATTTTAACGAATCTGGTCTTTCGCTAATTGAAATTTCTCATCGAAGTACTGATTTTGTTGCTGTAATGGAGGAAGCCAGAAAACTAGTTAGAGAAATTTTAAATGTTCCTGATGAATATGAAGTCTTATTTTTGCAAGGAGGAGCTAGTTTAGGTTTTTTAACAGCTGCATACAATTTAATGGGATCTCATAAAACTGGCGGATATTTAGTAACTGGTGCCTGGGCTAAAAAAGCAGCAAAAGAGGCTTCATTTATGGGCACTTCAATTACTATAGCTTCCTCTGAAGATAAAAACTTTAATTATATTCCTAAAGATTATACACTAGAAAATAATATTGACTATTTCCACGTAACTTCTAACAATACAATTTTTGGCACCCAGATTAAAAAATTCTACAAAGGTGATATCCCACTAGCTTGCGATATGTCATCTGACATATTTTCTCGAAAAGTAAATATTGAAGACTTTGACTTAATTTATGCTGGTGCCCAAAAAAATATGGGCCCTGCAGGAACTACTCTTTATATTTGTAAAAAAGAAATATTTGGTAAAAGTAGCGTTCCAATTCCAACGATGTTAGATCTTAAAACACATAGCGATAAAGACTCAATGTTTAACACTCCTCCAGTATTTCCTATTTATGCGTCCATGCTTAACCTGAGATGGTTAAAGAAAATTGGTGGATTATCTTTCATCGAAAAACAAAATGAAAAAAAATCAGATCTTATCTACAAACAAATAGATGACAGTTCTTTGTTCCGTGGAACAGCTAATATTGAAGACAGAAGTTCAATGAATGTAACTTTCACTTTAACAAACGATGCATTAAATGAAACATTTAATAAAATGTTAGTAGAAGCAAATATTAATGGACTTAAAGGACATAGATCAGTAGGTGGTTTTAGAGCATCTATGTACAATGCAATGCCTTATGAAAGTGTAAATATTTTAGTAGAAATCATGAGAGAATTAGAAAATAAAAAAGGTTAATTATGAAAATTTTAGCAAATGATGGTATTTCAAAATCTGGTATTGACCAATTAGAAAATGCAGGTTTTAGTGTTGAAACAGAACATGTAAATCAGTCTAATTTAGTGAATTACATAAATGAAAATGAAATTGAGGTAATCTTAGTAAGAAGTGCAACCGAAGTAAGGAATGATATTATTGATAATTGTGCTTCGATTAAAATTATCGGTAGAGGCGGCGTCGGAATGGACAATATCAATGTTGAATATGCAAAAGAGAAAGGATTACTAGTTATTAATACACCTGCCGCTTCCTCTCAATCTGTTGCAGAACTTGTAATGGCTCACTTATTTAGTATTTCTAGATCTGTTTTTGACTCCAATAGAAATATGCCACAAAATGGAGAAAATGATTTTAAGGTATTAAAAAAGAAATATGCTAAAGGCATTGAGTTAAGAGGGAAAAATATTGGGATTATAGGTTTTGGAAGGATTGGGCAGAATACTGCAAAATATGCTTTAGGTGCTGGAATGAATGTCTTGGCTTTTGATCCGTTTATGGAAAAAGCAACTATCGAATTAGATATTGCTAATCAAAAATTAGATGTTACTATAAATATCTCCTCTATGGAAGAGCTACTAAATAAATCAGATTTTATTTCATTACATGTGCCAATGCCAAAAGATGGTAATCCAATTATAGGAAGTTTGGAATTTGAAAAA
Organism: Bacteroidetes bacterium MED-G20; assembly: GCA_905181675.1. Lineage (GTDB taxonomy): Bacteria > Bacteroidota > Bacteroidia > Flavobacteriales_D > Parvicellaceae > MED-G20. Next base: position 28,085 of record CAJIYZ010000047.1, read on the forward strand.
ATGAAAAATGGAGTAAGAATCGTTAATGCCTCAAGAGGAGGTGTGATAGATGAACCAGCATTAATTAATGCACTAAAATCTAATAAAGTAAGTTTTGCTGCTCTAGATGTTTTTGTAGGTGAGCCAAAGCCATCAAAAGATCTCTTAAGTAATGAAAAAATATCACTAACGCCACATATAGGAGCTGCTACTTTAGAAGCTCAAGACAGAATAGGAGAAGAATTAGCAGAAAAAATAATTAACTTTTACAAGAAATAATTTTTTGGCCAAAATAACCCCTTTTACAGCTGTTAGACCTGTTAGAGATAAAACACATTTAATTTGCTCTAGACCATTTTACACCTATTCAAAAAGTCAGCTTAAATCAAAATTAGAAAGCAATCCATACTCATTTTTACATGTCATAAATCCAGAATTTGACAAAAGCGATAGAACTATACCAAATAGTACAGAAAGATTTCAATCTATCAGAACAAAGTACCAAGATTTTAAAAATAAGAAGTTCTTAGTTACGGATGAAAAGTCTATTTTCTATTTATATAGACAGACTACCAGCTATGGGGTTTTCACTGGTATTATCGCAGGAGCCTCTGTAAAAGATTATCAAGAAAATAGGATTAAAAAACATGAAAACACAATAGATAAAAGGAAAAAAGTATTTAAAAAATATCTTGACACTTGTAATTTTCATGCAGAACCAGTATTGCTAGCCTATGAGCCATCCAATAAAATAAACGAAATTATTTTATCTGAAAGTTCCCAAAGACCTGAGTATAAATTTACAACTACTGATAAGAAGAGTCATGAGCTTTGGTTAATAAATAGTTCTGATAAAATCCAAGAACTTATCCGCGAATTTGAGAATATTAACAATATTTATATTGCAGACGGCCATCACAGAATAGCTTCCTCTTCTTTATTTCAAAAATCTAATCCAAACCAAGAAAAAGGAAATTATTTTCTTTCTCTATTAATAGACCAAAATGATTTAAAAATTTTTGAATTTAATAGAATAGTGAAAAATATTGGAGGACTTAGTAAAAATGAATTCCTTGAAAATCTAGAAGATTGTTTTAAAATAGAAAATTTAAAAAATCATCGATCACCCGGTTCAAAAAGTGAAGTTTGTATCTATATAGAGAACAGCTGGTATTTACTAAAAGTCAAAGATGCTGCTATTAAAAGCGATATAAAAAGTAGCTTAAATAGCCAAATGGTGTCAGATTTAATATTAAAAAAAGTTTTAAATATTGAAAACTTAAGTTCCAATACCAATATTGAATATGTAAAAGGCAACCAAGCAATAAACTTCCTTACAAAAAGAGTAGATCAAAATGTGGGAAGCTTAGGAATTGAGCTTTATCCTCATAATATTGAAGAAATAACATCTATAGCAGATATTGGTGAAAATATGCCTCCTAAGAGCACGTGGATTGAACCAAAATTAAGAAGTGGTCTAACAATTTACGAGTACTAGCCTACCAAATCTTTTACCTTTTCAGCAGCTTCTTTTAGAGTTATTGCAGAGTGAACATTTAATCCAGAATTATCAATTATCTCTTTAGCTTCAACAGCATTTGTTCCTTGAAGTCTAACAATTATAGGAACTGGAATATTACCAATACTTTTGTAGGCCTGAACGATTCCGTTAGCTACTCTATCACATCTTACGATTCCTCCAAATATATTTACAAGTATACCTTTCACCTTAGTGTCTTTAAGAATAATGTTAAATGCTTTTTCAACTCGGTCAGCGTCTGCAGTTCCACCTACATCTAAGAAATTAGCCGGTTCACCACCACTTTGCTTTATGATATCCATAGTAGCCATTGCTAAACCAGCTCCATTCACCATACAGCCTATATTTCCATCTAGATTAACAAAGTTTAAGCCAGCCTTATCTGCTTCAACATCAGTTGGATCCTCTTCAGACAAATCTCTTAATTCAGCATAATCTTTATGTCTAAATAATGAATTATCGTCTAAACTTACTTTGGCATCGACAGCCAAAATTCTATCATCACATGTTCTAAGAACTGGATTTATCTCAAATAAGGATGCATCACAACCTACATATGCAGAATACAAAGAGTGAACGAATTTTACCATTTCTTTAAGTGACTTCCCACTTAAGCCAAGGTTAAAAGCAATTTTTCTACACTGAAAACCAGTGATACCTACTTTAGGGTCTATTTCTTCTTTAAAAATTAAATGAGGTGTTTTTTCAGCAACTTCTTCAATATTCATCCCACCTTCTGTAGAATACATAATTATATTTCTACTAGTTTCTCTATTTAATAAAACGGACATATAAAACTCTGAGGTTTTGTCAAAATCAGGGGCATAAGCATCTTGAGCAATTAGAACTTTATTAACTTTTTTTCCTTTATCAGAGGTCTGAGCAGTTACTAAATGCCCACCCAAAATACCATTTACTTTATCTTCAAGTTCTCCCAAACCTTTGGCAATCACTACTCCATTTCTACCAGTTTCAATAACTTTTCCTTTACCTCTACCACCAGCGTGTATTTGGGCTTTAACAACAAACCATTCTGTACCAGTTTCACTTGCTAATTCTTTGGCAGCATCCATTGCTTCACTTACACTATGTGCAACTTTACCCTCCTGAATAGAAACTCCAAAACTTTTTAAAATATTTTTACCCTGATATTCATGTAGATTCATAAGACTGTAGTTATTTTTAGTAAATGTAAAAATTTGTTGTAATGAATAGATTCTAAAAAGGAAAATATTACAATGAAACATGATTTTATTTAATTATAAGTTTAAACTAATTACTTTTATAGGATGATAAAGGGAATAAAAATTCATAAAAGTATTAATGAAATAAATATTCTAAACGGAATTGACATATCTATTAATGAAGGTGAAATTATATCTATTGTTGGGAAAAGTGGTGCAGGAAAAACAACTCTTCTTCAAATTCTAGGAACTCTAGAAAAACCAACAAGTGGTAAAGTTTTTTATAATGACAAAGATGTATTTGAATTAAATGAAAATCAGCTCGCAGAATTTAGAAATCAAAATATAGGATTTGTTTTTCAATCCCATCATTTACTTCCTGAATTTACTGCATTAGAAAATGTTTGTATACCTGCTTATATTGCTAAGAAGTCTAAAAAAATAGCAAATGAAAAAGCAAAACACCTAATTGATTTAATGGATTTAAGTGATAGGTTTAATCACAAACCATCAGAACTCTCCGGTGGTGAGCAACAAAGAATTAGCGTAGCAAGAGCACTTATGAATAACCCACAAGTAGTCCTGGCGGATGAACCTAGTGGGAATTTAGATTCAAAAACTGCGGAAAGTTTACATGAACTTTTTTTTAAACTTAGAGAAGTAAATCAACAAACTTTCATAATTGTTACTCATAATAATAAATTAGCCGATTTAGCAGATAAAAAGATAACTATTAAAGATGGAAAGATAGATTAAAATGCAGGGCAAGACATTGTTCTGAATTTCTTTTTCTTAGGTGCACAATATAATTTTAAAGCTAAAGATATCTCATGAGAACCTCCAGAATAAGTACCTAATTGAGAAGTGGTCAAATCGTAACTGTATCCCATTCTTAATATTTTAGTATCTAATCCTAAAGTAATAATAAATGAATCAAGGTCTCTGTACCAAGCGCCAACAACATAGTTTCCTTTTTTATAGTACAATCCTACATTTAATTGCTGGTAGTCCCCTTGTTTAACAAATAGAACACTTGGTGAAAGTGTTTCATTTTCTTCACTGTAAACAGATTTAGAACCCAAAGTGATTTCAGTACCCATATGGGCTGTATATCGTCTATTAAGATATGATTGTGGGGAGGACCCTGGTGAAATCGCTTCGACCAATGAAATTTTAGGTTCAGTTAAATGATGAGTTGCAAATCCAATATAAAATCTATCAGAATACCCCAAAATACCTGCAGAAAAGTCAAACAAATTAACAGGAGCTGCTTTAATAACATCTGCAGTAGAAAAAACAAATCCTCTTCTAGGGTGTATCATATCTCCAAAAGTTAAATTAGACTGGTTTACAGATTTTTGAATATAAGTTCCTTGAAGTGCGAAATTAACGGTGAATTTTCGTGTGATATGTTGGTGATAAGAATAGGATAAACTTGCTTCGTTGGAATTTAAGGTTTTGGCAATTTGATCACTCATTAGAATTACACCAAATCCACCTTTTAAGGCGTCTACGTATTGATCATAGGAAATTGAAGTAGTTATAAAGTCACCAGAAAAGTTTGGCCATTGGTTTCTATAGTTAGAAACAATTCTTGGACAATGATGGGTGCCAGAAAAAGCAGGATTTAAATATACAGGATTTGAATAAAACTGGGTAAAAATAGGGTCTTGGGCAAATACACTTATGCTATTAATAATAAAGCATAAGAACAAAAACAAATTAAGCTTTATAAAATTATTTTTTATTGCAATAAGTATCGACATAAATTTATTATACTCTAAAAAGAAGATTAGGTTTTAAAATAACAAAATAAAATTAACAACATTAGAATAAAATTCACTTAAAAAAAGTTTTTATTATAAAAATAAAAATTTGAAATTCAACTGATAACTACTATATTTATAAAAGTGTAATCTTTACATTTTTACAAAAAACTATAAATTATTAATTTAAAATTATAATAAAATGAGCAAATTTCCATGGCTTGAAAGTTATCCAGATTTTGTTTCCCATTCTACAGAAATAAATTATGAAAATATAGTAGAAATTTATGACCAATCCATTAAAAATTTTGGAAACAAAGTTGCTTACAAGAATATGGATGTTGACCTTACATATGATGAATTAGACAAACACGTAAATGCTTTAATTTACTATTTTCAAAATGAGACAAAACTAATTAAAGGAGATAAAATAGTTTTACAAATGCCCAATTTATTACAATACCCCGTAGCCATTTTTGCTTGTTTAAAGGCCGGACTAGTTATTGTAAACACCAACCCATTATATACTGCTGATGAAATGTTACATCAATACAAGGATTCTGGAGCAAAAGCAGTAATTATTGTGGAGAATTTTGCGCATAACCTAGAGAAAATTATTGCTGAAACCGATATTGAAACTGTAATTACTACGACCATAGGTGATTTGCTAGGTGGAATTAAGGGCAGTATAATAAATTTTGTTATTAGAAATGTTAAAAAAATGGTTCCTGCATTTTCAATTCCAGAAAGTGTCAACCTTAAGAAAATTCTCAAAGACAACAGTGGAAAGAAAGGAAAAACTGTTGGAATAAGTAGTACTGACACAGCTTTCTTACAATATACTGGTGGAACTACAGGTCTTTCAAAAGGAGCGGAGTTAACCCACAGTAATATTTGTGCCAATGTTTCCCAAGTGGAAGCATGGATAGGAGAAAATGTAGACCATGGTGAGGAAGTTGTAATTACAGCACTTCCACTCTACCATATCTTTGCTCTTACTGCTAATTGTCTTACTTTTTTCAGGTATGGATCAAAAAATATATTAATTACTAATCCTAGAGATATGCCTAAATTTTGTGCAGATCTAAAGAAAAATCCATTTACCGTTATAACAGGTGTCAATACTCTTTTTATAGGCTTAATGAACCAAGAAGTATTTAAAAATTTAAACTTTGACAAATTGAAACTAGCTCTTGGTGGAGGTATGGCTGTACAAGATGTAGTAGCAGAACAATGGGAAAAACTTACCGGAACTGCAATGTTAGAAGCTTATGGATTGTCTGAGACAAGTCCAGCTGCAACAATCAATCCATGGAATGGAAAACACAGGACTGGATCAATTGGATTACCTCTTCCAAATACTGATGTTAAAATTTTTGACGACAACTTAAAAGAAGTTAAAGTAGGAGAACCTGGTGAAATAGCTATTAAGGGTCCTCAAGTAATGAAAGGTTATTGGAACAGACCGGAAGAAACTTCGAAATGTATGCACGGAGACTATTTTCTAACCGGAGATGTTGGAACCATGGATGAAAAGGGTTTCTTTAAAATTGTTGACAGAAAAAAAGAAATGATTCTTATTTCAGGGTTTAACGTTTATCCAAATGATGTGGAAAAAGCAATTTCAGAAAACCCTAAAGTTTTAGAAGTTGGAGTCAGAGGTGAAAAAAACAAAGATGGTACTGAGTTTGTTAGAGCATTTATTGTAAAAAAAGACCCTTCTCTAACAGAAGAAGAATTAATAGAATTCTGCAGAACTAAATTAACAAACTATAAAGTCCCAAAGAGTATAAGTTTTAGAGAAGAGCTACCAAAATCTAATGTTGGGAAAATTTTAAGAAGACTTTTAGAGTAAAACACCAATTAACTTAGGTCTGAATGACTCCAGTTTTATAATCTTCGATATCTGGATTATTATTGGCTGCCTCAATCCCTAACGATATCCATTTTCTAGTATCCTTAGGGTCTATTATTGCATCTAACCAAAGTCTTGATGCAGCATAGTAGGGCTTAGTTTGAGAGTCATACTTCTTCTTGATAGAATTAAATAATTCCTTTTCTTTTTCTTTAGATATCTTTTCACCTTTAGATTTAAGAGAAGATAATTCAATTTGAAGCAAGACTTTAGCAGCTTGTTCACCCCCCATAACTGCAATTTCTGCTGTTGGCCAACCAACTATCAGTCGAGGGTCGTATGCCTTTCCACACATAGCATAGTTTCCAGCACCATAAGAATTTCCCATTACAATTGTGAACTTTGGAACTACAGAGTTAGCCATTGCATTAACCATTTTTGCACCGTCTTTTATGATACCTCCGTGCTCAGATCTACTTCCTACCATAAATCCACTAACATCTTGAAAAAACACCAAGGGAATCTTCTTTTGATTGCAATTCATAATAAATCTAGCTGCTTTACTAGCGCTATCACTATAAATCACCCCACCAAATTGCATTTCTGATTTACTTGTTTTGACAACTTTTCTTTGATTTGCTACAATCCCTACAGACCAACCGTCAATTCTCGCATAACCGCAGACAATAGTTTTTCCATAATTCTCTTTATACTCTGTGAAATCGCCATTGTCAATAAAAAAATCAAGAATGTTTTTAACATCGTAATTGGTAGATCTTAAAAAAGGAAAAGTACCATAAAAATCTTCGATTTTTAATTTGGGTTTTTGGGAACTAGACCTGTTAAGGTTTAAAACTTCTTTTGCTGAAATTTTGTCTAATAAATCTCGTATGGTTTTCAAACAGGATTTGTCATTAGGAGATTTGTAATCAACAACACCACTAATTTCAGAATGGGTGGTTGCTCCTCCAAGTGTTTCATTGTCAATTATTTCTCCAACAGCCGCCTTTACTAAATAAGAACCTGCTAAAAATATTGTACCTGTTTTATCTACTATTAATGACTCATCACTCATAATTGGTAGGTAAGCTCCACCTGCAACACAACTACCCATAACAGCAGCAATTTGAGTAATTCCCATTGCACTCATCTTTGCATTATTTCTAAAAACCCTACCAAAATGCTCTTTGTCTGGGAAAATTTCATCTTGAAGAGGCAAGTAAACTCCTGCGCTATCAACAAGATATATTATTGGAATTCTATTTTCCATTGCAATTTCTTGAGCTCTTAAGTTTTTCTTCCCAGTTATTGGAAACCAAGCGCCAGCTTTAACTGTAGGGTCATTTGCAACTATCATAGACAGCTTTTGATGTATGTATCCCATCACTACAATTACCCCACCTGCTGGACAACCTCCATGTTCTTCATACATCTGATAACCAGCTAAGGCTCCAATTTCAATATTTGGTGAATCCTTGTCTAGTAATAGTTCAATTCTCTCTCTAGCACCTAATTTTCCTTTTAATTTTTGCTTATTGATTTTCTCTTTTCCGCCACCTAAATAGATTTTATCTAGCTTAATATTCAATTTAGAAATCATCAATTTTATTTGATCTTCATTTTTGTTAAAGGACACATCTTTTTCTGAACTATTCATAGATTATGGTATTTCTTGAATTTCCAGCTAATATAGGTAATTCAACATCTACTAATAAAGCAATTAACCTATATTTGGAACAAAATATATCAGATGAAAATAGGGATTGTATTGTATCCTACTTTTGGGGGAAGTGGGATTGTAGCAACAGAACTTGGTAAAGCATTGTCCAAAAAAGGGCATGAAATACATTTTATTACTTATAGTGAGCCAGTTAGATTAGGAGAGTTAAGAAAGAATATATTTTACCATGAGGTGAGAACCTCAGATTATCCTTTATTCAAATTTACGCCCTATGAACAAGTGCTAACTAGTAAACTTGTAGACGTTGTTAAATTTGAAAAATTAGACCTTCTCCACGTTCATTATGCAATTCCTCACGCATCAGCAGCATATATGGCACAACAAATATTAAAGGATCAAGGAGTTGAAATTCCATTTATCACTACTCTTCATGGAACAGATATAACCTTAGTAGGTAAAGACCCTTCTTTTGAACCTGTAATTAATTTTTCAATAAATAAATCCAATAGAGTAACTGCAGTTTCTGAAAATCTAAAAAATGAAACCTTTAAATTATTTGACATAAAAAATAAGATTGAAGTCATTCCAAATTTTATTTGTCTAAAGGAGTATAAATTGGATAATAATGAATATTATAAAAAAAGATTTGCACCAAATAACGAGAAAATAATTTGTCATGTATCCAATTTTAGAAAAGTTAAAAGAATTGAAGATGTATTAATAATGTTTGAAGGCATATCCAAAGAAATAGATGTGAAACTTATTTTAGTAGGTGATGGACCTGAGAGAGGAAGACTTGAACAAATTGCAAGAAATTCTAATCATATGAAAAATATTTTCTTTTTGGGAAGTCTAAAGTCCACCAAAGAAGTTCTTAATATTTCTGATCTATTTGTATTACCGTCTTCAAAAGAAAGCTTTGGTTTATCAGCTCTTGAAGCTATGGCTTGTGAAGTTCCAGTTATAGCTAGTGATACTGGTGGAATTCCTGAGGTTATTATTCATGGAGAAAGTGGAATGTTAAATTCTGTTGGAGACACTTATCAAATGACAAAAAATGCTCTAAAGCTGTTATCCAATGACTCTCTTCTAGAAAAATTTAAAGCAAATGCGTATAAACAAGCTATGAAGTTTGATATTGAAGTTATATTACCTAAATATGAAAAACTATATGAGAAATGCGTTGAGGACTATTTAAGTAAATGAACCCAAAACTCATCACGAACAGGATTTGAGGTTCGATTCCCATCTGCATCATAAGTGCTTCCAAAAGTTCCATTCATTATTACCAAATAGGCACCTGGTTTACACTCTTTTCCGCTTTCTGAATTTCCATCCCACTGAAAATTAGGATCAAAAGATTTAAAAACTAATTGACCCCATCTATTGTAAATATTTATCTGCATAACATCATAACAAGGATCGTTGGTTCCAGCTAATTTGTAGACATCATTGTTTCCGTCACCATTTGGCGTGAAAATATTAGGTATTTCCTTAACATCTCCAGTCGGAGGGTCCACAGTAACATTAGATGTAGCCGTAACTGTATCAGAGCCACATACTGTAGAGAAAGCTCTGTAGTTTAAATCAAATTCTTTTTGATAAACATAATTGCAATCAGTAACCCAACAAAACCTCAATGCTACATTCTGAATCGCAGAAGAAACATTACCAACATGAGAATATCCGATCATTGAAATTGTATTACCAATACTATCGTTAAAATCATCGTAATAATATTGACCAGTAGAATTATTGAATTGAGGAGGAACAAATGTAGAATCAAAACTAAAGTTTGCCGAATAAGGTTCTATGGCCAAGGTATCATCAGCGTTTAAGGTGTCTTGTGCAAATAAATCTATGCAAATAGTGTCATCCAAAGTAACATTTATAGTTGATGGAATATCTAAAAAAGTTGGTGCAGGAATTTTTTGGACATATATACTTAATTCTTTTTGAACTGGATTAAAACCACTACAATCGATAGAGTAAGAATCCATTGTTACATTAAAAGTAGAATCAATTCCCTCACAAGGTGCTTCCCAACAATAACGCATGTAAAGGACTCCTGTATTACCAATGTATCCAGCGCTATTAGGAGAATATTGATTGAAAAAGACAGTATCACCAATATTATTATCCCAATCGTAATATGCCAAATTAGTGCTTCCTGAAATATAATTACTTGCTGGAATAAAAGAGTTCAATAAATCAAAATTGGAGGAAGTAAGTTTAAGAAAAACAGAATCAGATGGATCATTGACACCAACTTCTAAATCAAAACAAATGCTATCATTGACATAAACATCTACAGAAAAAGTATCAGACAATGGACTTCCAATATCGTCATTGACAGTAATTACTGGCGGATTTGCCAATACGCATGGCAGTGAGGCATATTGTGCATCTCTTCTAACCTCACCAATTTTCACACCGTTTCTATATTCTTCTACTCTTACTGAAAACTGAAAATATCCTAAAATAGCAGGTGAAGCAGCCATTTCTCCAGTAACAGGATTTATAGACATTTGAGGTGTGCCACCAATTACATTAAATTGGTTAAAACCTGGAGCGAAATTACAAGAAGGATAAAAGGGATAAGCACCAGAACCGGGAGCAGAATTTCCGTTGTTAGTATTAGTTCCATCATTTAGCGGAGCTACAAGTGAAAAAACCAATGAATCACCATCGGGATCAGTAACAGGCCAAGTAAAGTATTTAATATTATTTACACAGAAATATGCATCATTTGGATAATCTCCAAAATCAGGTGTTGAATTTTGACCTAAAGATGGATCTGGAATAATTGCAAAAATTGATATTCCATCACTTGTAGGAGTAGCTAAATTATCTATTAATCCATTTCTACAACAAGTCTCATAATGCAAATAGTAACCCATAGAAAAGTTTGGCAAACTTACAGACCCTAATCCGTTATAAACCCCTTCTTCGATCCTAACAATTGATGGGTTTGGTGTATAACATGGATCTCCAAGTGGAACTAAAGATCCTGACCCATTGTCTAAATAAAGAGTTTTAATAGTTTGAAGGTTATTGGTTCCAATTTGATAAATTCCTATAGTAACACTTGCAGGCATGTTGACAGCTCCATTAACATCGTCACGATAAAGTCTAAGTTGAATATCGTAAACACTAGAACTAGTCCCATTATTAGTCATTGTCACTTTAAAGTCACCACCAATAATATGGGTAGCATATGAACTAGTTGAAAAACTTGAAATTAAAAGAAAAGAAAATAAAAATTTAAAGAAAAACTTTTTCATCAGATCAAAAATATTTATCACAAAACTAACTATTTAATATTAATTAATAAACGCTCATAAAACTACAAAATATTTAAACGATAAAGAACATAATAAATAAGGGGGGTTTCTCAATTAAATTTTTAATAAATAAATAGCCAAGTAATTATTTATTAATCTAATAATATTAATAAATTTAACTTCTATTACATAATTTAAATACTACTTTTATTTGTATGAATAAACCTCAAATAATCAATGCACTGAAAGCTTTATTAGTGCCAAGGTTAATAGAAGAAAAAATGCTAATTCTACTTAGACAAGGGAAAATCTCAAAATGGTTTTCTGGAATTGGTCAAGAAGCTATTTCTGTTGGGGCAACTTTAGCAATGGAAAAAGATGAGTTTATCTTGCCAATGCATAGAAATTTAGGAGTTTTCACCACGAGAAAGGTTGATTTATACCAGCTTTTTTGTCAGTTTCAAGGAAAAAAAGAAGGCTTTACCAAGGGGAGAGATAGATCATTTCACTTTGGAAGTATGGATCATAAAATTATTGGAATGATATCGCATTTGGGGCCTCAACTTGGGATTGCTTGTGGCATAGCTTTGTCTGAGAAAATTGATAAAACCAATAGGTCAGTTTTAGTTTTTAGTGGTGATGGTGGAGCTAGCGAAGGAGATTTTCACGAGGCTTTAAATGTCGCTTCAGTGTGGAAACTTCCCGTAATATTTGTAATTGAAAATAATCAATGGGGTCTTTCTACACCCTCAAAAGAACAATTTAATTGCAAACAATTTATTGATAAAGGAATTGGATATGGGATGAAAACAGAGCAGGTTGACGGTAATAATATCCTTGAAGTTTATAAGTGCATCCAAAAAGTAAAAGACTCTCAATCCGAAAAATCTGAACCATTTTTAGTCGAAGCATTAACATTTAGAATGAGAGGACATGAAGAAGCATCAGGAACAAAATATTATCCAGAAGGATTACAAGATAAATGGAGAAGTAAAGATCCTGTTTTAAAACTTGAAGCGGAAATTTTGAATAACAATATTCTTAATAGGGATGAGATAGAAGAAACTAAAAAAATTCTTAAAGAACAAATAAATAGTGCTTGGCTAAAAGCTTTTTCCACTCCAGAATTAAAAGCAGATTTAAATTCAGAGTTATTAGACATTTACAAAAAACACTCTAACAACGAAATATATTCTACAGAAAATAAAAAAGAAATTAGATTTATAGATGCTCTATCTCAAGGTTTATACCAAGGAATGGAGAAATTTGAAAATTCCATAATAATGGGACAAGATATTGCTGAATATGGAGGCGTATTTAAGATCACTGAAGGTTTTTTGGAGAAATTTGGTAAAGATAGAGTAAGAAATACCCCACTATGTGAGTCGGCTATAGTAGGAGCAGCTTTGGGTCTTTCTTTAAAAAACAAAAAAGCAATAATGGAAATGCAATTTGCAGATTTTGTAACTGTAGGATTTAATCAAATAATAAATAACTTGGCTAAGTTACATTACAGATGGGGACAAAATGCAGATGTAGTTATTAGGATGCCAACTGGTGCTGGAGTTGGCGCAGGACCATTTCATTCTCAAAGTAACGAAGCTTGGTTCACCCACACTCCAGGTCTTAAGGTTGTTTATCCTTCAAATCCAGAAGATGCCAAAGGGTTGATGCTAGCTGCAATAGAAGATCCAAATCCAGTAATGATCTTTGAGCACAAAGCACTTTATAGAAGCTTAACTGGAATGGTTTCTGAAAATTATTTCACAACTCCAATTGGAAAAGCAAAGTTGGTTAAAGAAGGAAATCAATTGAGTATAATAACCTATGGAATGGGAGTTCATTGGGCTCAAAAAGTTATTAATGAAAAGAATATTTCTGCTGATATTTTGGATTTGAGGACGCTTTTACCCCTCGATAAAGATTCCATTTTTAAAAGTGTTAGGAAAAATAATAGAGTACTTATTGTTCATGAAGATTGTCTAACTGGTGGAATTGGAGGAGAAATATCCTCCTTAATTAATGAGAATTGTTTTGAAGATTTAGATGCTCCTGTATTAAGATGTGCAAGTTTAGATACACCCGTTCCCTTTGCCAAAGAGCTAGAAGAACAGTTCTTGGCTAATAAAAATTTGAGTGAGAAAATTGATTACTTGATAAATTACTAATTGTGTGGAGAATTTGTTTTTTTATATTTTGTATGCCATTGGTTGTCTTGGGACAGCAAAATAGCGAATTGGTTATTGGCATAAATGGTGGTGGATATATTGCTAACAAGAAAACTTCGGTGCAATATAATGGGTTTTATAACAGCTATGGTGTGACAAATATTTTTAATAGACCTGAAAATAGAACAATATTTGATCAATTTTTTCAATACCCCTATAGTATTGAAACTTCACCAAATACTATCAAATATTCTCCTGGAACAGAAATAGGATTTCATATTGGAAAACAAAAAAGGAAATCCAAAATTTATATTGATATTAATTTTGCAGACTTAAAAGTACAAGATGTGGTTACAATAGCGGTAGATGACCCAAACAATCAATCTGTAGATCCCACTTATATCCCAATAAGTCTAATTGGTAAAGAAAAAAGAAATATGATTAATTTGGGGGTAATTAAAACTGTTTACGAAGAATCAAATTTTTCACTTTTAAATCCAATATTTATTCAAGTTTTGGAGGTAAGACTAAAAGAGAATTATATTATTGTCGATAACAAACAATACAATATAATTCATAATTCAGGAACTCTACTTAATCAGAATCTAGGAAATAGTCCTGGAGGCTACGGATTTGGAATTGGATCTGGACTTGTATTTAATTATTTCATGAATAAAGATTTATCCTTTGATTTTGGATACCATATTCAATTTTCAAAAACAAATTTTTCTGAAAATCTAAGTCCTTGGGGAATTCAACACTCTCTATTTGCTAGAATAGTAATGAATGGATCTAAATATTTTTCAAGCAATAATGAATAAAAAAATATGAAAACTATAAAAATTAGAATTTTTAATCTTTTTCTGGTTTTTGTTATTTTGTTATTTCAATCCTATTTATACTCTCAAGAAAACACAATTAAGGATAGTACCAATAAGAAAAACTTAATTTTAAATTCTACAGTTCTTGGCACAACAAGTTTAGCATATTACGGACTTTACGATTTATGGTATAAAAAATATCCTCAGACATCTTTTCATTTTTTCAATGATTTAGAAGAGTGGAACTATATGGACAAAGCAGGACATATTTATTCTTCCTACCAAGTGGCAAGAAAAAGTCATTTATTTTTAGAAAAAAGAAATATTGAAAACTCTATTGAAAAAAGTTGCTTCTACAGCTTGTTTTTTATGCTAGGAATTGAAGTTTTAGATGGTTTTTCTACTGAATGGGGGTTTTCAAATTACGATCTTCTTTCAAATTTCATTGGAACAGGTCTATTCTATGGACAAGAAAAAAAATTTAATCGACAAGTTTTAAAATTAAAATTTTCTTCTCATCCAACAGAAATTGCAAAATACAGACCAAGTCTTTTAGGTGACAACTATCTACAAAGGGTTTTCAAAGATTACAATGGTCAAACCTATTGGATTACTTTAGATTTTAATAGTAAAATTCAAGAGAAATATAAATTGTTTAAATACTTAAATCTTTCCTTAGGATACTCCATAGATGGATTTACAGGGGCAAGATATAATCCTAATTTAAACTGTTTAGAATGTGACAATTTGTCCAGGCAATCTCAGTATATTATAAGTTTTGATTTAGACTTATCTGAAATAAAAACTGAGAATAAATTTTTAAAATTATTCTTAAATACTTTCTCTGTAATAAAATTTCCCGCACCAGCAATCTTGATTCAAAACAAAAGTCAATTTAAATGGCTCTATTTTTAGTTATTTAAGATCTATTAATAAAAAACTCATTTTACTATATTCTAAATTATTAGATTTTCCTTTTCTTTGTTAGATATGGAAATTATAGGAATTATAGGAACTCTTACTATGCTTATAGCATTACAAGTTGTGTTAGGCTTTGACAATCTATTATATATAGCGCTAGAATCTAAGAAAGCGCCTATTGAAAAACAGGAAATTGTAAGAAAAATCGGTATTTCAATTGCCATAATTTTAAGACTCGCTTTACTGTTTATTCTAGTTAATTTAGTTGAAAAGTTTCAAAACCCATTTTTAAGTAGTGATTCCGAAATCATTTCTTTTGAAATGAATTTACACAGTTTAATAATCCTATTTGGAGGAGGGTTCATTCTTTATACATCAATTAAAGAAATTTGGCACATGATAATTTTCAATGACCATAAAGAACAAAAAACCAAAGCTTCTACAAACAAGGTGATTTTTATGATTGTTTTAATGAACCTTGTCTTCTCATTTGATTCAATTCTTAGTGCAATGGCACTAACAGATGATTTTGTAATTATGGCCATTTCAATTGTGGTTGGTGGAATATTAATGATTTTGGCTGCAAATAAGGTATCTGAATTTTTACAAAAAAATAGAAAATATGAAGTTTTAGGACTTTTTATATTATTTGTAGTTGGAGTAATGCTATTGACTGAAGGAGGTGAGAAAGCTGACCTTAAAATATGGGGAAATTCTATTCATGCTATGAATAAAACAACATTTTATTTTATAATAACGATTCTTGCATTTGTAGATATTGTTCAAAGCAAATACCAGAAAAACTTAATTAATAAAAGTAAATTACAATAATTTCTTTGAAACAATTAAACAAAATAGCAAACGCTAATATTTGTATATATTTTAGATAAAAAAGTAAATATGTTTGATGGTGTTGACATTAAAAAAGAGCTAATAAAAGTAAAATCTGATATAAATCTTCTTAACTCTGTAAATGAATTATTAGATAATGACATTGTAAAAGAAAGTGTGATAGAAGAAAATATCACAAAATCTATTTCCAAAAATTATTTTGCAGAAATTAATACTTTAAGCAAAGAGGATATATTTAATATTGAAGCCATTAAAAAAATTGCAATCCAACACAGATTAAGATTTTTACCTACTAAATATTTTAAGAACGAAATTCCTAAAGAAGCTATTTTTAAAATTAAAGAAATTGAAAAAGCAAATAACTTAACTGTTGAGCACTTTTTTATTTTGGCTCCGTCTCAAGCTTTTGATTTAGAAGACTGTAACAAAGACCCTTTGCTATTCATCCCACTTAAAAATAAAAATTATTTGCTTGTTCATCAATGGGGGGACGATTTGGGATGGATTAAAAAGGCAATGGCTTTACCACTTCAAACCATAGAGTCTATGTTTGTAACGGTAGGTATTACTGCATTTTTAATAGCTGCTTTTACACCAACATGGTTGATTTTAAATGGTGCTGAAGTTGATATGGGATATTTTGGATACCACAGAATAGCATGGTTTTTATATTCATTTATTATGCTTTGTTCCCTATCCACATTCATGTGTTTTTCTCAAAATATTTATCCTAGCGAATACCAGTGGGATAAAAAAACCTACAATTAAATTAATTTCCCAAGACAAATCTTAAGTCTTATTATTTTTTTAACAGAATTATAAATCTCTTCTTTGAATATCTGATCATTTTCAATAGCTTTTAAAATATTTAGCATTACTTTTTCTTCATCTATTGGCATTAATAGTTGATCACACCCTGCTTGAGCAGCTCTTAACCCATTGTTATCTAGATTAGCAACACCACCCATATTTAGCGCATCTGTAACAATTAAACCTTCAAACCCTAAAGAGTCTTTTAATAGGTTAGTAACAATCTTTCTAGAACAAGTAGATGGCAAACCGAATGTATTATATTCTTCATTGTTTTTGACAGCTAAATGAGCTACCATTATTGAAAGAACTCTGTTTTTAATCAAAGGAATATAATTGACAACTTCTTTCATCTCACCATCGATAAAGATTAATTCTTTATGGGTATCTCCTTTTACATAACCATGTCCAGGAAAATGTTTTGCAGTAGAAATAATATTCTGATTTTGAGTGGTATTAATAAACTTATTAGAGAAAGAAATAACGGTATCCATGTTTAGACCGAAACTTCTATTACTAACTACCTTATTTGGAGAAGCATCAATAACCGGAGCATAGTTCTGATTGATTCCTATTTCTTTTAGATCTTCTGAGATTATACTGGCAATAATTTCAACACTATCTATTGTATGAATGGTATTGGTATAAGGTACTTTTTGAGACCCAATAATCTTTCTGTTAACTAATGTGGGTTCTGCATCGGCACTAAAAATAAGTGGAAGATGGCCCTTACTTACCATTACACTATCAAAGTTTTTAACATCTCTACAGAAGTCTTCAAAAGTTCCGTTCAATAAAAGTATTCCGCCTATCCAGCCTTTTTTAGCCAAATCCAAAACATGATCTCTTGATTTTCCTAATCTACCAATAGCTGGAACTATCATTTGTCCAATTCTAGTTGTGTCATTTAAATGGTTAAATATAGAATCTACTTTTTTGTCTAAAATAGTATCTGATTTATAAAAGTTGTCTAAAGAATAAGATTGGAATTTAGCAACTACTGTTGGAGGAAATTCTCCAGTTTCTTCTAGCTCAGGGAGCAGATTGTGATGCTGGGTAAAACCTAATAAAATACTAAAAGAAAAAAAAAGAGATAATATAAATTTCATAAGTTCAATTTATCAAATATAATACCAGCTTTTTTTAATTAACTAATATGTGTGATATATTGTTCAGGTTCAAATGTTGATAGGAAATAATTACATTTGCGCTTATTCCTTTAAAATGAAGTTATGCGCAATATATTTTTAGTTTTCTTTTTAATTTCTTTTGGCTTTACCATCGCTCAGTCAGTGATATTAAATCAAAATTTCAATACAGGAGATTTTTCTTCATGGAGTTTTATTGATGGGGATATGGCAGCTCCTTACAATGACCCAATGGTTAGTAACCTAAACAGTTCTTTTCATTTGGTGGAAGATTATGATTCTTTAAACATTGGAGACTCAATAATGGCTGCTAATTCATGGTTTACCGATACTATTTCAGCAAATAATTTTATTATATCACCAGTTTTAAGCTTTGCAAATAATGGCAATTATTTGAATTTTCAAGCCAAATCTTTAGATGGATCATACCCAGAAGCACTTCAAGTATACTGTTCTGAAGACTTAGATAAGGATAGTATATTAAATAGCAAATTATTATTTGACACAACTGCTCTTCCAAACCTTTGGACAAATTTTGAAGTGAAACTGGAAGGTATTCCTTTAAATACACCAATATATATCGCCTTTAGGCATTACTCTAATAATCGTTACGTAATAGCTTTAGATAATATTAACGTAATAACTAATGATTTAACCAATCAAGAAGAATTAAAACTTTCTACTTTTTCGGTTTATCCAAATCCTTCCAAGGGCTATGTAAATATTCAAAGCAATAACATACATGAAAATTTATCTATTTATAACAGTATTGGAAAAATAGTTTGGTCAGCATTAGTGGATCAAAAAGTTTTTATTCACTTGCCAAAGGGTATTTATTTTTTGAAAAACAAAAGCGAAACTATCAAAATAATAATTCAATAATCTTATCAAATAATTATTGAGCCCCTGCTTTTAGATAATATTTAACGTTATGATAATAAAGCTTTGAGAAAAGTACCTGAGTCATTTTAATTTATTGTTTACAGTTAGGCTTTAGAGAAAAATCGAAAAGCATATTTTTTTATAATTTGTAGTTAGTGTTAAAGCGGAATTTATTTCCGCTTTTTTTATTCTTAACCCAGATATAAGAACATATTTACTTAAAAAATGTTAAATTTCAAAACCTACATTATATTATACTTATTTTTAATAAATGTTATTTATGAAAAAAACGTTAGTTATACTTTTAATTTTTTTTACTTGTAATATATATGGTCAACAAAATTTAAGTTTTAAAATAAATGGTTTAAAAGATACTACTGTATTTTTAGCTAGGTATTTTGGAGAGAAGTTATACTATGCAGATACTGCAAATTCAAAAAATGAAACCGTTATTTTTAATCAAAAAAAACTTACTGGTGGTATATATGCAGTGGTTTGTCCTAACTCTAAATACTTTGAATTTATTGTAGCGGATGAAGATGTAATAATGGAAACTGACATCAATGATTTTAATGGCAAAATGAAAGTCTTAAAATCTGAAAATAATAAAGTTTTCTATGACTACATTAGGTTTTTAGGTTCAATGAAAGAAAAAGCTATGTCTCTTCAAGGTGAAAACAATGAAAAAAAGAGAAATGCTCTAGATCTAGAAGTTAAAAATTACCAAAAAAACAACATTACTAGTAATAAAAACTTACTTGCTGCAAAAGTACTTGCAATGTCTATTGAACCTGATATTCCGGATGAAATAAAGGATATTGATTCTCTAAGGTATCGTTATTATCTTGAGCACTATTGGGATAATATTGATGTTACAGATAACAGAATTGTTCATACACCTGTTTTCCATAAGAAGCTAGATTTTTTCTTTAAAAAAATGATTCCTCAAATCCCTGACACTATATGTAAATACGCACATAATGTAATAGATAAAATGGATTCAGAAAGTGAACTTTTCAAATATACTGTTCACCACTTAACCTATAAATATGAGACATCTAATATTATGGGTATGGATGCTGTATTTGTTTGTATGGCGAAGAAATACTATTGTCCTGTAGATGATTCTAAGGCATATTGGATAGATTCAACAAAACTTGTTGACTTATGCGAAAAAGCCGATAAAACAGCACCACTTTTAATTGGCAAAAAAGCACCAAGAATAATATTAGCAGATACATCAGAGGTTAAATGGATTGATTTTTATAAACTACCTAATAAGTACAATCTGTTAATATTTTGGGACCCTGACTGTGGTCATTGTAAAAAAGAAATTCCTAAAATGATGGAACTTTACAATGAACTTAAAGAAAAAAATATTGATATTGAATTTATTGCAGTTGGCACTAATCTTGAAAACAAGAAATGGACAAAATATGTAAAGGAAAATAAACTTCAATGGATAAATATTTCAGATTTTCCTGATGCTAATGAAAATGCAAAATCTTATATCTATGAAAAAAGAGTAACTACCCTTGGAAGTTTAAACTTTAGATTGAACTATGACATCTTCAGTACACCACAGGTATATTTACTAGATAATGAAAAAAAGATAATTGGTAAAAAGTTAAATACGCTTTCTCTTGCTAAAATGCTAGAACATTTAGAAAATATCGATATTGAATACTTAGATATTTTGGAAGAAGAAAATGAAAAAGAGAAAGAAAGAATAGAGAATTCTAAAAAAAAGAACAATAAAGATTAAAATGGTCTGGTTTTTGACTGTTGTTATTAAACGACATTTTATATATTTGGTATAATTAAGATAAATCAATACAATGAAAAAATCAATTTTACAATTAAGCTTTTTAATAGCAACGTTTTTAACAACTAATTCCTTTGTAGCTCAGCAAGCTATAGCACTAAATCAGGGTGCAGAGATATCTTTTGACAAGTCAACTCACGATTATGGACAGATTGAAAAAAGTGCGAATGGAGAATGTATATTTGTTTTCACCAACACAGGTAATCAACCATTAAAAATATCAAACGCGAAGGGTTCTTGTGGATGTACTGTTCCTCAATGGCCAAGAGAAGAAATTGCCCCAGGAGCAACAGGAGAAATAAAAGTTAGATACGATACTAAAAGAGTTGGAGTTATTAATAAATCTGTAACTATCCAGTCTAATGCAATGAATTCAGACAATATTACAAGAGCAAAAAAAGACAGTGATGGTAAAGTAATTGGAGGAAGTTCTACAATTAGAATTAAAGGAGAAGTAAAAGCACCAAAAACTAATGCAACTCCAATGAAACCTGCACAAGGTCCAGTTAATTCTTCAGAATAAACTTAAAGAACTAAAGCATAATAAAAAGCAACCCTAGGGTTGCTTTTTTAGTTTTAAGATTAAAGAGATCAAAAGCCGATAGTTCTAATTTTCTTGAGTACTTGATATTATTTATATTGAAAATAAAATCAAATTAACTGCAATCAACTTATATCATTAATCACCAATTCAGAAATATATTATTTCACTTTAACAAAAATCGAGACTATTTGCACAACATTATAGATCATTACTACCTTTGCTTTAAATGACACAAGAACAAGCTCTGGCCTATTTAAAATCAGGAAAAAATATTTTTTTAACTGGTTCTGCTGGAACAGGTAAAACCTATGTGCTCAATCAATTTATTCAGCAATTAAAAGATGCAAAAGTTAATGTTGCTGTTACTGCTTCAACAGGCGTAGCCGCTACACATATTAAAGGAGTTACCATACATTCATGGTCTGGCATCGGGGTAAAAGACGAACTTTCGTCAAAAGATTTATCCAATCTTAAAAAACGAAAATATATTAAAGACCAATTTAAAAAAGCTAAGGTTTTAATTATTGATGAGATTTCAATGTTGCATAAAAAACAGCTAAATGCCATTGATAAAGTTTTATGTCACTGTTTGGATACCAACGAATCTTTTGGTGGATTACAAATTGTTGTTTGTGGAGATTTCTTTCAGCTTCCGCCAATCGGAAATAGAGGAGAACGAAGTTCAGATAAGTTTGCGTTTATGTCGACCGCTTGGCAGAATGCAAATTTTAATGTTTGCTATTTGACCGAACAGCACAGACAAAATGATAATTCGTTAAATTTAATATTAAACGAAATTAGATCAGGAACAATTTCTCAAAATTCAATTAACTTACTAAAAGAAGCATCTAAAACAAACTTTCATGAAGATGCTCTGCCAACAAAACTCTATACCCATAATGAGGATGTAGACTTCATAAATAATACTCACCTTGCTGATTTACCTTCAAAAAGTAGGTTTTTCAAAGCTAAAACCGAAGGCGATAAGAGTTTAATTACAGTACTAAAGAAAACCGTTCTAGCGCAAGATGACATGGCTCTTAGAATTGGAGCTAAGGTTATGTTTGTTAAAAATAATCCAGACAAAGGATTCATTAACGGAACGCTTGGAGAACTCATTGGCTATTCAAAATTAGGTTTGCCAATTGTAAAAACATTAGACAACGAAAAAATAACCGTTACACCAGAATCATGGAGCATAGATGATGAAAAGGGATCCACTCTAGCCTCTTACAAGCAAATACCTTTACGACTGGCTTGGGCAATTACAGTACATAAAAGCCAAGGAATGACATTGGACGCAGCTGAACTTGACCTTGGCAGGACTTTTGAAAAAGGACAAGGGTATGTAGCACTTTCTCGACTAAGAGACATAGAGAAATTGAAACTATTAAACTTTAATACTATGTCGTTACAAGTAGATAGTTTAGCTATGAAAGCCGACAAACGTTTTCAAGAACTTGACAAGGAAAAAATAGAAACAACAGATTTTGATGAACTAAAGCAAGATTCAAAGGAATTTATTAGAAAATCTGGGGGAAGAGTATTGACTAAAATTATAAAATAGCAATAACCTACACTATTAAAGCAAGTTAAAAATTAGAGGATTATTAAGATAATAATTCAAACATTTTGGTTCCTAAATCTGCAGGAGAGTCCACTACATGAACACCGCATTCCTTAAGAATTGCTTTTTTTGCAGAAGCTGTATCACTATCTCCACCAACAATAGCACCAGCGTGCCCCATAGTTCTTCCCTTAGGAGCTGTATCACCCGCAATAAAGGCAACTACCGGCTTTGTTCCATTTTCCTTTATCCACTTTCCAGCTTCAGCCTCCAAATTTCCACCAATCTCACCAATCATTATAATTCCATGAGTTTCTTCATCATTCATTAGCAATTCCACAGCATCTTTAATAGTTGTTCCAATAATTGGATCACCGCCAACTCCTATGGCAGTAGTTTGTCCTAATCCTACTTTGGTAACTTGGTCTACTGCTTCATAGGTTAAAGTTCCTGATTTACTAACAATACCTACATTTCCCTTTTTAAATATAAAGCCTGGCATAATTCCTACTTTTGCTTCATCAGCTGAAATAACTCCAGGACAATTTGGACCAACCATTCTGCAGTCTTTATCGCTTAAATATTCTTTTACTTTGATCATATCTGAAACTGGAATACCTTCAGTTATACAAATAACAACTTTAATTCCTGCTTCTGCTGCTTCCATAACTGCATCAGCAGCAAATGCTGGAGGAACAAAAATTATAGAAACATTAGCTTCAGTTTTCAACACGGCATCTTGAACAGTATTAAAAACAGGTTTTCCTAAATGTTCTTGACCACCTTTACCAGGTGTTACACCACCTACCACATTTGTTCCGTAAGCAAGCATTTGCTCTGAATGAAATGTTCCTTCTCCACCAGTAAAACCTTGAACGATTACTTTTGAATTTTTATCTACTAATACACTCATTATCTAAATTAATTTTAGTTGTTTAAATCAATAATACGAGCTAAATGTAAGCAAAAAAAAACCGCTCATTGAGCGGTTTTTGAAATATAATTATAAAAAATTATTTTCCTTTATCCATTTTGTCTTTAAGAGCAGATAAAGCTTCTAAATCCCCAAGAGTAGTTTTTTCTCTAGAATCGTTAATTGTTCTAACAGCTCTACTAGTTTTAGAAGCTGTTGATTTAGCTTTTTTAGCTTCAACCTCTCCCCAAACTTTAGTATGAGAAACTAATATTTTCTTAGATTCTTTATTGAACTCTAATATTACAAATTGCGTTTTCTCCTCTTCAGATACATAAGAACCATCTTCTTTTTTCATATGCTTTGCAGGACAATAAGCCTCAACACCGTATTCCATAGATACAATACCAGCTTTGTCTTTAAGCTTTATTACTGTTCCATCATGGCTAGAATTCATTGTAAAGACTGTTTCATAAACATCCCAAGGATTTTCTTGAAGTTGCTTATGACCTAAACTTAATCTTCTATTTTCGGCATCTAGTTCTAGAACAACTACATCTAATTCGTCACCTACATTACAAAACTCTGATGGATGTTTGAACTTCTTATCCCAAGAAAGATCAGAAATATGAATTAGACCATCAATTCCTTCTTCTAACTCAACAAATACTCCAAAGTTGGTAAAGTTTCTAACTTTTGATGTATGCTTAGATTCTAATGGATACTTCTTATCAATATTTTCCCAAGGATCTGGAATTAATTGCTTAATTCCTAAAGACATCTTACGTTCTTCTTTATCAAGGGTTAAAACTACTGCTTCCACCTCGTCTGTTACTTTTAAGAAATCATTTGCGGTTCTTAAATGTTGACTCCAGCTCATTTCAGAAACATGTACCAGTCCTTCAACACCAGGTGCAATCTCTATAAAAGCACCGTAATCAGCAATTACAACTACATTACCTTTTACTTTGTCGCCTATTTTTAAATCTTTATTAAGAGAATCCCATGGATGTTCAGACAATTGTTTTAGACCCAATGCAATACGTTTCTTATTATCATCAAAATCCAAAATAACTACTTTTATTTTATCATCTAGAGTAACCAATTCTTCTGGATGATTGACTCTTCCCCATGAAAGGTCGGTGATATGGATTAAACCATCTACACCACCTAAATCAATAAACACACCGTAAGAAGTGATATTTTTAACAATTCCTTCTAAAACTTGTCCTTTTTCAAGGCCAGACATGATTTGTTTTTTCTGTTCTTCGATCTCAGCTTCAATGAGTGCTTTATGTGAAACAACAACATTTTTGAATTCTTTATTGATCTTAACCACCTTAAATTCCATGTTTTTACCAACAAACTGATCGTAATCTCTAATTGGCTTTACATCTATTTGAGAACCAGGTAAAAATGCTTCAATTCCAAAAACATCTACAATTAATCCACCTTTAGTTCTACACTTAACATATCCAGTAATAATTTCACCAGTTCCTAAAACCTCATTAACTCTTATCCAAGCCAAATGTGTTCTAGCAGTTTTGTGAGAAACTACTAATTGACCTGTTTTGTCTTCCATATTTTCTATATATAGGTCAACAGAATCTCCAATAGCTAAATCTTGATTGTATCTAAATTCGTTTTTTTGAACAACACCTTCACTTTTGTAATTGATATTAATTACAACTTCTTTTTTTGTTATGGCAATTACTAAACCTTGGATTAATGATTTCTCCTCAATTTGAGTAAGTGTACCATCATACATGTCATTTAACTTAGTTCTTTCAGCAGCAGAATATGAATCAGTTTCTTCAGCCTCAAAAGTATCCCAATCAAAAACAGCAGGTACTTTCTTCTCTATCTTTGGAGTAACTGATTTTGTTTCTAAACTTTCAGTACTTGAAACAACGTCTTCAATAGTTTTTGAGGTAGCTTTTTCTGTAATTCTTGGTTTTTTTGGAGTAACTGTCTCTTTCTTGGCAATAGTCGCTGCTTTATTTGGTGCAGCTGTCTCTTTCTTTACAGTAGTCTTTTTAGCAGCAGGTGCTTTCTTTGGAGCGGCTGTCTCTTTCTTTGCAGTAGTCTTTGCAGTAGTCTTTTTAGTAGTTGCTGCTTTCTTTGGTGCAGTCTTTTTTGGAGATGCTGCAGTTTTTTTGGCAGCTTTTGATTCTTTTTTATCTTCAGCCATAGGGCGTATATTTTTGTATCTCAGATAATGGTCTATCAAAAGAGTGGTTAATTTACTTGGACCATCAAGTATTTACGGGCGACAAAAATAGTGAATTATATGTTTTATCCAAGAACAAATAATAATAATTAACACTAGTATGATTTTACAGTAAGAAATATATATATTTTTATAATCTTGAAACAAGAAAACATATATATGGCAAGATGCCTAGAATTAGGTAAAAAGGGAGCAGGGTTAGTTTCACCAAACCCCATGGTCGGATGTGTAATTGTTTACAATAATAAAATTATTGGCGAAGGCTTTCATCAAAAATATGGTGAAAACCATGCTGAAGTAAATGCCATTAATATGGTGAAAAACAAAAATGAACTTCTTGGAGCGACCCTATACGTAAACCTAGAACCATGTTCTCATTTCGGTAAAACACCACCTTGTTGT
>CAJIYZ010000048.1 GCA_905181675.1 Bacteroidetes bacterium MED-G20
GACAAGTATTTCGCAAAAATCGGAATAAGATCTAGATATATTCATTCGGATGTTGACACTTTAGAAAGAGTAGAAATATTACAAGATTTAAGAAAAGGAATATTCGATGTACTTATTGGAGTAAACTTACTTAGAGAAGGTTTGGATTTGCCAGAAGTTTCGTTAGTTGCTATTCTCGATGCCGATAATGAAGGCTTTTTAAGATCGGAAAGATCTCTTGTGCAAACGGTCGGTAGAGCAGCAAGAAATATCAATGGACGTGTTATTATGTATGCAGATAGAATAACTAAAGCTATGGAAATCACTATTAGCGAAACTAACAGAAGAAGAGAAAAGCAGCACGAGTACAATTTACTAAATGGCATTACTCCAACCCAAATTATTAAATCCAATGAAAACGATCTTCTTATTGGAAGAGTAAGTGAAAAAGAAGAGATTAATGATTTGGTTATTTCTAGTGACCCTTCAATTCAAGATCCTGTAGTAGAGAACATGGGAAGAGCAGAGTTAGAGAAAAGTATAGATAATATTAAGAAACAGATGGAGAGAGAAGCAAAGAAAGAAAACTTTATGCAAGCAGCAGTTCTTCGAGATGAACTTTTTAAATTCAAAAAGATACTACTTAAGAAATTTGACGACTAGAGATTGTTGTAACCAACGGCTAGAATAATTGACCCTTTGGTAAGGACTCTTGATTCGTTGCCTTCCTCATCAATTTTATATCCTCTTTCTGTGTAGGGTATTATATAATTAATAAATAACTTTTTAAGTCTAATATTATCAATTATTTTTTGCTGGTAAGCTCTTTCTTGGTCAGAAATCTCTGTTTTTTTAGCAAGTTCTTCATTTTTGGCTTGTTTTAGTTTTTCAACCATTTCATTAGTCTCTGTAGTGAATTCAGAACTTGCAACATCGCTTATTTCATAAAGTAAAACTCTTGTTTTGTATTTTTTTGGCTTATCGTATATTTTAATTCCTATTGGCTCGTAGGATACTCCCATTGAGTTGAAGGACAAGCGGTAGTTTTCGTTTTGGATAGTAGCTATCTCAACCTCTTTTGCATAATCAAATTCTTTGTAAGTGAAATGTGAAGTAAGAGAACCATCGTATCTAAAAGGTCTTAGAGCAATTCTACAATTTTTTCTAAACTCCTTAAGTTGAATCAAGCGTTCTTGATATGGGGATAGTTCTACCTCTTTCTGAGCTTCAAAATTTGGAATCAGATTAAAAATAATTAAAAATAAAAATAGGTACTTGCTAATCATAAAATAATAATTACATGGTTATTTCTTCTCTCAGTTCCAAAATCATTTTTGAGATGGATAAAGCTTCTTCATGTTTAAGTTCGACATCTAAATATTCGATGTTTTCACCTTCTTGCTTAACAGACCACAAATTGTGGTAAGCGTCAACAACTTCTTCAATATGATCTGTCAAATCAATTAAATCATCGGTTTGATTGATAACAGCTCTCAATCCTTTAATTAGGGATCTAGCAATGGTCATCTGCTCTGATAATAAAACACTAATTTTGTGGTCATTATTTCCAAGGATTGTATGGGTTCCAATATTCATTCCCTCCACCCAAGCTCCGGTAAAATAAATAACACTTAAATCTACTAAATCATTGTCTTGTATATAATCATCTGTCATTATTTGAACATCAAATAGAATAGACATTATGCTGTCTTGGTTACCTACATTTTCCTCAAATCTTTCTACCAGATTATCAGAAAGGAAAATAGATTCCATACCAATTTTCGCCGCCATTTCTTTAGAAACTTTTAAGTATTTACTTGCTTCTTCAAATTTATCATTGGTTACGCAATATGCTAAATCACATGCATAGACCCCAAAATTTATTGTCTGTTTAAATTTTGTGGAATAAAGTTTAGAATTTGAAATCTCATTTGTCAGTCCTTCTTCGTAATTCATATTTGCTTTTTTTAAAATCGAAGCAATTTGAATTGGTGAAGGTGGCATAAACGTAAAATCTTGTTCTACTATGTCAATTTCTATTGAGTGTTTATTTTCATTCTTTGAAATATTTCCGCTGTCTTTAACGCCTTGATTAGATTCGTTTTCAGATCCACAACTAATGTTAAAAGTAGCTAGTATGCAAAAAATTAATAGGTAGTACAAATTATGTTTTCTCATAATTAAATTTTGATTTTAGTAAATTTAAATAAATTATGCAATTATTCAGAAATAAAATCATCATTGAATACTTCTATTTCTTTTTCAGTTTTTACTAAAGTTGTGAATTTCCCTCTAAATCTTGTTGCTTTTACCATATGGTTGTCTATCCAGTGGTAATTTCCTCCTCTAGGTTTATTCATTAATAATGAATGGTATTTTATATTATGCATTTTTAACCAACGTTCAGTATATTCTCTTTGCTCTTCAGTCCTAGAAGTAAAAAAAGTAATAATATGTCCCTCAAGATACCATTTGTTTAAAACATCTAATGCATCTGGGAAAGGAAGGCAGCTCAACATTCTCTCAGGTTCTTCATTTGGGACATCTTCAGTTATAGTACCGTCAATATCTATAAGATAATTTTTAATATTTTCTGGGAGTGTCGGACTTATGGTTTGCCCATCGGAACCAACTAGAGTATTTAAATTTTCTTTAGAAGCCATTCTTGAAATTTTATCCTAGATAAGCTTTTAGTAATTTGCTTCTTGAATTGTGTCTGAGTCTTCTTATTGCTTTTTCTTTAATTTGTCTTACTCTTTCTCTTGTAAGGCTAAATTTAGTACCTATTTCCTCCAGTGTTAGTCCATGTTGTTTACCTATTCCAAAAAACAGCATTACCACATCTTTTTCCCTGTCATTTAAGGTGGATAGAGATCTTTCTATTTCTCTTTGTAAAGACTCTCGCATTAACTCTAAGTCTGCTTTTGGACTGTCGTTGTTGACCATAACGTCCAGTAACGAATTGTCTTCCCCATCTACAAATGGAGCATCTACAGAAACATGTCTTCCACTAATTTTCATAGTGTCTTTTACTTTTTCTTCAGTAAGTTCAAGAGCTGTAGCAAGTTCATCACTGCTAGGAGGTCTTTCAAATTCTTGTTCAAGTCTTGAAAATGCTTTATTTATTTTATTTAAAGATCCTACTTGATTTAAGGGTAATCGTACAATTCTAGATTGCTCTGCTAAAGCTTGTAAAATTGATTGTCTTATCCACCAAACAGCATAGGAAATAAACTTAAAACCTCTAGTCTCATCAAATCTTTGAGCTGCTTTAATTAGTCCTAAATTTCCTTCATTGATTAAATCTGGAAGTGTTAAACCTTGGTTTTGATATTGTTTAGAAACCGAAACAACAAATCTTAAATTGGCTTTCGTTAATTTTTCTAGAGCTATTTGGTCCCCTTGTTTTATTTTTTGAGCCAACTCTACTTCCATTTCAGCAGTTATCAATTCCTCCCTGCCAATTTCCTGTAAATACTTGTCTAGCGACTGACTTTCTCTGTTGGTAATTGATTTAGTGATTTTAAGTTGTCTCATAAGTAGATTTACTAATTAATTCTATCAAATATAGTTCAATCTACCTCTTAAGTCAAGTTAAAATAGGTTAATATTTGTAGTTGTTGAAAATTCGTATTTAACAGATAAAATGGGGTGTTGAGAACTTTTTTTAAAGGTCAAAATAGCTTATTTGAGAACCTGCAAATACTCCAAAACCATTTTCTATATTACTGTAAACCTGTACAGGCTGTGCAAAAGGGTTGCCGGATGCACTTTGATAAAGTTCCAAACTTGTCCTGAAATAGTAGTAAGATCTAGAAATATTGTGCAAGTATACTCTAACTCCTAGTGTTTTGTAACTCCAGTTATAGCCAGCTTCATTTCCAAAAAAATTTTCGTAGGGAATTTCTAATTCTAATGCTTTGTTTTGGCCATTGAATAAAAGGTCGTTAAACAGTCCTTGTTCTCTCCAAGGAGATCCTCCATTTTGAAAAACTTCGTCTGTCAAAAACATGTATTGTTTGGCTGTATCTAGTTCATATTCAGAAGTATCTGAATTTTTTATTAC
>CAJIYZ010000049.1 GCA_905181675.1 Bacteroidetes bacterium MED-G20
AAAAAAACAGCAGATGGTTCTAAATTATGTTCATTTGTGAAAACAATTCTATGAAAGTATTATTATTAGGATCAGGCGGCAGAGAACATGCTTTGGCTTGGAAAATTTGTAAAAGTTCTCAACTAGAAAAACTGTATGTTGCGCCAGGAAATGCAGGCACTTCAGAAATTGCTGAAAATATTGCGATGGATATTAATGATTTCGAAGCAATTGGAAATTTTTGTGTACAAAAGAAAATAAATGTTTTAGTAGTTGGTCCAGAGCAGCCTTTAGTAAATGGTATTCACGACTACTTCGAAAATAATAGCCGATTAAAGAGTGTAACGGTAATCGGACCTAAAAAAGAAGGTGCTAAACTAGAGGGCAGTAAAGATTTTGCAAAAGCTTTTATGAAAAAGCATAAAATTCCTACTGCAAAATCCAAATCATTCAATAGCTCCCAAATAAAAGAAGCTATTACTTTTCTAGAGGAGAAACAGGGTCCCTATGTCTTAAAAGCTGATGGGCTGGCTGCAGGTAAGGGGGTGGTCATTGAAAGTGACCTAGCTAAAGCCAAAAAGGCAGTTAAAGTGTTGCTTGGTGGCCAATTTGGAAAGTCTAGTGAAACCGTTGTTATTGAGGACTTTATGGTTGGTGTAGAAGTAAGTGTTTTTGTTATTACAGATGGGGTAAATTATAAAATTTTGCCAGAAGCCAAAGACTACAAAAGAATTGGAGAAGGAGATACTGGATTAAATACAGGGGGAATGGGTGCTGTTTCTCCCGTTCCATTTGCAAATAGAGAATTTATTGATAAAGTAGAAAACCAGATAATTATTCCCACTATTAAAGGTTTAAGAAAAGAAGGCATAGATTACTCGGGGTTTATCTTTTTTGGATTGATTTTAGTAAAAGGAGACCCGTACGTAATAGAATACAATTGTCGACTAGGAGATCCTGAAACTGAAGTTATAATGCCTAGGTTAAAGTCCGATATTTTAGAACTTTTTGATGGGATTGCCACCAACACCCTTTCAGAAAGAGATGTTGAAATTGATTTGCGTTCGGTAAGTTCGGTGATGATGGTTTCAGGTGGATATCCTGAAAAATACGAAAAAAACAAGGCCGTTGAAATTGGAGAGTTAAATGGGAGATCTGAGGTTTTTCATGCTGGAACAATTATTAAAAACAACAAAACTGTAACCAATGGAGGAAGAGTTCTTGCTATAACTTCATATGGGAAAAATATAGAAACATCCTTAAAAGTGTGTTATAGCAATATTGAAAAAGTCAATTTTGAAAACATGAATTATAGAAAAGATATAGGCAAAGATTTAATCACCAAAAAGAAATAACTATTTAATTTGATCTGGGTCTTGATCCGCTTTTTTGTTGAGTTTGTTTTGAACAAACATCCAATAAACTAGCCCTCCAAAAATAATACAGAAAAACACTATGTTTGGTGAATTTCCTAGAGGTTCAAGGGTGTTTTCAAACATCCAAATTAAAAAATCTCGTATAGGATGTAAAAGCCAATTCATAATTATTTTTTGTCAAAAATATAAAATAATTGATTCTGACCATTCTTTTTTCAAATCTTTAATGATTAATTTGTGTTAATGTTAAGTTTTCTTAGGTCCAATAATCCCATTTATTTCTTTTTTAGTGCTGCTATTTTACCCGTTATAGCAATAATTCATTATTTAAATTCTAATGAATTAAACTGGCCTATTGAGGCTTTTTTTAAACTAACTAAAACTGCTTTATATACTTTATACGTTTTCACGGTGTTCTTCACTGCCTTAAGAATAAATTTAATTATTAACAAGAGTGTGTTTTTTCAAAAATCAAACTATGCTTCGGGTTTGATTTACATTGTATTAATCGGTTTTTCTGGAAATATCCAATCCTCTTTAAACCCCTTGTTGGGGAATTTGTTTGTAGTTCTTGCGTTAGAAAACTTATTTAAAATTTTTAGAAATAGATCTTGTAAAATTGAGGTTTTTAATGCTAGTTGTTGGTTAATTATAAGCTCCTTGTTTTATGGTTTAAATGTTTTTTTATTGCCTGTGTTATGGTTAGCATTGTATTTTATTAGGCCTTTTCAATGGAGAGAGTATGTTATGCCTTTAATTGCTTTTGTTTTTCTAGCTGCTTTTTTTATTCCTATGTCGTTAATTAATGATGGTTTCTATTCTTTTTTTAATGAGTGGTTAGTCAGCTTCTGGAGAATTAGCTATGCAAGTGTAGCTGAGTGGGGTTACATTTTGGCTTGCGTATTAATTGGTCTTTTAATTTGTTTAAGCAGCCTTGTTTTTACCTTTGTCAAAAGCAGCAACCGTTACAAGAAAATTGCTTGGATAATAGTTTCCTTGCTGACTTTGTGTTTTTCTCAATTTTTATTTATAAAGTTTTTTTTAAGGGTTGACTATCCGCTGTTTTTTAGTCTTGTAGCCCCATTTTCTATTCTGTTGTCAAATGCGGTTTTAAATAGCAGATATCCGTGGTTAATTGATTCCTATTTAATTTTATTAATATTGGGGAGAGTTCTTATAGAATATGTGGTTTAAAATAAGCTGTTTTATACATCTTTCTTATATATTTGAAATAAAAACAAACTATTTATGAAATGTGGTGTTGTAACTTTTCCAGGGTCTAATTGTAACCATGATATGATATATGCTTTGGGTAAAACTCTTGGGCAAGATGTAGTAGAGTTGTGGCACAAAGACCAAGACAAGAAAAATTGCGAGCTAATTGTTCTACCAGGAGGTTTTTCCTATGGAGATTATCTAAGGTCTGGAGCAATTGCAAGGTTTTCCCCTATAATGAAAGAGGTGGTAAAACATGCTAATAAAGGTGGTCTTTTATTGGGGATTTGTAACGGTTTTCAAATTTTATGCGAAGCTGGATTACTCCCCGGAGCTCTCTTGCACAACAACAATCAAAAGTTTATCTGTAAAAATACTTTTCTAAAAGCTTGCTCTAATTCTGCTGGAATTACCGAGAAAGTAAATAAAGATAGGGCATATAAAATACCCATTGCTCATGGAGAAGGGCGGTATTATGCTAAAAAAAAGGTAGTAGAGGATTTGTTCGAAAATGACCAGGTTCTGTTTCAGTATTGTGACCTCAACGGTCAAGTAACTGAAAATGATAATCCTAATGGCTCCATGCAAAATATTGCTGGTGTTTCTAATAAAAATAAAAACATAATGGGGATGATGCCTCATCCAGAAAGAGCTGTAGAGCCTTTATTGGGTAACACCGACGGAGTTGCTCTATTTGAATCATTGTTACATTCTGCCTAAATGTAAACTCCTTTTTTATTTGGTTATTTTACTGTTTTTCAACGTCTTAGCATTTGTCTAGGCCATGGTTTATCGCTTTTTTCAAAATTAATATCTGTGTATCAATAGCTATTTATTTTTATATTTTGAAGGAAATACAAATACAACTATGAAAATTTCAACCCTTTTCCTTTGCGTCCTGACTTTCTCTATGCTCTCTATTTATTCTCAACAGACGGTCAAGGGAAAAGTGGTAGATCTAGAGTCTCAATTTCCACTTCCTGGGGTAAATGTTCAATTTATAAATGGTGATTTTAATAGCGGTGTTGCTACCGATATGAACGGGAATTTTAAAATTGAAAATGTCCCCCTAGGTAGAAAGCAAATACGATTTACATTTATTGGTTATACTCCGCAATCACAAACAATTGTTGTTAATTCTGGAAAAGAGGTTGTGCTCAATGTATCCATTGAAGAGTCTACTGAAATGCTAGAAGCTTTTGAGATTTCTTCTAACGAAAAGCGAGAAGTAAATAATGAAATGGCTATTATAAGTGCTCAGCAATTTTCAGTTGAAGAAACTGAGAGATATGCTGGGAGTCGTGGAGACCCGGCGCGGATGGCCTCTAACTTTGCTGGTGTTCAAGGTGCAGACGATAGTAGAAATGACATTATTGTAAGAGGAAATTCACCACTAGGTGTAATATACAGAGTAGAGGGTATTACAATTCCCAATCCTAGCCACTTTGCAATCTCTGGGTCTTCTGGGGGTCCGTTAAGTATATTGAATAATAAGTTTTTAGGGAATAGCGACTTCTTTTCTGGAGCTTTCCCTTCAGAATATGGAAATAGCACAGCAGGTGTTTTTGATTTAAAAATCAGAAACGGAAATAATGAAAAAACAGAGTTTACAGGTCAAGTTGGTTTGTTTGGAGCAGAGTTTTTGGCAGAGGGCCCTTTGTCCAAAAAGAGTTCTGCTTCCTTCTTGGCCATGTATCGTTATTCAACAATAAAAATATTTAGCTTGTTAGGTGTTAACTTGGGAACTTCTGCAATTCCAAAATACCAAGATTTTGCACTTAAATTTAATCTGCCATTTAAAAAAGGGGGGAATTTATCTCTTTGGGCTTTAGGGGGAAATAGCAATATTGATATTCTAATAAGCGAGCAGACAGACCCGAGTGAGGTAGATTTATATGGCGAAAACACCAAGGATCAACGATTTGGAACCAATATGTTAGTTTCTGGAGCCACCTACACAAAGCCGCTGAATCAAACTTCTTTCATTAAATCAACAACTTGTGTAAATATTGAAAACCAAAAATCTAACCATGATACTATTTCAAGAAACCCTACGGGTTGGTCAGATTTTGAGCTTTCACCATATATGGCCTATGACTTTAATAAAATTAGGTACTCTAACTCTAGCTCTGTTAATAAAAAACTAAACAAGAAAAATACACTCAAAATTGGTTGGGTTGCGGATTTTACCAACTTTAGTTTTGTGGATAGTGTTACAACCGATGCTTTAGGGCAAGATACCGCCGATACTTACCGCTACCGATTTAATAAAAATGGAGATTCGTTTATGTTACAACCTTATGTGAGCTGGAAACATAAGTTTTCAGACGAACTTGTATTGACCGCAGGATTGACAAGTTTATATCTCAACTTAGGCGATGATTCTTTTTCGCCTTTAGAACCAAGGCTGGGGCTAAGATGGGATGTTAGTGAAAAGGGCGTATTAACTTTCGGACTGGGTTACCACTCTCAAACTCAGCCGCTATATTCAAGATATTATATAAATAAGGGGAACACTAAAGCGCACAATGAAGATTTGGGACTTACCTACAGCAAACATATTATTATGGGTTACACGCATAAGGTTAATAAAAATTTAGGGCTAAAAACAGAAGCTTACTACCAAGATTTGACTGGAATTCCTGTTGAAATATCCCATTCTTCTTTTTCATTAACCAATGCTGGAAGTGGTTTTGCAAGAGTTTTTCCTGATTCTTTGATTAACACCGGAACTGGTTATAATTACGGATTAGAGGTGACTTTACAACGTTATTTTAATAAAAACTGGCATGCGCTTTTTTCTGGATGTTTATATAATTCTAAATACACACCAAGTGATGGGGTTGAAAGAAATACCAGTTTTAATGGCGTATATGCTGCAAACTTCTTGGCAGGAAAAGAATTTAAGCTGGGAGAAAACAAGGTTTTAGGTCTTGGTTTTAAAGTAACTGGTGCCGGTGGAAAAAGAAGAGGAGACGTTGATCCAATAGCATCTGCAGAACAAGGAGAAGTGATTTTTCAAGATGCTGGATTTAATGAAAGTCAATTTAAAGACTACTTTAGGTTTGACATCAAGACAACATTCAAAATAAATCAAGAAAAAGTTACTCAAGAAATCGGCATTGACTTGGTCAACCTTACTAATGCAGAAAACATTTTAAACTATTCTTACGCTCCAAACAGTACCCCTAATTTAGATGATGATGTTTCTGAAAATTACCAATTAGGCTTTTTACCAATTTTCTATTACAGAATAGACTTTTAAGTTTTTAAATTCATTTGGAGAGTAATTTCATTTGCGAAATGTTTTAGTGCTAATTAGTTAAATACTTCTTTTATTAATGTATGTTCTTTGCCTTCTTTAGTAATTAATAAGTATTAAATTTTTTACAAAATAGATATTTAGATACTTTTACATTTCTTTAACAACATATGAAAATACTTTTAACAGGAGGAGCAGGCTTTATTGGCTCACACACTGCAGTTGCATTAATTGAAAATGGATTTGATCCGGTTATTGTAGATGACTTTAGAAACTCTGAACCCTTTGTGATTGAGAATATAGAGAAAATTGTAGGTAAAAAAATCACTTATTACTCTTTAAATATTGGTAATAAGGAAGGGGTTAAAAATATTCTTCAAAGAGAAAATCCAGTTGGGGTAATTCATTTTGCAGCAGACAAGGCGGTTAATGAGTCTGTATTAAATCCTATGAAGTATTACCAAAACAATGTTTTGAATCTAATTAATTTTCTAGAAGTAATTGATCAAATGAATATTAATTCATTTGTGTTTTCTTCCTCATGCACAGTCTATGGTGTTCCAGACAAAATCCCTGTCAATGAGAGTGCATTAATTAAACCTGCGTTTTCTCCATATGGATATACAAAACAAGTTGGCGAAAGAATTCTTACTGATTTTTTTAAAACAAAGAATAAGTCGTCTTTAACCCTGTTGAGGTATTTTAATCCTATTGGTGCACATCCTTCGGGTTTGATTGGCGAATTACCTATAGGAGTTCCTAGCAATTTAGTGCCCTATATCACCCAAGCTGGAATTGGTAAGAGAAAAAAACTTACTGTTTTTGGAAAAGACTACGACACGAAAGACGGGACTTGTGTTAGAGACTATATTCATGTTGTTGACTTAGCAAATGCGCATGTAGCTGCGCTGAAGAAGGGGCTTAAGAGAAAGGATTCTATAAAAACTTACAATGTTGGAACTGGTAAGGGCGCATCAGTTCTTGATGTTATAAAGGCTTTTGAAAAAGTTAGCCAACAAGGCTTAAATTATGAATTTGGACCTAGAAGAGCTGGAGATGTTCCAAAGATATATTCAGACAATTTCCTTATTAAAAATGAACTAGCGTGGCATCCTAAATTCTCGTTGGAGGACTGTTTAGAACATGCGTGGAAGTGGGAAAAAAACTTGTTTAATTTCAAATATAAATCTGAAAAAAAACAAGACTAAAAGCTAAGGTGAATCCTAATACAATTCCTGCAATAGTTTGACTTAGCGAGTGGGCCTTTAGATACAATCTGGAAAAAGAGACTATTCCAACCAAAACTAATAATGCCATATTTATATAAAGCACTTGTGATTGAGAAGCTACGGGCTGGGCAATAAGTGTTTCTGCCATCATTCCGCCGCACAATGCAGATATTGAGGAGCTGTGTAGGCTTATTTTCCACCAATAAGTAATCACTGTAAGAGTTAGAATTAAAACTAAACCAGCAAATAAAAAAGACAAATAAGGATGAAACAAGTTTAATAAAGTGCTGTTCCAGTATCTAAAAATATAGTACGTCATTAAATAATAAATTGAAATTAAAATAAGAACTGGAAGGCGTTCTTTTCTTATTGGAATGGAAATACTACTAATGGATTTGTTTCTGTACATTATATAAATTGTTATTAATGGAAAAAAAGCAGCCATAAGAAATAAAAAAAATAAAAGAGCCCAATAAATTTTTGGAGCAGCTAGAAACAGCATTTGGTTATAAATGTTTTGAATATTAAAATATATTAAATAAGAATAAATAGCTGTGAAAATTGGATGAAAGATTATAGAGATAGCTTTTGAGAATAATTTCATTTCTAAATCAATTGTTTTCTCAGTCTTGCTACTGGAATATTTAGTTGCTCTCTATATTTGGCAACTGTTCTTCTGGCTATTAAATAGTCTTTTTCCTTAAGTAGTTCTGCCAATTTTTCATCTGTTAAAGGCTTGGTTTTGTCTTCTTTAGCTATTGCTTCCTTTAAAATGGTTTTAACCTCTCTTGTTGAAACTTCTTCGCCAGATTTAGTGGTAAGTGATTCGCTAAAAAAATATTTCAATAAGAAGGTGCCGTATGGGGTTGCTACATGTTTTGAGTTGGCAACTCTTGAAATTGTAGAAATGTCCATGTCTACCAAGGAAGCAATGTCTTTAAGAATCATGGGTCTTAAATTTTTTTCGTCTCCTGAAAGAAAGAATTCATTTTGAAATTCCATAATTGCATTTATAGTTACCAAAAGTGTGTTCTGTCGTTGCTTTACCGCTTCAATAAACCATTTTGCAGCATCTACTTTTTGTTTTATAAATAATACGGCCTCTTTGTCCCTCTTGTTTTTTGGGGAATTTTCATAGCCATTTATCATTTCTACATAGTTTCTGCTAACCTTTAGCTGCGGTGCATTTCGTTGATTTAGCTCTACTGCTAAGATTCCTTCGTTTTCGGTAATTGTGAAATCAGGGGTTATGTGTTGGATGGACTTTGTTGTGTCTATTAGGGAGTTGCCTGGCTTGGGGTTTAGTTTTATAATTTCTGCCATTGCCTCCTTAATAGCTCTTGCATCAATATCTAGCTTTTGTTCTATCTTTTTAAAGTGTTTTTTTTTGAAAGCTTCAAAGCATTTTTCTAGAATAACTTCTGCGGTTTTGGTGGAAATTGTTGTTTTCTTTTTCCTTAGCTGAATTAAAAGACATTCTTGCAAATCTCTTGCGCCAACACCATGTGGGTCAAGCTCTTGAACTTCTAATAAAACTTTTTCTATTTCATGTTCTGACGTTAAAATATTTTGAGAAAAAGCCAAATCATCAACAATATTAAAAAGCTCTCGTCTTAAATAGCCAGACTCGTCTAAATTTCCAATGATGTGCTCGGCAATAATCAAATGCTTCTCATTTTTAATTCTAAGTGAAATTTGGCTTAGAAGTCTCTCTGTGAATGAATCTCCAAGAGAAAGGGGGGTGTGATTTTCTTCTAGTTCTTTATTGGTATTATTTGACTGGGTTTTGTAATAGGGTGTTTCGTCATTTACATAGTCTTGGTAATTGAAATCATCTCTTTTTTCAACCGAAGAATCTATATTTTCATCCGATAATTCCTGGGTTTGTTCCTCACCTTCATCTAAGGCTGGGTTCAACTCTAGTTCTTCTTTTATTCTTTTTTCTAGCTCCAGTGTTGGCAACTGCAGCATTTTCATAAGCTGAATCTGCTGGGGAGACAGTTTTTGTAAGAGCCTTTGTTGGAGTGATTGTTTTAGTGCCATTTTTATGGTGCTATTTAATAGAAATTCTAAAAACTATATTATCTAGCATGTTTTTTAAAATTCTGCATTATTTGGTGTTCTTGGAAAAGGAATAACGTCTCTGATATTGGTCATTCCAGTAACAAACATCATTAACCTTTCAAAGCCAAGTCCAAAACCTGCATGAGGAACTGTTCCAAACTTTCTAGTTTCTAAATACCACCATATGGCCTCTTGGGGAATGTTGAATTCTTTACATTTTTCTTGTAAAACTTCGTGTCTCTCTTCTCTTTGCGACCCTCCAATAATTTCCCCAATACCGGGAAATAATATATCCATAGCCGCAACTGTTTTACCATCGTCATTTTGGCGCATATAAAAAGCTTTTATTGATGCAGGGTAATCGACTATAACCACTGGTTTTTTGAAATGCTTTTCTACTAAAAATTTCTCATGCTCGCTTTGCAGGTCTATCCCCCACTCTACTGGGTATTTGAATTTTTTCTTTTTATTTGGTTTTGATCTTTCTAAAATTTCAATTGCCTTGGTGTAGGTGATTCTTTCAAATTCGTTATTAGAGACCATTTTCATTCTTTCTAGCAATGAGTGTTCATTCCTTTTTTCCTTTGGAAGCTGCTCTTCTTCTTTTATTGCTCTTTCATTTAAAAATTTTAAATCTTCTTTACAGGTTTCTAGAGCGTAATTGATTAAGTATTTTAAAAAATCTTCACCTAAGTCAATGTCGTCATTTATGTCTGCAAAAGCAATTTCTGGCTCTACCATCCAAAATTCGGCTAAATGCCTAGTGGTGTTAGAGTTTTCAGCTCTGAAAGTTGGGCCAAAAGTATATGCTTTGCCCAGAGCAAGAGCCGCCAATTCAGCTTCTAGTTGACCAGAAACAGTTAAATGGGTGGGTTTGCCAAAAAAATCGTTTTTTAAATCTATATTTTTGTCTCCTAAGGGCAGCGTTGTCACTCTAAAGGTTTCACCAGCACCTTCAGCATCTGTCCCGGTAATAATTGGGGTATTAATATAGAAAAAGCCCTTGTCGTTAAAATATTTGTGAATAGCAAAAGACATGTGGTGTCTAATTCTAAAAACTGCACCAAATAAGTTAGTTCTCATTCTCAAGTGTCCTTGTTCTCTTAGTTTTTCTAGGGAGTGTTTTTTAGGCTGAAGTATTGTTTTTTGTAGTTCTTCAGGATCAGCCTTTCCAATTATTCTTATTTCATTTGCAGAAATTTCAGTTTTTTGACCACCCCCAAGAGATTCAATTAGCGATCCTTTGACCCATATTGAAGCGCCTGTGTTTAGTTCGTCTATTAAGGTTTTGTCAAAGTTATCTTGCTCTATAACTATTTGAAGGCTTGAAATGCAAGATCCGTCATTTATCGAAATGAACTTATTGGCCCTGAAAGATCTAATCCACCCACTAGCCTCTATATCTTTAGTTGGGTTCATCTTAATTACATCTACAATCCTATTTCGCATGGTTTAACTTTTAAAAAAATTACTACTGGAAACTTTTTATATTAAAATAGTTTCTTTAGTTTCGTGCACTTATTTTCAACACTTTTGACAAAAATAACAGAAATATGTGACCGTGTTCAGCTTTTATTCCAACAATACGGAATTAAAAGCCTAACAATGGATGATATTGCAGAAAAATTGGGTTGCTCAAAAAAAACTTTGTATGTTTTTTTTAAAAACAGAAAAGACCTTGTTCTAAAGGTTGTCTCTGGTGATATGAAAAAGCACGAATTAGAAATAAATAGTGTAATCAATGAAAAACTTCATCCTATTGATGAAATATTACGATTAAATGTGATTGCAACCAACAAGTTGCAAACATGTCACCCTTCTTTTCAATATGATTTAAAGAAGTATTATCCTCAGTCTTGGAAAGTTTTTGACAAAAAAAACAAGCAACTTACTTACAAAGTTTCTATTCAAAACTTAAATAATGGAATGACAAAAGGGTGTTACAGACAAGAAATTAACCCTGAGATTATTTCTAAGATCTTTTCTGAAAAAATTGACGTCATATTTAACAATTTAGCTTTTAAGGCTATTAATGTGTCTTTTACAGAAGTTTACAAAGAGCTTATCAACCACCATATACTAGGAATTGTAAATGAAGAGGGTAGAGAATATTATTTAACCCTTCAAAAAACTACTAAATGAAATATTTAACACTCTTTTTAAGTTTTTTAACCTCAACAAGTATAGGAATTTGCCAAGAGCTAAATAGCACTTCTCTATATGAGTATGCGAAAAAAAACAGCCCTCAACTATTAAACTCCGCTTCAGACATTTACATGTCTGAACAAAAAATCAAAGAGGTTCGAGCTTCGGGATTACCAAAAATAAATGGCGAGCTAAGTTTTCAAAACTTTGTAAATGTTCCCACAACTGTTGTTCCGGCAAGCGCGTTTGTTCCAGGAGCTCCAGATGATGAGCTAATAGGTCTTTCCTTTGGCACCCCTTACAATGCAAATTACAATCTTAAAGTAAGCCAGCTAATCTTTAGTTTTAGCTATCTCTATGGTCTTAGAGCTGCTGAAAATTTCGGAGAACTCTCAAGACTAGCAAATATTCAAAAAAACCAAACAGTGTTTGAAGAGATTAAACTTTCTCTGGGGCAGGTTATTCTTCTCCAAAAAATGCAAAGCTTAATGTTTAACAACCTTAAAGAGGTGCAAAATTTAAAAAACAAAACCAATCGATTAATTGAAAATGGGCTAATTGAAAAATCCTCCATCAACGATATTTTAGTTATGGAATTGGATATTAAAAGCTCCATAGAGATTCTTAAATCAAATAAA
Source organism: Bacteroidetes bacterium MED-G20 (assembly GCA_905181675.1). Lineage (GTDB taxonomy): Bacteria > Bacteroidota > Bacteroidia > Flavobacteriales_D > Parvicellaceae > MED-G20. The sequence goes on from CAJIYZ010000049.1 coordinate 11,909, forward strand.
GAATTGTCATTACTATCTTTAAAATCAATAATTGGCGCTCCAATAGATAGTAATATAAATTTGATTAAAGATTTTGAAAGGTCCAATAATGAAAATCTTGAGAGCTTTGCAATGGACCCAAAAAGTAACAACACTGTTAAAATAGGAGAGCAAAATATTATCTTAAATAGGCTAAATTTAAAAGCTACTCAAGGGGAGGGCTATCCTTCTGTGTATGGGTTTTTTAATCAACAGCATATGGCTATGAGAAATGATTTTGATTTTTTTGACACCAATAAAGACTGGTATCCAGCTACGCTTTGGGGAATTAATGTTTCTGTACCTATTTATAATAGTGGAGAAGGGAAAGCCAAAAGAAAACAAAAAGAATTGGCTCTTTTAAAGTCTGAAAATGAGTTAAGAGAAATTGAAAATCAAATTTTTCAACTGTACAAGCTTCTTAAAAACAACTACAGCAATGCGTTTTTAAATTATGAAAATCAAAAAACAAAGCTTGAGTTGATTGAAAAAGTCTATCAAAATGAAGAAAAAAAATTGAGTCTTGGCGCATCTAACTCACTAACTCTTTCACAAAGAAAAATGCAACTAATACAGGCCCAACAAAAGTTAATACAAAATGAATTTGAGCTTTATAAAGCTGAGGTTCAAATAAAAACACATAGCAATCCAATAAAATTATGAGAAACTTAATTTGGTTTTCCCTTATACTAATTACAGGGTGTCAAAGTGGCGAAGAAGCTGTTTTAGCGGTTAAACGAATTCCACAAGAACTTAACTCCAAGCCTTTGGTAACTGTTGTTGAGGTACAAAAAAAGAATTTTAAGCACTTTTTTAATGCTCAAGGCAGTGTAACTAGCAAAGAAATGGCTTTTATAAGACCCGAAATGAGTGGCACTATCAAAACATTGTTTGTAAAAGAAGGGGATTACGTTAAAAAGGGGCAAAACATCTTGTCTATTAGTACAAATTTGCTTAACGCTCAAATTGCAGAAGTTAACGAGCAACTTTCGTTTGCTAAATATCTTTTTGACAAGCAAAAAATACTTTTCGAAGATGAAATAAGCTCTGAAATTCAACTTAAAGAAGCTGAAAACAACCTCAACAGAGTTCAAAAATCAAAGGCCACGCTTCTTACTCAGCTTGAAAAATCAAAAGTTATTGCTCCTTTTAGTGGGTTCATAGAGACTATCTTAGTTCAGATTGGTGAGTCTGTTGGCCCCATGAATCCAGTCTGTCATTTAATAAACACCAATGAGCTATTTATTGTAGCTGACATTTCAGAAAATCTCCTTTCAAATATTTCTATAGGAAATCCTGTTAATGTTTATTTCCCTTCCTTAGACCTAGAAGTAAATGAACTAAAATTAAATCGTATCGGAAGGATTGTAAACAAAGTAAATAGAACTGTGAAAATAGAATCAAAATTGCCCGCATCTAAGGGTTTAATCCCAAACCTTATGGCAGAAATAAGGATTAACCATTATTCAAAGGATAGTGCGGTTTGTTTGCCTTCAAGACTTGTTTTAAAAGACTCTAAGGGTAGTGCTTTTCTAAAAATACTAGATGGGAACAACCGAGTTGTTATTTATCCTGTTCAGGTTGGGAAAACCGAAAAAACTGTAGTTGAAATAATTAGCGACTTAAGGTCAGGAACCTTAGTTGTTGACGATGGCAAAAGCACTGTACTTGAGGGCCAAGAAGTTGAAATAATTAGTGGCAACAACTTATGAAAAATAAAATTGAAAAGTGGAGAGAGTTTGGGCTATCTTCTGTAGCTGTCAATAATAGAAAAACCGTTTATCTTATTATTACCTTGCTTCTGATTGGAGGGATTTCTGCATATAATAATATGCCTAGGGAAAGTTTTCCCCAAATTCAGGTTCCTGAAATTTATGTAAATGTCCCATATCCTGGTAATTCTCCAGAAATAATTA
>CAJIYZ010000050.1 GCA_905181675.1 Bacteroidetes bacterium MED-G20
ATTAAGATCTATTCTACCATCATTGTTAAGATCTGCAGCACCATCTCCACCCTCAACAATGTCGTATATTCCATCGTTGTCACTATCTAAGTCGTTTTTATCCAGAATACCATCGTTATCAGAATCACAATAGGTTAAAAAATCTGCTCCAAAAACAAAGTTTGCAAAGTATTCACTCACTAAATAGTTAAATGAGATAGTATTAAAAACACCATTTAGCCTAATTATAGCAAACCCTTCAGTTCCAGTGATTTGAGAAGATGAATTTAGAACTACATTAGTTGACCATAATATATCTACAGGGCTACTAAAGGTTATTGGAACTGGTGTTCCGCCATTACCAATGGATGCAAATACTAAAACTGGGTTTGTTATGGGTTGACTAAAAATAATAGTATTATTCCCTGAGTTAGTATTTTGTATGGAGTTTTGATTAGGAATATTGTACGATGCAGGAAAATTACTGTGGTCAGGTATATTTGATAATGCAATATTTTGTGAAGAATTATACGTGTACGCGATTCCATTTATTGTACCAGTAGCTGTGTTTCCACTTGCAGAAGGAACATTGGACCATTGAAAATTTGAGTTGGTACATTCATCTATATCTAATATTCCGTCATTATCGTCGTCTTCATCACACAAGTCTGTAATATTATCTCCATCGCTATCTGCACCACTTACAGTAACATCAAATGAGCAAGTAGCAGTATTACCTGCCAAATCTGTACTTATCCATGTATTGGTAGTAACGCCTATTGGAAATAGACTACCACTTGGTAGACCAGTAGTTTGAACAGTATTGGTAGAACCACAATTATCTGTAGCAGTAGGTGTGGTAAAATTGATAATTGAACTACAAGAACCTAAACCTAATGCTAGAGTAACATCTGAGGGACAACTAGCGAATTCTGGAGATTCTAAATCGGTATTAGAACAAAATTTTTGTTGATTAAAAAGTGTACCAGTTGCCCCAGTAAAACCCCAATAAACCAAAGGGTCTCCAGAAAATATATTATTAATTAAATCTCCTGTATAGGTAAGAATGGGTGTAATAAGATTATCTAAATAAACATTGAAAACTTGTGTTGTCGAATTCCATTCAATTTTAAATCTTTTGAAAGTATTGTCTTCAAGATTAGAAACTGTTAATGGACCTGCTAATTCATTAGAATTATAATGAGTGACATCTCCATTTTTTTGAATAGAAATATGATCACCAAATGGATCATTTAGATTAGAATTTTGGTAAGTGTCTAGAAATATACCTAACGAAGGACTAACAGTACCTAGACCCATTCCTGCACCAGTAGTACCAACAGTAAAACTAGATTGTTGCAAACCAAATGCTATTCCGTCTGCTCCACCATTATTAGAACCTAGATAAACATCAAAATCCAGAACAAAACTATTATTAAGGTCAATTTTATTTTTATTCCATACAGAACCTAGTTTATTCCCTGAATTAGGGGTAAGTTCAAAACACTTACAACTAATAGTTCCGTTTCTATCTGTTACATTGCTATTCGAAGCATCTCCATTTAACTGATAACTGGCATTTTGTGAATATGAATTAATTATAGAAATAACAAACAAGAATAAATAAGTGATTCTAAACAAAATAATGTGTTTTTAAAAGTTAAGTTTTATACCAAAGTTCCAGGTTCTGCCGAACCCGTAATATCCTTTATTTTTGGTATAAAATTCTACCTGATCGGGTGAAAATAGTTGGCCATCAGAATTAAGAGAATTAGTATTTAGCTCTGCAATATAAAGCGTATTTAATAAATTATTTACATTTAATCTCAAAGAAACTGTTTTGTTATTAATCTTTTTTCTGTAAAACACCCCAAGTCTAGCCAATGCATAGATTGGTAGTTTGGTAACCTGACCTCCTTCTTGGTAAAATTGATCTTCGAATATATTATATGGTGCATAAAGCTGATCTGCCACATAATAAGTAGCATTTATAGAGAGTCCTTTAATAGGCTTGTATTTAAAAGTAAGGCTATAAGTGTTTTGTGCGGCATCTCCAACCTTCAGACCTTTTCCAAAAAGAATTAAGACAGAATCTTGAAGTTCATCGGTAGGATTTCCATATAAATCAAGCACTGTTCCAGTAGCATTAAAATTAGTCGTATAAATCCAATCTCCTAGAGAAGCCATTCCAGTAATTGAATACTTTTTTGAGAATTTCAAATTAAACTCCATTTCAACACCCTTATGAGTTTGCGATATATTGTCGAAAACATATAGAACATCTTGGTTGTCTAAAAACATGTTTCTAGTAAATTGTCTATTAGCCCACTCAGTATAATAAGCATTAATATCTAAGTCGAAAATACCTTTGAAATAACTATACCCTATTTCATAAGCTTCTACGGTTTGGTTTTTTGCACTTTCGTTAATAATGTTTCTATTCCTTAAGAAAATAGCATTAAAAATAGGCTGCTTAGAAAAATAACCAGCATTAACAAATAATCTCATGTTTTTAGAAAGATTGTAATTCAGTCCTGCTTTTAATGTGCCACCATTAAAAATTTGCCAATTGGTGGTCTGAAGAGTATCATCGTCCAAATAGTTAAAATAATCTACTCTTTTAAAACCTTGATTAGATAAAGAAAGTGATGAAAATGCTGAGAATTTATCCGAAGAATATTCTATTTGTGTAAATCCTCCAAGCCATTTAACAATACCATCGTTATTGTACTGAAGGGTATTATTCTGTAAATGAGAAGTTTCTGAAAAAGAACCAAAGGAAGATCCTGGCTCAGTATCTATATAGTTGGCTGTATTGTTATAATCTTTAGATGATAAATATGTATTATTCCCCATTAGATTTTCTACTTTTCTATAATGTTGCCCTACATAATATCTTGCATCAATTCCAGCAACAAAACTTAAATTCTCATTAAAATTATGCTCAAATGTGGAAATAACTCCATACCATATATGTCTATTTATACCGGCAGTTCTTATCCAACCATCTCCAAGTGTAGAATTTCCTCCAGGAAAGTCTCTGACAGTATCGCTCTGTTCGTTGTATCCTCCTAAAGCAGAAACATATTCCCCTTGATTATAGGCAATAATGCTGTCAAACATTACCTGCCCACTAGAATCGTGAATTCCTACCCCAAAACCCTGAAATGAATCGTATCCACTCCACCCTTCTACATTTTGATTTTGAAGTCCTCTTCCTCTAGCAGATGTTCCTCCACCATTTCCAATAGAAAGATATGCAGCAGTTTTTAATTTGGTGTATTCAGAAAAATTCCAAAAGTGGTTAACAAAAGCCTTAGGCTTGTGGTAAAAGTTCTTTTTCCAAGAAAAAACCTCTCCATTCAACATTCCCCATCCAGGATTGAATTTAATTCCTTTAGATAAATTATCTAAAGAATCATCTACTGGACACCTATATGTAGCCAAAGTTACAGAATCATAAAAATTATGAATACTTCTTCTATTATGAACCTGAGGTGCTCCAATTATTGTTGCGGAAACCCTGTGTTTCTCATTTATATTATAAGTAGAAGAAAGAAAATAAGAATATGCTTTAAAATCTGTTCCGGCAATATATCCATTTCCTTGAGTATAGGTTAACTGCATAGTTGCAGCAAATCCTTTTTCACTAAGTCCTGAAGATAATGAAGCAACATATTTTGTATAGCCATTATTTCCAACTGATGTACTTACGTTTCCTCCTTTTTTAAATTCAGCAGCATTGGTTAGTATATTAATTGTTCCACCCACTGCAGGAATTGCTAGTTTTGAAGCGCCTAAACCTCTTTGAATTTGCATTTTATTGGTAACATCCGCAAGTCCTGCCCAATTGGACCAATATACCCAACCAGATTCCATATCATTTACAGGAACTCCATTTACCATTACAGCAATATTATTTTGTTCAAATCCCCTAACATTAATTCTAGAATCACCGAAACCTCCACCCTCTTTTGTTACATACACAGATGGTGTATTTCTAAGTATTTCAGGAAATTCTTGATTACCTAAATTCTCTTGAATGTATTTTGCGGAAATTGTAGTTGCTGCTACAGGAGTAACTCTTTCTTTTACCATATCAGCAATTACTTCTAATTCCTCTAAATCTTGACTAGAAGACTTTAATCTAATAGCATTGATACTATTTTCTTTGTTATCAATTTTTACTTTTACTACTTTATCGATATATCCTATATAACTTATTGTTAGTGAATACTCACCTTGATTTAAATTAGAGATTTTAAATTCTCCATTTATATCAGTAACACTTCCTATATTTTGAGATTCATCTTTTTGACCAATAATTTTTACAGAAGCACCAATTAAAGGTTCATCATCTTCAAAGTCTACAACAAAACCTGATAGTGAAGATTGTTGAGCAATAGTAAAGCTGGTTAAGAAAAATAAAAAAAATACTAATAATTTATGCAAGGTTAAATTTTAGCTATAGTGTAAGTTTTACTATTACACTCTACCATATACAATCCTTTGTTTAAGAATTCAAGATTCAATGAATTATTTCCAGATTTCAAGTCAAAAGTCTTGATTAATTTTCCAGACAAATCAAATAAAGATAAAGTGTTGTTGGTGTTAATGTTAATGTTTAAATAAGTTTGATTAAGTGGATTTGGAAATATCTTAAGAATTGCATCCTTATTTTCTTCAACTGAAACAAAGACACTTACATCTCCAGAGTTTCTTGGCAATAACTTAAAAGCTCCATAACTATAAGTTACAGCTCCCTTAACATTGTAATTCGTGTTTAAATTTGGGACAAAAGCATAAAATAAATCATCAACTACCACATCTCCAGTGCCATCATTTACAATCCACTCTCCAAATCCAGCATTATCGTTGTTACAATTGGCATTGGTTACTTCAATAAGACATCCTTCAAATTCTTCCGATGAAGCAGCGCCAGTAGAACAATTGTTGGTAATTGGTGTATTTCCAGAATTCACGACTTGCAAATTAGTTACATTTTTAAGTTCTGTTAATTCATAAAACTCATCTACTTCTGCAGTTAATGTAACTGAATCACCTTCAGACAATAAATAATCGTTGGAATAAACATAAACTCCGCTCCAGGGTCCAGAACCACTTGTAATATAAAAAGAACTATCATCTCTTAGTGCATAAACTATACCTCCTGTGTAAACTTGAGAACTTTCGTAGTTAGATGCTCCATTGGAATTATTATTGAATTGTATATCGTAAATAGATACAGAATCTATTCCAGGTGGTGGTGGTGGTGGTGCTGAACCTTCTGTAATTTTGATATTGTCAATTTCCCATGTACTCCCTGAGTTAGCAGAACCCAAATACTCATAAGCAATGTAAGTTGTACTAGAAATATAAGAGCTTAAATCTACATCACCAGATGGTGTCCAACTTCCCCATGCAGTATTATCCACATCCCAAGTGGCTAAAGCTGTAATGTCTGTCCAAGTACCTTGTTGAGTAGGATTACTTGTTCCATCATAATCCGTTGAAATATGTAATACTAAGGCTGCACCTTGATACTTCATTATAGTTTCAAAACTTAACATTGGTTGAGAAGCTGAAGAAAGATCAATTCCTGGAGAAATTAACCACATATTTGAAGGAACATTTTGACTATTACTATAATTAGAGGCTTTTACAAAGTCATCACCTCCAAAAGAAGATACAAACCAATTGGTAGTATCAATAATAATTTGAGTGGTCCAACCACCAGAAGTAAGGCTTAGATCGTTAAAATCTTTGTCTAAATATTGTGCTGAAGCACAAAAATTAATTAAAAGTATGTTTAGAAGAAATATGAGTTTTTTCATAGAATAGTGAGTTAAGATTAGCAATAAAAGTAGTTAGTAAATTTATATGTTTTTTACCAAATAATAAAACAATATTACAACTACCTTAAAATGCTTTTAAAATTTAAAAATGTTTATTTAATTATTCTTATATTAAAATCTTTAAAGTTCTAATAATGGATATTATAAATAACGATATAAGTTTAGCAAATACTCTTAAAGGCGATTTTTATTCTTCGGAAGATAATTTTGAATACTCAAAAGAGAATATTTTTGCAAAATCGTGGCAACTTATTTCGGATGACTCTCAACTTTCTAAACCCAATTTCAAAAAACCCATTGAATATTTAGACAGTTTTATTTCTGAACCGTTATTACTTGTTAGAAAGGAAGATCAAAGCATTAAATGTTATTCAAACGTTTGTACTCATAGAGGAAATGTTTTGGTGAATAAACCTTGTATGTCCAAAGAAATTACTTGCAAGTACCATGGCAGAAGATTTAACAACAACGGAGAATTGGTTTTTATGCCTGAGTTTAAAGATGTAAAAAAATTTCCTTCAAAAGAAGATAATCTCACTGAAATCCCATTAAATAAATGGAGACAGTTTTTATTTTGTGCACTTAAGCCTACCATAAATTTCAATTCATTGATTAATGATATGGAGAAAAGAATTGGATGGATGCCAATTGAGAATTTTAAATTTGATACTAAGAGTTCCAGAGATTATTATGTTAAAGCCAATTGGGCTTTGTACTGTGATAATTATTTAGAAGGATTTCATATACCATTTGTACACCAAGACCTAAATAAAACCATTAATTATGAGGATTATAAAACTGAAATATTCTCCTATTCTAGTCTCCAATTGGCCGAAAGTGATTCTGAAGACACATGTTTCAAACTTCCAAAAAACTCTATAGATTATGGTAAAAACATTGCAGCCTATTATTTCTGGATATTTCCAAATATGATGTTCAATTTCTATCCTTGGGGATTATCTGTTAATATTGTAAAACCAATAAAGAATAACCTAACTAAAGTGGAGTTTAGAACTTATGTTTGGGATGATTCCAAGAGAGATTCTGGTGCCGGATCGATTCTAGATAAAGTGGAAAAAGAAGACGAAAAAATAGTGGAGAGTGTTCAAAAGGGCGTTAAATCAAGATATTATAAAAGTGGAAGATTTTCCCCGAAAATGGAAATGGGAGTACATCATTTCCATAGACTAATTAGTAACTTTATCGCTACTTAATTTAGCTATTTTAATATTTCCATAAGCGAAAATTAATGTCATAATTGGACTAATTAAATTGAAAAAGCAATAGGGTAAATAAATAAAAGTAGATATACCCAAAACACCAGCATGCGTTGCTCCGCAAGTATTCCATGGAACTAATGGCGAAGTTACAGTTGCAGTATCTTCAAGAGTTCTACTTAAATTCTTTGGATCTAAACCATATTTTTTAAAGGAACTTGCAAACATTCTACCAGGAACTACGATTGCTAAATACTGATCTGAGGCAGTAACATTTAAAAACAAACAAGTTCCGGAGGTTGTAAGAAAAAGCGATTTTTGAGAGCTTACAAATTTCAATAATGAAGTAGTTATTCTATTAAGGAATCCAGTTTTTTCCATTACTCCACCAAAACTCATTGCACAAATAATTAGCCATATGGTATTTAGCATGCCAGACATGCCAGAAGTTGAAATTAAATCATTAACAGCAATGTTATTAGTTTGAATATTTACATCAATTGTCATTGAATTAATAATTGCTATGTAAGAATTTTTAACATATTGAAATCCAGATGCAGATATATTTCCAGAAATTTCATGAATAATATTTGGTTGAAAAATAGCACCATAAATCCCACCTGCTATAGAGCCAAATAAAAGTGCGGGTATGGCAGGAACTTTTTTTATAATCATGATTATAACTGCTGCAGGAACAATAAAAGTCCACATACTAATATTAAAACTTGAGAACAATGCCTTTTGAAGAGATTCAACCTGATTTAGTTGACCAAATTGTGTTTCCAAATTTAAGCCAATAATTAAAAAAATAATAAGAGTTATTGTAATGGAAGGTATGGTAGTCCACATCATATACTTAATATGGCTTATTAAATCTGTTCCAGCCATTGCCGGAGCTAAATTAGTTGTGTCTGACAATGGTGACATTTTATCTCCAAAATAGGAACCAGAAATTATAGCACCTCCAGTTAAACCCTCTGGAATTCCTAATGCATTGCCAATGCCTAACATTGCAATACCAATGGTTGCAATAGTAGACCAGCTACTTCCAGTAGCAAGTGAAACAATAGAGCATATTATACAAGCTGCAACTAAAAAAATTGAAGGACTCAATAGTTTTAGGCCAAAATAAATCATTGAGGGAACAATTCCACTCATCATCCATGTTCCGGCAAGAGAACCTATTAGTAGTAAAATAATTAAGGCTCCCATAGCAGACGAAATACTATCTACAGCACCATTTAGCATATCTTGGTACTTTACTTTATAAAACAAACCCAATAAAGCTGCGCAAGCTGCAGAAATAAGTAAAGTCAACTGGTTTGAACCTGATATTGTATTGTCTCCAAAAATGGAAACATTTATTGAAAGTAGAACTATTAATATAATTATGGGGATAAGTGAGACTATTAAACTAGGCTGTTTTTCTTTCATAGTAGGTCTCTAATTTAGAATTTTTTAAAGGATTTTAATTCTTATTTATTAGATATTTTTTAAAGGGCTACATTATATTTTTACATATATTGTATAATGGTGTATTTACATGTTGCATCTTTCTTGCAAATACATTAATTTTATAAAATATATGATTTACACTAAAAAACCCATTTTAATTCTTTTCATTTCCTTATTAACTTTTACTTTTTTTAGTCAGTCAGTAAAATCAAATGAAAACGAAATTTTAAACTATTCCACCAATGATCATAGACTTCATATCAAAGGACAAATATTTAACACCACAGGCAAAGTCCACGATGTAAGGATTAGAATTGTTCACGACGATGGAGTTATTGACACAGTTAATTCCAAAAATGGTAAATACAACCTTCATTTAGAAATGAACCATAAAATATTATTAGAATTTGAATGCTTAGACAACAAACACTATATTAAAAGAATAGCTTTCAATACCAATGTTCCTAATGATACTAAAAAAATCCCATATTTTGATTTAACAATTAATTTAGTGGAAAAAGACAAATGGAATGTTAAAGATAAGGACGAAGGAATTTTTGATTTACCGGTTGCCTATTTAAATTTTGATTTTGAAAAAAAACTGTGGTACGATAAAAATGATGCTTACAGTAGAATAATTAATAAAAAGATAAAAAGTTACGGTATTTATTAAAAGGTTTTTTTTATTTTTACTACTGAAACTATACTCATTAGTAAAATGAATTTCAGGGTAACAACTTTATTTTTATTTATATTTATAAATAACAGCTATTTTTCTCAGGCTAATGCATCTTTCAACGCTGATATTACTTCAGGATGCTCACCACTAGTTGTTAATTTCACCAATACTTCTACAAATAGTATTTCTCATACTTGGGATTTTGGTAATGGAACAACAGCTATTCTAAATAACCCATCTGCTACGTTTGTAAATCCAGGTTTTTACACTGTTAAGCTTGTTGCTTATGGAGCTACTAATTCAGATTCAATAATTTCTATTGATTATATCCATGTTTTTGATAAACCTATGGCAAGTTTAACTTACAACATAATAACTAATTGTGAAACCGATAATATAATTGATTTCACAAACTCAAGTACTGGTGCGACATCTTATATTTGGGATTTCGGGAATGGAGATACTTCAAGTATTATTTCCCCAACTTACAGTTACTCTTATCCTGGAAGTTTCCCTGTTACACTTGTTGCATACAATAGTTTTGGATGTTCTGACGATAAAATAATTGGGCCGATAATAATTAATCCAACACCAATATTAAACGCAGTTGTTGATTCAAGTTTAATTTGTGATAGTACCTATACTTTTACTTTTTCTGGCAGTTCTTCGAATTCTAGTATTGCAAAATGGGAATGGTTTTTTGGAGATAATATAGATTCTATATCCTTTAACTCCAATATTCAGCATATATATAATACCACTGGATTATTTTCTCCAAGCGTTATAGCAACTTCTGTAAATGGCTGTGTAGACTCCATTGACTTAAACACTATTAATATTTTTTCAAAAGAAAACTACTTAATGACATCTAACAATCTTTCAGGATGTCCTCCACTAGATGTTAATTTCACTATTTCACCCTCAAATAGTATTCAAAATGTTATTTGGGATTTTGACGATGGAAATATTTTATCTGGCAATAGTTCTGCAAATAATCAGTATTTAAACGATGGAGTATTTTATCCTTTTGCAACAGTTGAAAGTAGTAATGGATGTATCCAAGATGTTCTATTTCCAAACTCTATTAATTTAAGTAATTCACCAATTGGCACATTTAACATGTCTAATTTTTCTGGTTGCCCACCTATTGATGTTCAATTTGATGTTTTTACTTCAAATTCTAATACTTTTTATATAGATTTTAACGATGGCTATTTTGATGCTAACTTAAATAGTTTGACTCATACTTATAATGAAAATGGAACATTCAAACCAACACTAACAATCATTGATTCTAATAATTGTCGAAACATCATCAATATGGACACTGTTTTATCAGGTGTTTCAGATATTGATTTTGTCGCATCTATTAATCAAGGTTGTGCTTCACTTAAAGTAGATTTTTTTAGCAACTCTAATGCAGATACGTATTATTGGGATTTTGGTGACAGTACTTACTCAATTGAAGAAAACCCAGAGCATATATATGATTTTGAAGGAAATTATACAGTATCATTTTATGCCAATGATTCCACTAGTTGTATTGACACTTTAGTTCAAGAAGACTATATATTAGTTATTAAGGACTCTGTTGATTTAATTACAATTGATACAATTATTGCTTGTTCCCCTTACGTTTTTAATACAGATGTTTACAATATTGGGGTTAATTTTTGGAATTGGGATTTTGGGGACGGTGACTTAGATTCTGGGTCAAATATTTCTCATACTTATACACAATCAGGAACATATAACATCTCTTTATTTACTGATGCGCCAAATGGTTGTAAATACGATTTGAATAATTTTGCATTTTTACAAATTGACAACTCAATTACTGATGCAACTTTAAATACAAATTGCAGTAACGGTAACGTTAATATCACAAATAATTCTATTGGTGTTGTTCAGCATCAATGGAATATGGGTGATGGCACTATTTACACGACTCCTAATGTCACCCACAACTTCACCCCTTCACAATCCTATGTTATAACCTATGAAGCCATTTCAGATATTGGGTGCAGTAGTTTTGAGTATTATTCAGCAGTCTTTGATTGCAATCCTCCCAACCCTATAATTTGCCAAATGCCATTACAGACACCAATTAACCAAATTTGTGGTTTTAGAAATGCAAACATGAATTCTCCATTTACAACAGCTTCTTCATGGGAATGGGATTTTGGAGATGGTCAAATCTCTACAGAAAAAAACCCATCTCATTATTATTCAACTGTTGGCTTTTTCAATGTTATACATGTTGCTCATTATTCAGATGGAACTTCAGATACTTTAATAATTAATAATTTCATTAATCAAGATGACTTAGATCCCACTTTTTTATTGAGTAAAAATGAATTCTGCAACTATAACACCTATACTTTTAATAACAATTCACTTGGAGCAACTATGTGGGAATGGAGCCTTGATTCTACAGTTATATCCACTAATTCTTTCGACAGTTTAACACTCCAATTAAACGATTCTGTGAGTCTATTAAATTTAAAAATAACCAATCAATATGGATGTGAATCTGAGTCGCAACAAAATATATTTTTGTACCATCCTTTAGCGCTAATTGAACAAGATTCATTTGCTTGTTTTGGAGGAACTATAAATATTGTTTGTTCGGTAAAAGACGATCCTATTCATACTTGGGATATGAAAGATGGTTCCCTTTTAACTCCAGACACTGCTATTTTTCATGGATATCAACAATCTGGTTGGTTCACACCAACACTTTTGTTAGATAATATGGGTTGCGTAAGGGAAATACAACTAGATTCAATACAGATTTTAGAACCTGATGCATCTTTCACTCCTTTATTTCAAAATCCAATTTGTAGAACAGACAGTTTATATTTTCAGGCAAATAGTACTGCTTATTCTAATTACAATTGGTCTGGTGGTGTCACATCAAGTAACTCAGATTCTGCATGGATTAGAATGAATAACTCGGGAAATAAACAAATTTCATTAACTGTTTCTGAAAGAGGTTGTTCAAGTAGTTTTAATTCTGATACTATTTTAGTAAATCAGGCGAATGCTGACTTTAATTACTCACTTTTAAATAATTGTGTTCCAATTGATGTGGTTTTTCAAGATTCTTCTATTAATCCAGTAATTTGGGAATGGAATTTTCCCAATGGTTTTTCTAGTACTGCTCAAAGTCCATCTCAGCAGTTCATAAACTTTCCTTTTGACAGTATTCAATTAAAAATAACTGATATTAATGGCTGCACAGATTCTATAAGAAAAAAAATTGTTAATGATTTTAATGCAAAGTTTATAGCAAGTGATACTATTTTATGTGCTGGTACTAATATTACATTCACACCTGTTAGTGAGATTGTAAACACCTTTCAATGGGACTTTGGAGATGGGAATATTTCCTATGATTCAGTACCTTCTCATGTTTATCAAAATCCTGGAACTTACAATGTTAAATTAATTGCTTCAGACGGACAAGGATGTATTGACACTACAATTTTGTATAATTATATTGAAGTAAAGCAAGTTATTGCAGATTTCTCACATGTAAGTAATGGCAATTGTCCACCAGTAGTAACTACATTTACCAACTTAAGCTCTGGCGGTTCTAACTACTACTGGGATTTTGGAGATAATTTAAATTCTAGTATTCAAAATCCAGCACACACCTACTCTGTTGGCGGATATTACGATGTATCCTTAATTTCATCAGATAATTTTGGTTGTTCTGACACTATTGAAATAAACAATTTAGTTTATATACCTGGACCAATTTTAGATTTCAATATTGATCAAGTTTTTGGTTGTGACAGCTTATCAATATCTATTACCAACAATTCCTCCAATACAACCAATTATTTATACAATTTTGGAAATGGTGCAACCTCGGCTTCACAAAACCCTACTTATACTTATTCAAATCCAGGATCGTATCAAATAACATTGGTTGGTGAAGATTCTGCAGGATGTCAAGTCGCCCTCATTTCATCAGAAATAATCACTGTAGATGTTTCTCCAATTATTAACTTTCAAATTTCTGATACTAATTTATGTATTGGAGAATCTTTTTCCATTACAAACAGCTCCGTATTAGCTAGTAGTCATCAATGGCTGTATGGATCAAACACTTTAAATACAGCTTCGCCAATTAATATTTTAGGACTAGTGGGGATAAATCCTTTAAAATATATTTCTGGAAATGCCAATAGCACTTGTTATGATACATCCATAATAAATATAATCGTTAATTCCGGTCCAATATTAGACTTTGCTGTAGATCAATATTTCGGATGTGATAGTTTGACAATTTCAATTATAGATAATTCATTGAATACAAATAATTACTTATATAATTTTGGAGACGGTGTAACATCTAACTCACCATCACCTAATTATACTTATTCAAATCCTGGCTCCTATTCAATAAATTTAGTTGGAGAAGACTCTGCAGGGTGTCAACAAACTTTAATTTCATTAGATACAATAAAAATAGATATTACTCCAATAATAAACTTTCAAGTTTCCGATACTAGTTTGTGTTTGAATGAAGTATTCACCATATCTAATAATTCTTTAAATAGCAGCAGTCACCAGTGGACATATGGTTCATTTATAGTGAATACTATTTCTCCAACTATTTCTGCTGAATTAGTTGGAACTAATCCATTGCAATATATTGCAGGTAATATTAATAGTACTTGTTTTGACACATCAATTATAAATATAATTGGACATTTAATTCCAGATGTTTCTATTGTAGATCCAGGAGTTCTTTGTTCTAACCAGGGTTCAGTAAATTTAAATTGTTTAAATAATGGTATCTACAATGAATTATCTTGGACAGGAAGCGGTATAATTGATATCTCTTTAGGAACTATTAACCCATTATTAATTAATGATTCTTCAATAGTATATTTAAATCATGACAGCATTTGCTCTAGTGTGGATAGTATAACAATAATAGTTGATGTACCAACTGACGCAACGGTTTTAACTAATGATACTAATTACTGTGAAAACTCTTCAATATTTTCACCAACAGTGGTGAATTTAGGCGGTTTTTGGATAGGTCAAAATGTAGATTCTATATCTGGATTAATAACCAATAATCTGCAGCCAAACTCCTATTCCTACCAATACGTTACTGTAAATAGCAATAACTGTAGAGATACTGGTAGTTATCAAATACAAATTATTGCAAATAATGATGCTACTATTTTGAATCCTGGAATAATTTGTGACAATATTGATGCAATAATGTTAAATACCTTACAATCCGGTGGGGTTTGGAATGGTCCATCAATAAATTCTAATTCTGGACTAATTGATATAAGTGTTTTAGGAAATGGTATTTACGAATTTATTTATACTCTAATTGGAACTTGTCCGGATGAGGACACATTAAATCTAGAAATTTTTGATTTTATTCAAGCTGAGATAAATTCTTCTTCAGGTTTTTGTGAGGGACTAGATTCTATTCAATTTTCAGCAACTACAAGCATCGGATATTGGTCTGGACTTCCCTACTCTGATTCATTAACTGGATGGTTTATTTCCGATACGTTAGCCGATGGAATTTATGATGTTTATTATACAATTGGTGGTAACTGTCCTAGCCTAGATACGCTTTCATTTACAATACTTCCACAACCAGATATAAATATTTCCTTTAACCAGTATTTACCATGTGTAGGTTATCAATTAGTAGTAGATAATTTATCTACTAATTTAACTAATGAAGATTACGCATGGTATATAAACGATAGTTTATATTATCAGAATTTTAACGAACCTTACTTCATCTTAGATACAGGTTTTTATAAAATCAAAGTAATTGCAACTAACCAATTGAATTGTGTTTCAGAACTTGTATTACAAGATTCTCTTGCTGTATATGACACAACTAAACTTACCAATGCAGAAGTTATAAGAACTACAATTGTAGATAACCAGAATACTTATACTGAATGGATTTCAAGTGGTTTAATTTTAAACCCTCTGTCTAAACATTTAATTTACCGATCAGAAAACGAAAATGATTTTGAACTAATTGCAACTCTTGATAGTTCCATCAAAAGTTATTTAGATGAAACAGTAGATGTCAGTAGTAATCAATACGATTATATTGTAGTAAATAGAAATGTATGCAATATAAATTCTATTAACTCTAATGTTGGAAACTCAATTCTTATAGAATTTAACAGATTAGATAATTTCAGAACAAGATTAAATTGGAACTTATATAATGGGTGGATAGATAATCCAAGCCGATACGAAATACAAAAATTGAATTCTTCTGGGAACTGGGAATTATTTGAGAGTCTTGATAATACAGAAAATGAAATTATTATTAATGAATAATTATAATTAGTTTAGTAAAAATTATGAGTTTTAGCCCATTTAATTGCATTAATCCCCTTTATTTTTCTCTAACAATTTTAATGTTTAGTAATTTGTTTTTTATTACTTCTCAAACCAATAATGAATTAGAGTATAACGAAAACTTGAATATATATAGAGTGGTTGCATTAAGAAATCAAAATGATCAAATTGTAAGCATTTCGAATGCAGTATCTGTAGAAAAACCTTATGCATTATATTCTCCAAATGCATTTAGTCCAGATGGAGATGGAATAAATGATTTTTTTAAGGTTTCTGGTCAAGGAATGATAGATTTTGTAATTCAGATCTACAATAGGTGGGGACAAATGGTTTATAAATCCACTGATTTAAGTCAAGGCTGGGATGGGACTTTTAAGGGTAAGAACTTACCTACAGGCAGCTATGTTTACAAAATCAAAACCAGTAAATACGGTGTTGAACAAAAATTAGTTAAAAGCGGTTCTATTGCTTTAATAAGATAAATAACCTAAAAATGAATAATTGTTAAAAAAAATATACTTAATAATATTAATTGCCTCATTTGTAAATGTACAAGGACAAGACCCTTTATTTACACAGTTTTTTTCTAATGCTTTACAATTAAATCCAGCTCTAGCTGGAAGAGATTTAAGTCCTAGATTTCATACAACTTATAGAAATCAATGGCCAGAAATAAATAATGCATTTGTAACATATAATATTGAGTACGATCAGTTTTCAGATAAATTACATGGTGGAATTGGGTTTCAACTTCTACACGATAAAACTGGAGACGGATCTTTAAATACTACTTCATTTTCTTCAATTTATTCCTATCAATTAATAATAAATAGACAATGGACTATGAACTTTGGATTAAAAGGTTCTTTTGTCCAAAAGAGTTTAGATTGGGGAAATGTTATTTGGGGAGACCAAATTGATCCTTCTCAAGGAAGCGTTAATCCAACTCAACAACCACAAGGGAATAATGGGTTGTATGTAGACTTTACTTCTGGATTGATT
>CAJIYZ010000051.1 GCA_905181675.1 Bacteroidetes bacterium MED-G20
CTTTCTAATAATGATTTAGACAATACTGTTCACAATATATTTAAATCTGTTGGAGGGATAAGTTGGGGAATAAATAATTACAACAATAGAGCTCATCACGGTTTATCCTTTAAGAAGTTTTATCCAAAAAAAGTGGATAAAAAGATTCTATGGAAAGTAAATATTCCAAAATTAATTTGGGGTCCTTATGCATTAAATAATCATAGATCTGGCACTAAGGATATTATTGTGCAGGATCAAGATAACACCATTTACTTGATAAGTGCAGGAGGAAAAGTAAAATGGTCTAAAAATGTTGAAGGGAAAATTCTTGGAGAGATTTCTCAGATTGATGCCTATCAAAATAATAAATTTCAAATGGTTTTTAATACTAAATCTAACCTTCATGTTATAGATATTCTCGGCAATGAGATAGATGGATTCCCAATAAAATTCAACTATTTGGCATCCAACCCAGTGTCCATTTTTGATTATGACAACAACAAAGACTATAGATTCTTAATTGCAGGAGAGGATTTTAAAATACACAATTATAATATTTCTGGCTCCCAGGTTTCAGGGTGGATTCAACCAGAATTAAGTTCTACAATTGCAATGCAATTGAAACATTTTGCCATTAATGGTTTAGATTATATTTTATCAGTTCAAAACAGTGGAGTCATTAAATTGCATAACCGTAGAGGAGGAGAGCGTTTTACTGTTAAAAGCAAAGCTTTTTTACCTTCCGAAAGTAATTTAGCTATTAATAAATCTTTTGTTATTGATTCTACTTCTATTGTTTATCAGGACACCTTAAAAGGAATTTCTAAGTTAATTTTAGGAGGATATAATAATGAAATTTACAGTATCCCAGACAGCTTAAATACAAATGATAAATACTGGAATATTTTTGCTAATAAAAAGTTTAATAAAGTAAATTATTGCTTAAAACAAAAAGATAGACTTAAAATTATTGATCAAAGTAAAGAGGAGTTTGATTTTCAATTTTATTATCCTTACGATATTTTACATGGTGAAAGATTTGATAATTTCATGGCCGTTTTAAATACAAATACCAACGAGATTCAATTAATTGATAGTAAGTACAACATTAATCCCAATTTGTTTAGAGCTTCCAAAATGTCTTGTATAGGAAATATAAATAATGACAATTCAAAAGAACTTATTACGGTAGTGAACAACAATATTTTGATTTGTTATCAAATACCCTCTTTAAATTAGTTAATCAAAATTTATTCATTCAATATACTGTTCTATATTTGAATTAATTTATTTTTATGGACTTCCAAAATGATTTTCCTATTTTAAAAAGTACTATTAACGGCAATCCGTTAATATATTTTGACAATGCTGCTACTTCCCAAAAACCAAAGTGTGTTATCGATGCTGTGAGTAATTACTATGAAACAATTAATTCAAATGTTCATAGAGGAGTCCATGAGCTAAGCCAAAAAGCAACTAACGAGTATGAGGAAACTAGAAATACAGTAAGAGATTTTATTGGGTCAAAAACAGCAGAACAAATTATTTTCACAAAAGGGACAACAGATGGTATTAATATTGTTGCAAGTGCTTGGGCGGAAAATCAATTAAAAAAAGGCGACGAGATTTTAATCACTACTATGGAGCACCATAGTAATATTGTTCCATGGCAGATGGTGTGTGAGAAGTTAGGTGCTAAACTTATTGTTTGTCCAATAAATCCTGCTGGTGAAATAGTAATGGATCAGCTTAAAAAATTAATAAGCTCTAGGACTAAACTCATTGCGATTACCCACGTTTCTAATACTTTAGGAACGATAAACCCAGTAAAAGAAATAACCAACCTTGCCAAAGAAAATAATTGTAAAATTTTAATTGACGCTGCTCAATCTATTCCTCATTTTCAAGTGGATGTAAATAATTTAGATTGTGACTTTTTGGTCTTTAGTGGTCATAAAATTTTCGCTCCAACTGGCGTGGGCATTCTATATGTTAAAAAAGAAAGATTTGACGAAATGAAGCCCTATCAAGGTGGTGGTGATATGATCAAGGAAGTTTCTTTTGAGAAAACGACTTACAATACTTATCCTCATAAATTTGAAGCAGGCACCCCAAATATTGCAGGTGTAATCGGGTTAAAGACCGCATTGAACTATATAAATAGCATAGGAATACAAAAGGTGTCAGAAATAGAAGATCAATTATTGAAATATGCCCAAGAATCTATTTCTAAAATTAATAAAATAAATATTATTGGTACTGCTCAAAATAAAGCTAGTGTCATCTCATTTACAGTAGATGGTATTCATCCATTTGATATTGGCACTTTGCTAGACCAACTAGGGATTGCGATTAGAACAGGACACCATTGCACTCAACCACTTATGAAGTTTTTTAATATTCCTGGGACTGCTAGAGCTAGTTTTGCTTTTTACAATAAAAAAAGTGAAATAGATTTCTTCATAGAATCCTTAAAAAGAGCTATAAAAATGCTTGGTTAACTAGATGTAAAATTTGCAACTCATTACCGCAGTATCGTCTAGTATCTCTTGATCGCCTTTAAAATCCTCTAGTTTGTCAAATATTTTTTGATCCAACTCGGTCATATTTAAATTGAAATTATTTTCAACTACCTCAATTAGATTTTCTGTTTCAAATGGTACTCCATTATTGTTTTCAAGCTCTACTAACCCATCAGTGTAGCAGACTAGAACAGTATCTTCATGAAATTGTATTTTATTAACTTCTATTTTCGGTATTTCATCTAACATTCCAAGACCAATACATCCTTTATTTAAGAAAGTAGTTTTAGTTTTATTAATCAGTACTGGATAATTGTGACCAGCATTTATATATTGAAGCGTTTTATTCTTTTTATTGTAGTGACCTGCAAAAAATGTAATAAATTTTTCTCCTTTTGCAGCATTATTTACATCCTGATTTAAATCTTCAATAAGGTTCTTAAGGGTTTTGTTTTTATAATTGTATTTAATATTGGCATGAAGCTTTGCTTGAAAATGGCTCATTAGTAAAGCTGCAGACATTCCTTTTCCGGAAACATCTGCTATACATAGAAAGCATTCATTTTCATTGAGAAATATAAAGTCATAATAATCTCCTCCAACTAAATGTTTGGATTCATATCTTGCTGCAACATCAAGAGAATTGTCATTTGGAAGATTAATTGGGAAAAGTAATTTTTGCATTTCTGCAGCAAGTTCCATTTCTTTTTTATTTACTTCTTGCTCAAGGAGTTCCTTGGAGTATCTTTTATTTTCAATAGCTACAACTATTATACTAGCTAAAGTCTGAATAAATGGCATGTGCTTAATTCCGGGACTAATTGCAATAATATCGTCCTCTAAATCTCCTATTAGCAAGTAGGCAAGTGCTGTTTTTTTATGAAAAATTGGAATAACAATGTCGAAAGAATTAAGTGTTTTAATTGAAGAGGATTCTATTACTGTTATGTCTTTAATATGAGTGAGCTCTTGTTCAACATTTATCTTTTTATTAAGTCCTCTCCCTCCAAAATGAAGAATACAATTCCATTTTTCACTATTATTGGCATATAAAATTAACTTACTAATTCCTAATTGTTCTCTTAGAATGTATTCAAAAATCTTTAATATATTGTCTATTGACAAATTGTTATTTATAGCTTTTGTTATTTCTAAAAGTGAGTTTAATTTAAATTCATTTAATTCTAACTTCTCGTAATATTTCTTTGGCAGCTCATCTTTCATTATTTAGCTTTTAAATATAGTTTAGGTTAGTGTTATAATTCAAAATCCCCTAAATTTACCAAACATATAGCCACTATCTGAGCAATTGGGCTGTATTTATTAAGTTCAAATTGTGAGAAGTAAATAAAAGTAGTTACATTTGCCACCCTTAAATAAGTAAACAAATTAAATTATTAATCCATGTATGCGATTGTAGAAATAGCAGGGCAACAATTCAAAGTTGAAAAAGACCAAAAGTATTTCGTCCATCAACTAGAAGGAAAACCAGGATCAAAAGTTACTTTTGAAAATGTTCTCTTACTAGATGATAAGGGCAAAGTATCAGTAGGCGCCCCAGCTGTAAACGGAGTTCAAGTAACAGCAAAAATTGAACAACATCTTTTAGGCGATAAAGTTATTGTCTTTAAAAAGAAAAGAAGAAAAGGTTATAAAGTTAAAAATGGTCATAGACAAAGATTAACTGAGATAACAGTGCAAGAAATTGGAAAAAAAGCAGCTACTAAAAAAGCGGCTCCTAAGTCTGAGACTAAAGTAGAAACTAAAAAGGCGACTCCTACAATGGCGAATCCTGTAAAGGCAGCTCCAAAAAAAGCAGCCCCAAAAAAAGCAGTAGTTAAGTCTAAAACAGCTGTTGCTTCTAAAACAAAAAAAGAAAGTTAATTTTTTAATTCATTCATTATGGCACATAAAAAAGGAGCTGGAAGCTCAAATAACGGAAGAGAATCAGAATCAAAACGTCTTGGTGTTAAGATTTTTGGCGGTCAACTAGCAATTGCTGGGAATATAATTGTTAGACAAAGAGGAACAAAGCACAATCCTGGAGTGAATGTAGGGATTGGGAAAGACCATACATTATTTGCTCTTAAAGATGGAATTGTAGAGTTTAGAAAAAAAGCAAAAAACAAATCTTATGTTTCAGTTACACAATTAGAAAATTGAGTTTTAAGTACTGAATTATTTTTTTAAAAGCGCTTAATTGGCGCTTTTTTTATACCTTTTTTCTTCATCTTTAAATTTTGATATTTTTACCACAAATAACTTTCTATAATGTTGCAGATTCAAAAAATTAGAACTCATAAAGATTCTATAATTAAAAATATTTTAGAAATCAGAAAAGTAAATGTTTCAGATCAAATAAATAACATTTACGATCTTGATCTAAAAAAAAGAGATACTCAAAAGAATTTAGATGAGTTGTCTGCACATATGAATGTTTTGTCATCTCAGATTGGTGAGCAATTTAAAAATGGAAACATTGAAAAAGCAAATAACCTAAAACAGGAAACAACACTTTTAAAAGAAAATATAAAAAAATTAAAATTAAGTTTTGATGAATTAGATAAATCTATTATTGACCTACTCTATCAAATACCCAATGTTCCAAACCAATTAGTCCCTCCTGGTAAATCAGAAAATGACAATGAAATAATTTTCTCTTCTCCAATAGATAGTTTGAAAAGCGAAAGCTTTCTTCCACACTGGGACTTATGTCAAAAATACGATTTAATTGACTTTGAACTTGGTGTTAAAGTAACAGGTGCTGGATTTCCTATATATAAAGGCAAAGGAGCTATTTTACAAAGAGCATTAATTCAATTCTTTTTAAATGAAGGAAATAAAAGTGGTTACCAAGAACTTTCTCTCCCTCATCTTGTTAATGAATCTTCTGGCTATGGAACAGGTCAACTACCAGATAAAGAAGGTCAAATGTACCATGTTTCTGTAGATGATTTATATTTAATACCTACAGGGGAAGTGCCAATTACCAATATCTACAGAGATGTAATTGTTGAAGAAAAAGATTTGCCAATAAAACACGTTGGTTATACTCCGTGTTTTAGAAGAGAAGCTGGCTCTTATGGGAAAGATGTAAGAGGTTTAAACCGATTGCACCAGTTTGACAAAGTAGAGATAGTTCAAATAACAAAACCTTCTGAAAGTCATCAAACTTTAGATCAAATGGTTAAGTATGTAGAGAGTCTAATAAAGAAATTAGAGTTGCCATATAGAAAACTAAAACTTTGTGGTGGAGACTTAGGATTTACTGCTGCTTTAACTTATGACTTAGAAACCTATTCTGTAGGGCAAGAAAAATGGCTAGAGGTTAGCTCAATTTCTAATTTTGAAACTTTCCAGTCTAATAGATTAAAATTGAGATACAGAACCCAAAATAGAAAGATTGACTTGGCCCATACCCTAAATGGAAGCGCATTAGCACTTCCAAGAATTATGGCATCTTTACTTGAAATAAATCAGAATAAAGATGGAATTAATGTTCCAGAAGTATTAAGAACTTACACCGGCTTTGATTCAATATGAGTTATATGAAATATCTTAGATTTATTTTTGTTTTTTCAGTATTGGCTAGTTGCTCTAACAATGATGAGAAACAAGCTAATTCGATATTGTCAAAATCATTGATTCTTGAGAAAAGCATGAATGAAATCAATCCTATGAATGTTCAAGATGCTTTTACTAAGTACAAAAAAAATATTGAACTAGTTAAGAAGTGTGTTAATTCTATAGAAAATGAGTTTGCTAGGAGAATGAATAATTACAAAGGTCTTAAGAGAGCCTGTCCTACTTTTTTAAGTAATTATAATTTGACAAAAAAAAATCTAGAGTCTCAATTAAGTCAACTCAAGTTGTTCAAATTAGATCTCTCAAATAATTTAATTCCTAAAGATTCAATATCCTATTATCTTCAAATGGAAGAAAAAAATGTTCAGAAAATTTCTGATGACCTTCTAGACATTCTTAACTTATATGAGTTTGTGACATCAACTAACGATAGTTTATACTTGCCAATAAGAGATTACGCAGAAAAAGAATGTTCAAAAAATGAGATTTAAATACCTTTTTGTAGTATTATTTTCAAATATATTTTCCTTAAGTTTTTTCTCTCAGGTTTCTAATCTTGATTTGCAATTAGCTAAAAAATATTACTTAGATAATGATTACGAAAAAGCAGTATTGTATTATGAGAAAATATTTAAAGAATCTGAGTATAGACTAAAAATATACGAAAATTATAAATCGGCTTTTATAGATCTTAATAAACTCAAAGAAGCGGAGAAATTATCTAAAATCCTTATAAAAGAGCACCCAAAAAAGCTAAAATTTTTAGTTGATTTAGGAGTTGTTTATGGCCTAGAAGATAGAGCTGACAAGAAGATTCAAGTTTTTAAAAAAGCTATTGAACAAATTAATAAAGAAACGTCTTATGACGATGCTTTTGATTTAGGATTGGCATTTGAGAAAATAGGAAATTCGGAAAAGGCTCTTGAAGTGTATTTAAATTTCGAGTCTAAAAGTTTCAAAAACCCATTTGCCTTTCACTCTAAGATTGCACTTATTTACAATAAGAATGGTCAAACTAATGAAATGATCAATACTTTTTTTGAGATGTTAGATTTCAATAGTAATTTCCTTAGAAATGTACAGAACGGAATAGTAAATAGCATCGATTTTCAAAATAATTTAAAGGAAAAAGAGATATTAAGACAAACCATCCTTCAAAAAATTCAAGCATCTCCCAATAATATAGTTTATATCGAACTACTTGCTTGGTTTTATATGCTTAATAACGATTATGAAAATGCTTATACTCAAATAAAAGCATTGGATAAAAAATTAAATAAAAACGGAGAGAAACTTCTTGAACTAGGCAATACAGCTCTTAATAATCAAGATTTTATTGTTGCCATAAAATGCTATGAAGATGTAGTTTCAAAAAGTAACTCATTGGAATTTAAATTTGAAGCTAAAAACAAAAAACTATTGGCATTAAAAAGTAAGATTCTTTATGGAAATAAAATTATTCCCAAAGAATTAAAAGAGCTAAAAGCTAATTATCTTTTAATCTTGTCTCAGCTAAATAATTCTAAAAATGTTTACAATAATAATTTTAGAAAATACAATTTGCTCTTGGATCTCTCTGATATAGAGGCCTTTTATTTAAGTGATGTTAGTTCCGCAAAAGAACATCTAAATATTGCAATTCAAATCCCTAGACTAAAGGAGAAACAAAAAGCAAATGCAAAATTAAAACTAGCTGACATTCTTGTCTTAGAAGATAATATCTGGGAAGCATCGTTAATGTATTTACAAATTGAAAAACAATTTAAAGACGATCAATTAGGTCATTTAGCAAAATTTAAAAATGCTCAGGTATATTATTTCTCTGGAGAATACGACTGGTGCCAAGCACAGCTAAAAGTATTGAAAGCATCTACCTCAAAATTGATAGCCAATGACGCCTTAGAGCTTTCTGTATTAATTACAGACAATTACAACATGGATACTTCAGAAGTTGCCATGAAATTATTTTCCTATGCAGATATGCTCTCATTTCAACAGCAATTTACTAAAGCCAATACTTTATACGATTCCATACTTAATAATTTCAAGAACCATTCTTTAAATGATGAAATAATATTTAGAAAAGCTAAAATTGATTTAAAGCAACACAACTATCAAAAAGCTATTGAACACTTTAAATTCCTTGTTGACAAATATCCTAATTCTATTTTGTTAGACAATTCTTTGTTTTTAATAGCCTCTATTTATCAAGAAAAAATCAAAGATTTTGACCAGGCAAAAAAATATTTCAAGACCATTCTTTTTGAACATAAAGGCAGTTTATATGCTGCTGAGTCTAGAAAAAGATTCAGGAAATTGGCAGGAAATACTAATGAGAAAATAGAGAAAGATTCAGGATGATTTTATATAATATTACAGTAAGTATTGACTATGATATTCACTCAGAGTGGCTTATATGGATGAAAAATATTCACATCACTGATGTTTTGTCTACTGGCTTATTTATTGAGAATAAGATTGCTAAAATTCACGCTGAGGAAGATGGTGGAGCATCCTACAGTATCCAGTACTTATTAAAATCTTGGGAAGATTATAACTTGTATCAATCAAAATATGCACCCCTACTTCAAAAAAAATACCAAGATCAATATGGAAATAAAAGTGTTGCTTTTAGAACGGTTTTAGAAATTATTCATGTGGCACATCCTTAAATCTCATGAGTTTTAATAATTCTCCATTACAGAAATTAGATCTCTCCTACTACGGAATTAAAAATCAAGTTTATGTAAAAAGAGATGATTTAATTCACCCTATTATTTCTGGTAATAAATGGAGAAAATTAAAATACAATTTAAAATACTTTAATTCCATTTCTAAAAAAGGAATTGTAACTATGGGAGGTGCTTATTCCTCGCATATTTTAGCTCTTTCTTATATATGCAAGGTCAATTCTATTAAATGTGTTCTTCTTGTTAGGGGAGAGCAAGCTAAGCCTTTGAACGATATATTAACGAAATGCCATTCTTATGGAGCAACTATTGAATATATTAACAGAAACGATTATAAAGATCCAAAATGGATAAAAAAGTTTTGCGCTACTAATTTTAAAGATTTTTTTTTCATTCCAGAAGGTGGATCAAACTTACAGGGAATAAAAGGTTGTCAAAAAATAGTGAATGAAATTCAGTACGATTTTGATTACATTTTTTGTGAAGTGGGTACAGGAGCAACTTTTTCTGGTATAGTTTCCTCATTAAATAAATCTCAATCTTGTTTTGGTATAGTAGTTCTCAAGGGAGCAACTAAAATTGGAGAAAATATTTCTGAAAAATTTGAACTTGAATTTAAAAAACCATTGTCAAAAAATTGGATTTTAAGCCATGATTATCACCTTGGCGGTTACGCAAAATACAATAAGGAACTAATAATGTTTATGCGTGAATTTCACCAAATCACAGGTCTTATAACAGATCCCATTTATTCAGGAAAGATGTTTTATGGATTAGTAGATCAACTAAAAAATAACAATAAGTTGAAAAATAAAAAAATTATTGCTTTACATTCTGGTGGTATAGCTGGAATACCAGGCTTTGAAAAAAGATATAAATTAAAAATATTTAATTAGCCATTTCGCTCATAAACTTAATTTTCATAAGTCTCAGTTCATCCTCACTATAGTCACCATCAAACTCTTTATAAGCTTCGCTAATATCATCTGATTCAGCATCTTCCAAAAAGTAATCGTAAATTTCTTTTTGAGCATCTTCATCAATTATATTATTGAGATAATAATCTATATTAATTTTAGTCCCGGAAGAAACAATATTTTCAATTTCTAAAATAAGTTCTTCAATCTTTTTATTTTGACTTTTAGCAATATCCTCAAGAGGAAGTTTACGGTCAATATTTGTTATGATATTTACCTTTTTACCACTTTTATTTACAATACTTTTCATGATGAAATCTTGAACTCTCTCTATGTTGTTCTCTTCCACATATTTTGTAATAAGTTCTATAAAAGGTGTTCCATATCTTTGGGCTTTCCCAATTCCAACACCACTTATTTTCTGAAGTTCTTCAATGTTTATTGGATATTGCATAGTCATTTCTTCAATAGAGGGGTCTTGAAAAATCACAAATGGGGGAATACTTTTTTTAACAGCAATACTTTTTCTAAGGTCCTTAAGCATTTTAAATAGCTTTTCATCTAAAGCTCCTCCACCTCCCTTTTGATTTAGAATTATGTCTTTATCATCCGTGTCACTAAAGTCATGTTCTTTAATTAGATCAATTTCTTTAGGGTTGTTAATAAAATCCTTTCCTTTTTCAGTTAATATTAATGTTCCATAGGACTCAATTTCTTTTCTGACAAAACCAAGAACTACGATTTGTCTAAAAACTGCATGCCAGAAATGCTCGTCTTCTTCGCCTCCGCTATTAAAGAAGGGAGATTCATTGCCTTTATATGTTTTGATTTCTGCATTATTTTTACCAACTAATATATTTGCAAAATATTTTACTTTGTGCTTTCCATTGACAGATTTCACACAATCCAGAGCCAGTTTAACATATTCTTTGCCCCTAATTTTTTCTTTTGGATTTTGAGAATTATCGCACATACTTGCTCCTGGTCCATTGATGTCGTCAAAATCCTCTCCAAAATAGTGGAGAAGAAATTTTCTTCGATTAATGCTTGTCTCGGAGTATGCTACAACTTCTTGGAGCAGTTGGTGCCCAACTTCTTGTTCTGCTAGTGGTTTTCCATGTAGAAAGTTTTCTAATTTTTCAATGTCTTTATAGCTGTAGAAAGCCAGACAATGTCCTTCCCCTCCATCTCTACCAGCTCTTCCGGTTTCTTGGTAATAACTTTCCAACGATTTAGGAATATCGTGATGAATAACAAATCTTACGTCTGGTTTGTCAATCCCCATTCCAAAAGCAATGGTTGCAACAATTATATCGCACTCTTCCATCAAAAACATATCTTGATGTCTTGCTCTTTTATTTGGGTCTAGGCCAGCATGATATGGCAATGCAGACATTCCATTTACTTGTAATAGTTGCGCAATTTCCTCTACTTTTTTTCTGCTTAGACAGTAAATTATACCTGACTTTCCAATTCTAGTTTTTATAAACCTAATAATTTCCTTTTGAACATTTTTCTTAGGTTTTACTTCGTAGAATAAGTTATCTCTGTTAAACGATGCTTTAAAAACAGTAGCATCTGTCATTTCTAAGTTTTTTTGAATATCACTTTGCACTTTAGGAGTAGCAGTTGCTGTAAGAGCAATAATTGGAACATCGTCTATTGACTTTATAATAGGTTTTAGTCTTCTATATTCTGGTCTAAAATCGTGGCCCCATTCAGAAATACAATGCGCTTCATCAATTGCGAAAAATGAGATAGTTATTTTTTTTAAAAAGTCAATGTTTTCCTTTTTAGTTAAAGACTCAGGAGCAACATACAACAGTTTAGTTACTCCGGAAATTACATCATTTTTAACTTTGGTTATTTCACCTTTATTCAACGATGAATTTAAAAAATGAGCTACCCCATCATTGTCACTAACTTGCCTAATAGCATCAACCTGGTTTTTCATCAAGGCAATTAAAGGTGAAACTACTATAGAAGTGCCTTCACACATTAATGCAGGAAGCTGATAACAAAGAGACTTCCCACCACCAGTAGGCATTATAACAAAGGTGTTTTTACCAGAAAGAAGACTGGAGATAACCTTTTCTTGTTCTCCCTTAAAAGAATCAAATCCAAAGTATTTTAATAGTGACTGTTTTAAATCAGTTTTTACAATGTTCATTTCACGAATTCTTAATACTCTAAGATAAAGAATTTAAACCTATTAAATGACTAAGTTTATTTATATTATTTACTAATTTGCTCGAGGGCAATATAGGCCATTAGACCCGAGGATATGGAAAATGCTTTTTCGTCAATATCAAATTTTGAAGTATGTAATCTTTTACTAGTTTTTCCATCACTAGTTCCTATTCTGTAGAAGCAAGAAGGGGAGGACTGGCTTATATATGCAAAATCTTCAGATGTCATTCTTAAATCTAGATTTATTACATTTTTTTTCCCTAAATACTTTTCTGCTGCATTAATAGCAGTTTTTGTTATTTCTACATCATTGACTAAAAAAGGATAACCAACTTTAATATCAAAATCACAAGAGCCGCCCTCACTTTCACAAATTCCACTTGCAATTTTCTTCATTTTTTCATGAGCTAAAAACCTCCATTTTTCATCAAATGTTCTAAAAGTACCCTTTATTAGAACTGTGTCTGGGATAATATTAGTTTCTCCAGGTGCATTAATATAGCCAAAGGAAAGCACAGATGGATTATTTGGTTGGTTACTTCTACTTACTATTTGCTGAAGACTTGTAATAATTTGTGCTGTCATTAAAATAGGATCATTTAAAAGATGTGGAAGTGCCGCATGTCCACCTTTGCCTTTTACAGTTATGTAAATTTCATCTGCCGAAGCCATGTATAACCCTGGTCTAAATCCTACTTTTCCAACAGGTAAATCCGGATAAACATGTTGCGCAATACAGGCATGAGGTTTGTTATTCAACAGGCCATCTTCTATCATTAATTTAGCACCTCCAGGAAGTTTTTCCTCGCCAGGTTGAAAGACAAACTTTATTGTACCATTAAAATCTTCTTTTAATTCATTTAGGATTAAAGCAGTTCCAATTAACGATGCACTATGGACATCGTGTCCACATGCATGCATAACACCTTTATTTTTAGACTTATAATCTATATTATTATCTTCTGTAATTGGTAAAGCATCCATATCAGCGCGCAATAATATTTCTTTTTCATCAGGATTTCTTCCTTTAATGGTTGCAATTATTCCAGTTTCAACATGACCTGAAGTAAATGGTATGTCGTGTTTTTTTAATACAGATTGAATGAATTTAGAAGTTTCATATTCTTTGAAAGAAAGCTCTGGATTTGCATGAAGGTGTTTTCTAATATTTACAACTTCTAAGACATGTTTTTTTGCAATATTTTTTACCTTCTCTATCATTTTATATAATGCTGTACTCCACTTATGATCATTTTAACAGAGGCATAGAGCATAAAAACTCCAAAAATTAATTGTACTATATGAACAGGAGTATTAAATGTCAATTTTGACCCAATCCATCCTCCAAAAATGAAAAAAACTGCCATAATTAAAGAATAATAAATTAACAAATTTTTATAGTCAACATTTTCAATAACCATATTAAATGCACCAGTTTGATAATAGTTGTAAAAAGCCAATATACCTATTGGAGGTAACATTAATGCAAGAGATACGCCTTGAGCTTGATATTGATCTAGTTTTAAAAAATAAATTAATGCAGGTATTATTATAATACCGCCACCAATCCCAATGTATCCACTTGCAATACCAGCTGTTAGACCAATTAGAGACAAAGTAATAAATGTTGTTAAATCCATAATTTTCTTAAAAGTCTAATGATAAAGATAATTGTTTAATTGAAGGCATTAGAACTTTATCATCAATACCATATCCCCAATCTAACCTTAGGTAATAGCCAAAAATTCTTGATCTTAAACCAAAACCATAGCTGTAAATTATTGGTTCCTTTTGACTTTTAATATTTATTGTGTAGTTGTGTCCATTTATAATCGAGCTATTAAATGAATTTTCTATTGAATAAGGAGTTTTTCCTGTCCATGCAGATCCAATGTCTCCAAATCCAATTACCATGAAATTTTCTAAAAAGTCTGAACTCAAAGGTTTTTTTGAAAAATAACTAAATAGCGGAATCCTTATCTCATTACTTATAGCAATAAAGGAATTTCCATTTCTAGCGTTTTGGTAAAAACCTCTTACAGGAGAAGCAATTGTTTGGAATTGAAAATTTAAGTTAGGGTCTGGAAGAATAGTAGGGTCGAAATTAGCCCAAAGATATCCATCAACACCACCTAAATAATAAAGAAGTCTTTGAGAACCTAGTGAGGTGCTTGCTGCTATTCTTGATGCAAAAACAATATTTCTATGAATTTTTTGATAATTTCTAAAGTCGAGTCCGAGGACAAAAAAATCAGTATTGGGATTTAATAATTCATTATATCCTTCCACCCATGTTTTGAATTTTAAACCATTATTAACATTTAAAGATATTGGTCTTGTAATATCAAATACATACTCTAAAAGACCTCCAAAAAGTATAAAATTATCATTTGGTGTTTTTAAGGTTGTTGGTGAATTACTTAAAGTAGTTACTTTGTCAAATCTTACATTAGTGGTCAGCCTTAAACTACTTACCTCATTAAATGGATAAGAGAACTGATGTTTTATATCATTAACAACAGTTTTTTTTATAATCTCATCACTAAATACGTCTTCAAATGATTGTCTAGAGACTTGTGTTCTTTGATCAATTCTGTTTTTCAAGTTTTCATAGATGGCAATTAACCCAATGTTATTTATTTGTACAGGCCCTTTTAGTCCGCCACTTATTTTATAATCTTCGAAGACATCTTTTGCTTGAACTAATGTAAAACCATCAAATCCTGCATTTTTAAACCCAGAACTACTGTATCTCTGGTAGGCTTGATTATTGAATGTTGGGTTTAATTGCATTATAAATTCACCAATAGTAAAATTAATATTGTATACTTTTTGAGTAGGCAACTTAATTTTATTATTTCTCACAGATTCAGTTTTTTTAAAATCCTTAGACTCTAAAAGTTGTTTTTTTTCATCCTCAAATCTATAATTATAAATATTGACTTTTTCTTCATCGTTAACTGATTTTACCTTGTCATTTGAAGATAAATTTTTGGTGTTGATAGTTTTGAAGTAAGTACTAGAAGACTTATTTTCAAACATAGTGTAGTTTTTTTTGTCGCCTAAGTAAAATTGATAATTGTTATTTTTAAAGTACAATAAACTGTACTTAGATGTTTTAGAACTAAAATCTATTTCTAAAGAATTTCTACTAAAGTGGGATAATTGGTGGGTACTGCTTATGTAACGATAGTGTATCATTGTATCAATATGACTTATAGTGCTGTCTAGTATTGTTTGATAATGATTGTATATCCCATTTTCATCGCATAAAAAATTATAGTCGTATTTGGTGGTTGGTTGAGGTTGTATTTCGTTAAAATTATCTGTGTTTGTTAATCGAGTAATTTTTTGATTGACAGTACTTATTTTAAATAAATCAAAATTATTTCTAAATAAATTTGATTTATTATTAGAGTATGGCCTGTTAGAACTAAAGATTATTTGGTCTGAGTTTGGCACATATTTAGCATCTAGATCGTCGTAAATGTCATTGGTCAGTTGTTTGTGGTTATTTCCCAAAACAGTATATTCAAACAGATCTGAATAGCTGTCCTTAACTGCAGACAACACTAACTTTGCACCTTTTTTATTATATGAAGCACTCAAGATTTTTTCCAATCCTAATAAATATTTTATATTTTTCTTTTTGTTTAAAATGTCGTAAAGATTTAGAGTTATACCACCTTTTCTTTCTTCAAATATTGCCAATACTTTACCATTTGGATGCCAGTCTAAAATAGGATATGACAAGTCTGGAATTCTATTTAATTTATAATCTCCTTTAATTATAGTTTCTATTTTATTTTTTTTAACATCAAATACTTTCACTTTATATTGCCCCAGATAATGTTCTGAAAAAGCAATTTTTGAACCATCAGAATTAATTCTTATTTGTCTTACGGTTCTGTCTTTTTTAGTTTTTATATTTAGTTTGTTTTCATTGGGGGTAATACAATTAACCACATCGTTTGAATACTGAATTCTAAAATGATCTAAGAAATCCTGCTGAATCATTTCAGAGGAAACCCCCAGAACATAAATAAATCCACTTTCTACACTTTTGCTAACCTTCATCATATACATCAAATTTGGAATCATATTTTTCCCAAAAACTATGTCAATATATCTCCACAGTCCATGTCCATATAATCTAGACTCTAGTTTGGTAAGTGATTGGAAACTCTTAGTTTTTCCACTGAGAATTAAGTCTTTTAGTTTAGAATCTAATTTTGTGTTCCAATCTTGAGAAAGATAATTGACTAAACCTTCTTTAAACCACGAAGGCAGATTTATAAATGTGGTGTTTTTAACTGTCTGCTTCCAATCAGTTCCGTAAAGAATCTTATTGACCAATATTTCTGCAACTCCACGTTTAATTTGATTTTTAAAATCTACATGATTTCCATTGAAGTACAAAAATATTTTTTGACCTTCTATATTTGAAGTTCCTCCAATATTTGATGAAATTTCATTATTTAAACCAATGTTGCTTTGTCTAAATTTACTTTGACTATTATAAATGATAAGATGAATTTTTTCTTCAATTGAAAAGTCTATAAATTTTTCTAGCTCTTTTTGATATTCATATGCTGTCTTTGCTGCAAATTTTGCGTGCTCTCTTCCACCTTTAGAGAAATACACCTTAGATCTTTCAAACTCAAAGGACTGCCAAAAAAAAGAGTTGTACTGAACCCTGTTTTGACCAAAAGGAATATTAGATCCTGTATAATACTGTGAAAAAACAGAATAACTACTAATTATTAATAATATGACTAAAAACTTTCTCAATTTTTCCAATTCAAAGATAGCTAATTTCATGCCATAGTTTAATTTTGATTTTAAAACCTAAAAATGCTTAAAGTAAAAAAATTCACTTTCAATCCATTCTCGGAAAATACTTATATAGTTTCGGACAATTTAAATAATTCTGTGGTTATAGATCCTGGATGTTACCATAAAGCCGAACAAAAAGAATTAGAAAGTTATATTGTGAAAAACAATTTAAAATTAAAATCTATTCTTCATACTCATAGCCATTTAGATCATATGTTTGGAACAGCCTACCTAGCAGATAAATACAATATAGATTTATGGATTAATAAAGAGGACTTGGACACCTATCAATCTTATGAAAAAGTATGTGAAGTATACGGTATTCCAATTACTTTTAGCCCCAATCCCTCTCCAAATTACCTTGAATTGGATAAGCTAGTTCATATAGATGGAATAAAGTTTAAAATATTATTTGTTCCTGGACATTCGCCTGGGCATGTGGCATTTTATAGTCAAGAGAATAATTTTTTAATCAATGGTGACTGTTTATTTGAAAACAGTATAGGGCGAACCGATCTTCCAGGTGGTAATCACCAACAACTTATAAACTCTATTAAAAATGAAATTTTTCAACTACCAGAAGAGACTTTAGTTTATTGTGGTCACGGAAATGAAACAACAATAAAAAAGGAGAAAAGTTTTAATCCTTTTCTTCGTTAATAAATTCTAAACTAGTTTATTATCAATTTTTCAGTTTTAACATTTCCATTTTGGTTGGCTGTGATAATATAAACACCTCTGCTAATATTTTCGATATTAACTTTTTGGTTTTTATTATTGATAGTGTTTTTATAGATTGTTTTTCCGTTTAGGTCTAATATTTCAATAGCTGTTTTATAAGTTATATTAGGCATATAAATTTCAAATGATCCATTGTTAGGATTTGGAGATATGGTAAATTCAGTCACATTGTTTTCTTCAATATTTACACAAGGATCTACATATGCTACAGCTTCTTGCATATCACTGTAACAGCTAATAGTGGAGATATCCCAGTTGTAAAAGAAGAAATAAAAATCCGTAGAGCCAGTGGAAGATTGGGTAATTGAAGCTACACTTCCATAGTCATACGGATAGGAAGCGTTGGTAGTGTTTCTATAAAGAGAAAGCGTACCTGGGCTAATAGCAGAAATATACATTCCATATCCAAGACCAGCTGGAATATTAACTCCAATTGGCACTTTATGTCCAGTAATTGTGTTTACAGGAGCTGTTATAGTGTAAGTCCCGTTATAAATAGTACTACCTAAAACACTTTGGATAATAATTCCAACAGTTCCAGTATCAGATGGATATATGGTTACGGAGTCTATGGTAAGATCGGCGAAAACATCAAATAATAGTCCGTCGGTAAAGAAATTATAGTACCCACCACCGCCAAATGTATTGTTGGCTGCTCCCATATTTCCTGGAGCTAATTCTTGGTAAGCTGCAAAATAACTTGTAGTGGTGTTGAT
>CAJIYZ010000052.1 GCA_905181675.1 Bacteroidetes bacterium MED-G20
ATACTGGCAACAGAAACTATTCCACATAAAAAAAGATAGTAAAAGGATTCGTCTTGGCTAACAGGTTTCAAAAATGCCAAAGATGCTGCAAAAAAAATACCTAAAACTAGGGATATAAAAGAAGACATATTCCAAGTCCTCACCATTTTCCCTACATAATATATGGATGCAATAATTAATCCAAAAAAGAAGGACCAAACAAGTTTTTCATTTTTTGAAAAGAAGTACTCAAGAAGTTTTGCAAGACTTACAATACTTAAAGCTGTTCCAGAAAAAACTGAAATTAAAAACTTGAGTTGAGTATGTTCAATAAAACGCTTAAATTCTCCCGAAATTAAAAGCTTAACTGCTTTAAGATTGAAAGACTTTAAGGAGTCTATTAATTGCTCGTATATTCCAGTAACTAAAGCTATGGTTCCACCAGAGACACCGGGGATAACATTAGCGGCACCCATTCCAAAACCTTTGAAAAGTAAAATTAAATAGTGTTTCATTAAATAGTAATAGCTTGATATCCACCATCTAAATTGAAGTAGTTTTCCTTGTGCAAATCATTTATAATTAAAAAATTCAAAATATTTTCTGATCTTTTTCCTGAACTACAATGAAAAACAACTGGACGATCGCTAGGTAACTCATTTAATCTATCTACTAATTCTTCAAGTGGAATATGGATTGAATAATCTATTTTTCCATCAATTTCTAATTCATAATTCTCTCTTAAATCTATCAAAAGGAAATCTGCTTCATCTTTCACTAGCAAGTTCAACTGACTTGGAGAAATTCTATTTAAATTCATAACCAATAATTAAATTACTTGGGTTTTCTTTTATCAATAATATCTTTTGGGAGAAAATTAAAAAAAGTATCTCCTCTTAAACCCTGTCTGAGGGTTTCTAATGGTATAACATCAATAGGAGATATATTTCCTAAGTTAACATTTTGATCGAATAAATTAACAAACCAAGTTTGCTGTTTTTTGGAAGGTGCTTCCCATAAAATTTTATCGGGATCAATTTTAGAAATTATTTTATTAATTAGCATAGTATGAGGCTTTCCATTTGGTCTAAAAATACCTACAGACCCACTTTCTCTGCCTTCAGCAATAACCTTCCATGATCCAGCTTTCAGTTCTTCAGACATCATTTTGATCCATTTTGCAGGGCTAATTAAAATACCCTCTTCTTTAGACCCTACTTCGCTTAAAACAGTATAATTTTTAGAGTATTTATAAATTAGTTCACACTTTTCATCGTGTTCTAGAATTATTGATCCATCGGAAATCTCAATAGTTTCTATACCGAGGTCATCTACTATTTTAAAATAGTCCTCTTCTTGGTTTCTTACATAATACAATTCAAACATGGTTCCTCCAAAATATGGCTTAACACCAACTTGATTCATTAAAGAAACTTTTTCTTGGATATTTTTGGAGACGATTGAAGTTCCGAATCCAAATTTTATAATGTCTGTATAGCTAGAGCAGGTAGATAGAAAATCTTCCATTTCTCTGGTGCTTAAGCCTTTGTCCATCATCATAGTTAACCCCGTATCTCTTGGGACAGTAGTTCTTTTTGGTATATGATTTAAGGTCATTTATTGGGATTGTCTTTAAATGGTTGGAAAAACTCGTTCATTTCTTCTACTTGTAAAACTTCAGGATAAATATCAATTAACATTTTAAAAGTATTTTGATCTGAATTATGCATTTCAGACAGGCTATTTTTAGCCTCATTTATATTACCAGTTGAAATTTGCATTGCAACAAGTCTTAGTTTTAGGTCTATTTGATTATTATTGGATTTTATTGCTTTTTTAACCTCATTTATAGCCAAGGACTTTGAAGTATTGTCAAACAAAAAATTTGAATAATCTATCCATGCGTCTATGTTTTTAGGATCTAATTGAATCACTTTTTTAAATGCCAATTCTGCCTCGGTCTTCTTATTTAGTTTGGCAAGAATTTCAGCATATAAATACCAATAATCAGGATTTTCAGAGTCTAAATCAATTGCTTTTTTAATAAACTTAATTGCTTGTATCGGTTGATTGTTTAGATCTCTTACCACCCCAATTCCAAGCCAAGATTCAGGAAGAGAATCGTCAATTTCTAAACTTTTCTCATAAAACATAAGCGCTTTAGAATAATCTCCAATTTTCTCATAACATTCGCCAATACTACAATATGCGTATGCATGAGGCCGATCGTAAACAAAGGACTCGTTAAATGACTCAATTGCTTTTTGATATTCTTTTAAATGAATGAAACTATTGGCTTTACCATAATGAGCAGCTGTAAATTTTTCATTTATTACTAAACACATTTCGTAGCCAAAAACAGCTTCCTTCCAATCTTCATTAATATTGTGAATAGTAGCTAGATTGAACCAAGCTATATGGCTGTATGGATTCTCATCTATAATATTTTGAAAATAATTTATTGCCTCTTCACATTTTCCAGACTCATGATAGGCAACCCCTAATTCCAACATAACAGTTTCATCCTCAGGTCTAAGATTTAAAATATGTTTTAAAACTTTTACTGCAGAATCATATTTACCAATTTGCTGATATTCATAAGATAAGTCTTGTAGATGATCGTTGTAAGAAGTATCTAATAATATAAGCTGATAAGCGAGATTTAAATATTTAAAAGCTTCAGTTTTATTATCTGTAAGTGAGTTTAACCTGCCCAGTCCGACAACAACGTCAATATTATTTGGATGAAATTTATTTAAGTCATTTAATGCCTTAAGAGACTCATCAAACCTTTGAGCAGAATTAAGAAATTCAATTTTAATCAAGGTTAGCGCCAAATCAATAGGATATTGTTCCAAAGCAACTTCAAGAGCTTTTTTGGCCTTCTTTTTAAAATCAAGATCTAAATAGTATTCAATTATTAACTCAAAATCTTCAACTTCAAAAAAAGCAAAGGTTTCCCCTTTCATCATAGACTCAAAAAGAGCAACCTTCTCAACAGCGTCATTATCTGGGTTAGAATCTAATAGCATAAAATCATTTCACTTTATAACAAATATACCCTTATAAATTTTCATGAGAAAATTATGTGCAACCCTTTTTTAAACAAAAAAAATCTTCTACATAAATATATAATTAGAAGTGTGGAAAAAATTAATAAATAGTTGATAATTTAGGGTTTCAATATTTTATCTTCGAAGCGTTAAATATTTATTTGCTATGACTTTAATTAAATCTATCTCTGGAATAAGAGGAACAATTGGTGGTAAACCAAATGAGAATCTTACTCCTATTGATATTGTAGAATCAATTTCTGCTTATGGTTCTTGGTTGAAAAACAACCATGTTAATAAGAAACTAAAAATTGTTATTGGCAGAGATGCTAGAATTTCCGGTAAAATGGTGGAAAACATTTGTATTGGCACTCTTCAAGCAATGGGAATAGATGTTGTAAATATTGGTCTATCTACTACTCCAACTGTTGAAATTGCTGTTCCATTAGAAAATGCAGATGGAGGAATAATTCTAACCGCTAGCCATAATCCAAAACAATGGAATGCTCTTAAATTACTAAATAATAAAGGAGAATTTATTAACGCAGACGATGGAAAACAGTTGTTAGATTTCATAGCTAAAAACGAATTTTCATTTTCCAGTGTAGACGATCTTGGAGAAGTAACATTTAAAGACAATTACATTGATGAACACATAAACCAAGTATTGAACCTTGACCATGTGGATGTTGATGCAATTGAAAAAGCTGAATTAAATGTAGTAATTGACGCAGTAAATAGTACTGGGGGAATAGTAATTCCAAAATTGTTAAAAGCACTAAAATGCAAACAAATTTCAGAAATATATTGCACTCCAAATGGTGATTTCCCACATAATCCTGAACCACTTCCGGAACACCTTGAAGACCTAAGTAATATGGTAATAGAGAAAAATGCAGACCTTGGAATTGTGGTGGATCCTGACGTGGACCGTTTAGCATTTGTGTGTGAAAACGGGGAAGTATTTGGAGAAGAATATACTCTTGTTGCAGTGGCAGATCATATTACAGATAAAAAACCTGGAAACAGTGTTTCTAATTTGTCTTCTACCAGAGCACTTGCAGATGTAACAATTAAAAATGGAGGCGAATATTATGCTTCTGCAGTTGGAGAAGTTAATGTTGTTGAAATGATGAAAGCTAAAAATGCAGTTATTGGAGGAGAAGGTAATGGCGGAGTTATATTGCCTGAACTGCATTATGGAAGAGATGCTTTGGTTGGAATAGCATTATTTCTAACCTATTTATCGAATAAGAAATTAAAGATGAGTGAACTCAAAAATTCATTTCCCCAGTATACAATTAGTAAAAACAAACTAGCTTTAAGTGATACTACAGATATCGACTTACTTCTCGAAAAAATCTCCAAAAAGTACAAGAATGTAAAGCAAAATAAAATTGATGGACTAAAATTAGAGTTTGAGAACGAATGGGTCCACATGAGAAAATCAAACACCGAACCAATTATTAGAATTTATGCAGAAAGTGAAAATGAAAAAACTGCTCATAATCTTGGAGAACGATTTGTTAAAGAACTAAAAAGTTTGATTTAATTATATTTGATTATTATTATGAAAGTCTACTTAGATAACGCCGCTACAACTTCAATTGCTAAAGAAGTTAT
This sequence comes from Bacteroidetes bacterium MED-G20, assembly GCA_905181675.1. GTDB lineage: Bacteria > Bacteroidota > Bacteroidia > Flavobacteriales_D > Parvicellaceae > MED-G20. The sequence goes on from CAJIYZ010000052.1 coordinate 4,656, forward strand.
TACAGAAATTGAACCTTATCTATCCACTTATTTTGGAAATCCGTCTAGCACACACTCTTTTGGGAGAAAAACCAAAAATGCTATAGAAATAAGTAGAAAGAAAATAGCCGATTATATCCATGCAGAAAATAGTGAAATCATTTTCACATCCGGCGGAACTGAAGCTGATAACATGGCCATGAGATGTGCTGTTTTAGACTTAAATGTAAAACGAATTATTACTACAAAAATTGAACACCATGCAGTTGTTCATACAGCAGAAAATCTTAAAGACACACACGAAATTGAAGTAGTATATTTAACCACAGACGAATACGGAAACCCTTCAATTAACGAACTAGAAGAGCTTTTAAAAAATGAGGTTAAAACATTGGTTTCTTTAATGCATGCAAATAATGAGATTGGCACATTACTTCCTATTGAAGAAGTTTCTTTGCTGTGTAGCAACTATAAAAATGTATATTTTCATTCAGACACAGTTCAAACAATGTGCCATTATTTATTAGATGTTAAAAAATTAAAAATTGACTTTTTAGTTTGTTCTGCTCACAAATTTCACGGACCAAAAGGAATTGGGTTTTTATACGTTAATAAAAACCTTCATTTAAACCCAATTATTACCGGCGGTTCTCAAGAAAGAAACCACAGAGGAGGAACTGAAAACCTGTATGGAATTATTGGCTTAGCAAAAGCCATGGAGTTGGCTTTTTCAGATTTAGAAAACCATCAAAAACATGTAAAAGGTCTTAAATATTATATGAAAGAAGAATTGCATAAAATAGATTCAAGAATTATTTTCAATGGAGAAACAGATCCAAATAAAAGCTTATATACTGTTCTAAGTGTTGGATTCCCTAAAGATATTTGTAATTCAATGTTACTATTTAGCTTAGATATTTTTGGAATAGCTGCTTCTGGAGGAAGTGCCTGCTCTGCAGGATCTAATAAAGGTTCACACGTGTTGGCTGAACTACCTTTTCAAGAAAATTTTCAAACTGTAAGATTCTCGTTATGTAGATACAATACTCTTCTAGAAGTTGATTACACATTAGATAAAATAAGATCTATTGTACTAAAAGGAAAATAATATGCAAATTACCATTACTGGATCAGGAACGTCTCAAGGGGTGCCAGTAATTGGCTGTGACTGTAAAGTTTGTAAATCCAAAAACAAGAAAGACAAGAGACTTAGATGTTCAGTACATATATACTATAAAGGAAAGTCTATTGTTATCGATACAGGACCAGATTTTCGACAACAAATGTTGGATAATGATGTGAAATCTTTAGATGCAGTATTATTCACCCATGAACACAAAGATCATGTTGCTGGTCTTGACGACGTAAGACCTTTTAACTTCTCTCAAAAAAAACCTATTGACATATATTGCACAGACCAGGTTTTTCAAGCATTGAAAAGAGAATTCCATTATATTTTTGATCCTAAATTTCAATATCCTGGAATTCCAAAAATTAACAGACATAGTCTTAAAAAAAATCAAAATATCACAATAGATGGTATTGACATTGAACCTATTGAAGTAATGCACTATAAACTACCTGTTTTGGGATTTAAAATTGATGGATTTGCCTATATAACAGATGCAAAAACAATTGAAGATTCTCAGAGGAAGAAATTAAAAAACCTAGATATTTTAGTCATTAATGCATTAAGGATTAAAGAGCATATGTCACATTTTAACTTAGAAGAAGCTATTGATTTAATAAATGAATTAAAACCAAAAAAAGCAATACTTACCCACATATCACATTTTATGGGCATTCATCAAGAAGTTCAAAAAAAATTACCACCAAATATCTATTTAGCATACGATGGGCTTAAAATTAATTTAACTTAAAAACTATGCGAATTGATATAATATCAGCAGTTCCCTCACTACTAGAAAGTCCATTTAATGACTCTATTTTAAAAAGAGCAAAAGAAAAAAAATTAGTAGATATTAAAATTCATAATCTAAGAGATTATTCTAATAATAAACAAAAAAGTATAGACGATTATGCTTTTGGTGGTGGTGCAGGCATGGTTCTAGGTATTGAACCATTTTCTAAATGTATTGAAGATCTGAAGGGAAAAAGAGATTACGACGAAATAATATTTATGACACCAGATGGAGAAAACCTCCAACAGAGCTATGCAAACCAACTTAGTCTTAAAAAAAATATAATTATTCTTTGTGGTCATTACAAAGGAATAGACCAAAGAATAAGAGATTACTTAATTACTAAAGAAATATCTATTGGAGATTACGTTCTTTCGGGTGGAGAGCTACCTGCGGCAGTGCTGTGTGATAGTATAATTCGACTTATTCCTGGTGTTTTAAATAATGAAACATCTGCTTTAACAGACTCATTCCAAGATGATTTACTTGCACCACCGGTTTACACCAGACCAGCAAAATTTAAGAGTTGGGAAGTGCCAGAAATCTTAATCTCCGGAGATTTAAAGGCAATTGAAAAATGGAGGGAAGAAAAAGCAATGGAAAACACAAAAAAAAGAAGACCAAACCTAACTAAAAATAAAAAGGATTAAAATTATAGGTTCTCTTTCAATAGAATATAAAATATTCTTTGTAATATTGCGGGCCTTAAAACAAGACTAATGGATATAATTAAAGAAATCTCAAATGAACTTAACGAATCAAAGCAGTGGCCTTCATTTAGTTCTGGCGATAAAATAACTGTTACCTACAAAATTAAAGAAGGTACCAAGGAAAGATTGCAATCATTTCAAGGGACTGTTATCCAAAGAAGAGGTTCTGGGTCAACTGAGACTTTTACAATTAGAAAAATGTCTGGTGGAACAGGAGTTGAAAGAATATTCCCACTTGGATCTCCATTTTTAGAAAGTATTGTTGTTAACAAAGAAGGTTCTGTAAGAAGATCTAGATTGTTTTATCTTAGAGAAAGAACTGGAAAATCTGCTAGAATTAAAGAAAAGAAAAACTTTTCAAAGAAAAAGTAGTTTTACATTCTATCTGGCATTTCAATACCTAATATATTCATTCCTTTTTCAATAATCTCCGAAACTAGCTTAGACATTTGTACTCTAAAGTTGCGTAAATCGTAATTATCTTCTGTAATTATTGGATGGTCTTGGTAAAATGAATTGTAAGATTTCACTAAACTGTATAAATAATTGGCCAACAAATAAGGAGATAACTCTTTGGCAGATTGTCCCAAAATATCTGGGAAATTTGAAATGAATTTTAAGACCTCCAGCTCTTTAGAATTTATTTTCAAGTCTTCAATATTAAATTCATTATCTAAATCTTCAGACTTTTTCAATAAACTCATAATTCTAACAAAAGTATATTGAATAAAAGGACCTGTATGTCCAGAAAGATCTATGGTTTCTTTAGGGTTAAAGGACATTTTTCTTCTTGGATCAACTTTTAAGAGAAAATATTTCAGTCCAGAATTACCAATCTTTTTACAGATATCTAAAATATCTTCCTGAGACAATTCTTCCAAAAAACCTCTCTCAGAAGTTAAAGATTTTGCTTCATTTATTACAGAACTCAATAGTTCATCAGCATCTACCACTGTGCCTTCTCTAGATTTCATTTTACCTTCAGGAAGCTCTACCATTCCATATGAAAGATGAAAACAATTAGAAGCCCAAGAATAATTTAACTTTTCTAAAATATTAAATAAAACATTAAAGTGATGGTTTTGTTCATTTCCTACCGTATATATAATTCCCGATAGATTTGGGTAATCCTTATACCTTTGAACAGCTGTCCCAATATCTTGAGTCATATATACTGACGTACCATCAGAACGAACTAATAATTTATCGTCTAAATTATTGTCAGAAAAAGTACTCCATATTGAACTGTCTTCGCTAGAATAAAAAACACCATTTTCAACCCCTTTTTGAACAACTTCCTTCCCCAAATGATAGGTGTTGGACTCATAATATAGGTGGTCAAATTCTACATTTAAATCCTTGTATGTTTTTTCAAAACCACTATATACCCACTGATTCATTTTCTCCCATAAAGCTCTTACTTTAGAATCTTCATTTTCCCATAAAAGAAGCATTTTCTGAGCTTCTAAAAAGATAGGTGCTTTAACCTTAGCTTCTTTTTCTGAAAACCCACCATCTATTAATTCTTTTATTTCTTGCTTATATATTTTATCAAAAATAACATAGTATTTACCCACCAAGTGATCGCCTTTTAAATTGCTGGATATTGGAGTTTCTCCATTTCCATATTTTTGCCAAGCAACCATGGATTTACATATATGAATCCCTCTATCATTGATGATTTGGGTTTTAACCACTTGATGACCAACTGCTTTTAAAAGAGATACTACACTGTCACCTAAAAAAATATTTCTTAAATGACCCAAGTGTAAAGGCTTATTAGTATTAGGTGAGGAATATTCGACCATGTAAAGTTCTCCAGTAGGTTTGGAAACAAATCCATAATCATCTTCACTTAACCAACTTTTAAAAAAAGTAAGCCAATAATTTTGTTTTATTTTAAGATTTAAGAATCCTTTAACAACATTAAAATCTTCAAAATAAGGTTGTTTTTCAAGTAAACGATTTCCAATTAATTCCGCTGTTTGTTCAGGAGATTTTTTACTCAACTTAAGCAATGAAAAAACTACAAGGGTTAAATCACCTTCAAAATCTTTTTTAGTGTCTTCAATAACAATTAAATCTTGAACATTTTCACCTTCAAATAGTTCGAGTACTGCAGTGACAATAGATTTTTTAATTGTAGAAAAATTGGTCATTAAAAATTAATTATTGGATTAATTAAGATGTCTTTGTAAAGTTACTTGTTATTTCTGTGAGTTTTCTTTCTCAAATATTTTTTTATACTTTTCTATTTTAGGCTGAATCACAAATTGGCAATAGCCTTGGCTCTTATTATTATTAAAATAGTTGTGATGGTAATTTTCAGCAGGATAAAAAATATCGATTTTTTCAACTTCTGTAACAACGGGCTGATCCCACACATTTTGAGAAATTAATTCTTGCTTAAATTTTAAAACCTTTTCTTTTTGAGACTCATTGACATAAAAAATAGCAGATCTATATTGAGTTCCAATATCGTTGCCTTGTCTATTTAAAGTAGTAGGGTCGTGGGTTTTCCAAAAAACTTCTAAAAGATGAGATAAGTCAACTACTGATGAATTAAAAACAATTTTTGCAACCTCAGCATGTCCTGTCTTTCCAGAACAAACTTCATTATAAGTTGGGTTTTTAATCGCTCCTCCGCAGTATCCAGGGATTACCTTTTCAACACCATTTACTTGTTGAAATATTGCCTCAACACACCAAAAACAACCAGCACCAAAATAAATTGTATCTAAATTTTCATTTTGCATATCCAAACTCTTTAAATCATTATTACTATGTCCAAGACAATTATAAAATGGTAAAAATATCAATAAATATAGCCATCTAAACAATGTTGATTTCATAAATTATATATTTAGCTGAAATTAACTATTCTAAGGCAAAGAATTCAATTTGATGAAGAAAATTGGTATTATTTCTGATACCCATAGTTTTTGGGACGACTCATTTGAAAAATATTTTTCAAATTGTGATGAAATCTGGCACGCAGGAGATATTGGAGATTTAAAAATTACAGACCAACTTAATAATATTGCCCCTGTCAAAGGAGTTTATGGAAATATAGACAACGATAAAATTAGACAAGAATTCCCCTTAAACCAGCACATAGAGTTTGGCAACCACAAAGTTCTAATGACTCACATTGGAGGAAAACCCTACAACTATTACAAAAACTGTAAAGAGGAAATAGAAAAATTTAAACCAACAATTTTTGTTTGCGGACACTCTCACATCTGTAAAGTGATTTATGATAAGAAATTCAATATGTTGTATATAAATCCAGGTGCAGCTGGAATAGTAGGATTTCATAAAGTAAGAACAATTATTAGATTTGAACTCCATTTAGAAACCATTAAAAATTTGGAAGTAATAGAATTGAAAAAAAGAAGTGCGTTACCTAAGTCTATCCAAAGAACTAACTAATTTCTGATCTTTCTTAATGGCTCTATTGGCTAAAAAAATAAAAGGCAAACAGGCTACTAATAAATACATGCTATAGGAATAGTTAATTGATTGCAATGAGTTGCTGACATCAGATAATAATATCTCCTGAGTACTTGAAACTTCTAAAAACATATATACAATAGTAATTAAAACAAAAAAATAAGAAAGCGTACCATATCTTAACTGTTTTTGTCTTTTCTTAAAATTAACTAACATTAAGATACCAAATGCAACAGCAACTAAATAACCAGAATAAAATGGATAAACTTTTAAACCCTCCAAAGATGACTGACTTTCCCAACCTGTTGGATATAATTCAAAACTAGTTTGATTATCTAAAACTATAGAGGCAAATGGAAGAAACGAGGCTATAAATAAGATAGCACAGAACAATATTATATAGATAGTTTGAATTCTTTGAAGCATATTATATATGAAATTAGATTTAAATAAATTATTTAATTGTAAAAATAGTTATTAAGATCAATGCAAAAAATTTTTTTAAATAAGATACTTTATTATATTTGACATGTCTATCGACAATATTCCACTTTTATTTCTTAAGAAAAAATTCAAAAAATAATTTATCCTTTTAAACTAATCTTTTATAGATGTACGATATTGAAAAATTAAATAATAAAAAAGTTACAGAACTTAGAGAAATTGCTGAAAAATTAAATATTTCCAAAGCTGACAAACTTAAAAAACAGGAGTTAGTATACAAGATACTTGACGAACAAGCTCTTAAACCGTCCCCTGAAAACACTAAAAAAGAACCAGTCACACCAAAAGCAGAAACTAGTAACACTAATACTAGTGAAAAAAAGACCGAAAGAACACAAGAGCCTAGAAAAAAGCCTGTACACGCTAATAATAGGAATAACGATAGAAATAAAGAAAGAACTAACGATAGGCCAGTTGACAGAAACAACGATAAAAACAAGGAAAGAACTAACGATAGGCCAGTTGATAGAAACAACGATAGAACTAACGACAGGCCAGTTGACAGGAATAAGGATAGGAATAATGAGAGGAATAATAAACGTGAAGATTATGAATATGATTTTGCGGGAATTATTATTAGTGAAGGAGTATTAGAACTAATGCAAGATGGCTACGGTTTTTTAAGATCAGCTGATTACCATTATTTGTCCTCACCAGATGATGTTTATGTATCTCAATCTCAAGTTAAATTTTTTGGACTCAAAACTGGAGACACTATTAAAGGAGTCGTAAGGCCACCTAAATATGGGGAAAGGTACTTCCCGCTTGTAGAAGTGGATAAAATTAATGGGAGAGATCCTGAGTATATAAGAGACAGAGTTCCTTTTGAATCTCTTACGCCTCTATTCCCATCTGAAAAATTTAATTTAACTGGTCATAGTCAAGAATCTATTTCTACAAGAGTTATGGATTTATTTTCTCCAATTGGAAAAGGGCAAAGGGGTATGATAGTTGCTCAACCAAAAACTGGAAAAACTGTATTACTTAAAGATGTAGCAAATGCTATTGCCGCCAATCATCCTGAAACTTATTTAATGGTCTTATTAATTGATGAAAGACCTGAAGAAGTAACTGATATGCAAAGAAGTGTAAAAGCAGAGGTAATCGCATCTACATTTGATGAACCAGCAGACAGACACGTTAAAGTAGCAAACATAGTTTTACAAAAAGCAAAAAGATTAGTAGAATGTGGTCATGATGTGTGTATACTTTTAGATTCTATAACTAGACTTGCCAGAGCTTACAATACCGTAATGCCTGCTTCTGGAAAAGTATTAACTGGTGGTGTTGATGCCAATGCACTTCACAAGCCAAAAAGATTTTTTGGAGCAGCTAGAAAAATTGAAAATGGAGGATCTCTAACAATTTTAGCAACTGCACTTACAGAAACTGGTTCTAAAATGGATGAAGTTATATTTGAAGAGTTTAAAGGTACTGGTAACATGGAACTACAACTTGACAGAAAAATATCTAACAGACGAATTTTCCCATCTATAGATATCCTAACTTCAGGAACAAGAAGAGAAGATTTGTTAATGGATAAAGAAACCTTGCAAAGAGTTTGGATACTTAGAAAACATTTGGCAGATATGAATCCTGTAGAAGCAATGGAATTTGTTAAAGACAGACTTAGATCTTCGAAATCTAATGAAGAGTTCTTAGTATCTATGAATGGATAATGTTTAAATACATTAAAACTTCTTTAATTGCTATTGCAATTTCGCTAGTATTTGAACTATTAGTTTATCTATCGAAAATGGAGGTTGACTTTAGATTAAGCTTAGTTAGCTTTATTTTTCATTCGCTAAATCTAATTATAGCCATAGTATTAGCGGTAAATTATCAAAATCCAACTATTTCTAGATTAGATAATTTAAAAAAAGGTATTTTAATTAGTATTGTTTTCTCTCTTTCAATTAGTTTTTATTTCTTCAGTTACCACAAATGGATCAATCCTGAATTTTTAGAAAACAAAAAACAGTCTTTGATTGAACTTTCTGAAAATCCTGAAACTTTACGTCAAGCTAAAGAGAATATCAATTCCAATCCAGATTTTTACAGTGGAAAATCAGCAGAAGATCTTGTAGAAATGCAACAAGAGAATATCAATGATTTATTAAAACCAGGAAAAGTTTTTCCAATTAGTTTGTTCTCTTTTTTATTTTTAGGAATGTTATCTACCTTAATTATAAGCCTTTTAACACATTTTTTTCAAAAGAAAAATTAAAAGATATTTTTAGCAATATTATCAAAGTCTAATCCGTCAAAATTCCCACTACTCATCATTAAAAGATTAGAATTATCCCAGTTTTGAGAAAATAATTGATCTTGTAAATCTTTGGAGGAAGTAAAAACTTTCAGATTTGAAGTTCCAAAAGCGTTATAGACATCTTTCTCATCAATATTTTCAAGTTTTTTATGCTTAATTGTTTCAATGTTATAATAAACATAAGCTACATCAGCTGCAACCATACTTTTAAAATACAGTTTTAAAAACTCTGAATTCAAACTACTAAAAGTGTGTAACTCCATACAAGCTATTAGTGTTCTATTTGGGAACTGATGTTTTAATGCGTTGGTAGTTGCTTTTAACTTGGATGGCGAATGTGCAAAATCCTTATAAAATGCAGAATAATTATTGGCCATTACTAATTCCATTCTTTTAGATGCACCTTTAAAATCTGCTATAGAATTATAAAAGTCTGTTTTATCAACGCCAATCTTCTCACATACTAACTGCGCAGCTTTTAAATTTTGTAAATTATGAATTCCAAAAATTTCTATTGGATATCTAATATTGTCTTTATCAATAAGAATTGTGTTGGATTTTTCAATTAGATGATTATGAGTGTTATAGGGTATTAATTGACATGAATATGAATTTGAATTAACCATATTATTGAGGTTTTTGTCTTCTTTACAAAAAATCAAGGTTCCTTCTTTGTCAATACTTTCGGCAAAAATATGAAACTGTTTAATGTAGTTTTCAAAAGTTGGAAAAACATTTATATGGTCCCATGCAATTCCACTTATTACAGCAATATTTGGTCTATAAAGATGGAATTTTGGACGTCTATCAATTGGGGAAGAAAGATATTCATCTCCTTCTATAATTGCTATTTTAGAAGTATCTGATAGTTTCACCATACAGTCAAAACCCTCAAGTTGAGCACCAACCATATAGTTGTGGTCAATATTATTTTTATTCAAAACATGAAGAATCATACTAGTAATAGAGGTCTTTCCATGACTACCTCCAATTACTACCCTTAGCTGATTTTTAGTTTGCTCATAAATAAATTCAGGATAAGAAAAAACTGGGATTTGTAATTCTTTTGCCTTTAATAATTCAGGATTGTCAATTCTAGCATGCATGCCAAGAATTATGGTATCAACTTGTTCGTTTATTAATTCTGGATTCCACCCGATTTTATCTGGCAACAAACCATGTTTTTTTAATCTTTCTTTGGAAGGGCTAAAAATCTCATCGTCAGAACCACTTACCTGTTCTCCCTTTAAATAAAGTGCTATTGCTAGATTATGCATAGCACTACCTCCAATAGCTATAAAATGAAAATGCATTAAATAATTTTATTAAAAATGGAATAAATTAATTTATAAAATTGGAAAAATTGAAGAATTTATAAACACTCGACCATGAAAATTGAATTATATTTATAATAAAAAAATTGGAAGCTCCTCTTATACCGCTTGCTGAAAGAATAAGACCCAAAGATTTTAAGAATTTTATTGGTCAAACTCATTTAATTGGGCCAAATGGGCCAATTAGAAAAGCTGTAAATAATGGTGCAATTCCATCCATGATTTTGTGGGGACCACCAGGAGTTGGAAAGACAACATTAGCAGAAATTATTGCAAATGAATTAGACCGACCGTTTCACTCGCTTTCCGCTATAAGTTCAGGGGTAAAAGACATTAGAAATATTATCAATAATGTGAAAAATCAGGGGATTTTTGGCAAAGGAAATACTTTGCTATTTATTGACGAAATCCATAGATTCAGCAAATCTCAACAAGATGCACTACTTTCAGCAGTAGAAAAAGGACAAATAACTTTAATAGGAGCCACTACTGAAAATCCATCCTTTGAAGTTATCCCAGCTCTTAGATCAAGATCACAGGTTTTTGTACTAAAGAATCATAGTAAAGAAGATTTATTAAAGTTTTTAGCATTGGCATTATTGGATTCAGCAATTAAAAACAAAAAACCAATTCTTAAAGAAACTGAAGCTTTATTAAGAGTTTCTGGTGGAGATGCAAGAAAATTATTAAACGCATTTGAATTAGTTGTCTTAAATCTTGATGAAAATATATTTGAGATAACTAATGTGCTGGTACAAGAATCTATTCAACAAAATATAGCACAGTATGATAAAAAAGGAGAAATGCACTACGACATTATATCTGCTTTTATAAAATCAATTCGTGGAAGTGACCCAAATGCTGCCGTTTATTGGTTAGCTAGAATGGTAGAAGGCAATGAAGACCCCAAATTTATAGCAAGAAGATTGATTATTTCGGCTGCTGAAGACATAGGTTTGGCAAATCCAACAGCTTTAGTAATGGCAAATAATTGTTTTGATGCGATTCAAAAAATTGGATGGCCAGAGGGAAGAATTGTTCTATCTCAATGTGCTATTTATTTGGCTCTTTCTCCCAAAAGTAATTCAGCATATTTAGCTATTAATAAAGCCCAATCAATTATAAGAGAAAAAGGAGATTCTAGTATTCCTCTACATCTTAGAAACGCACCAACAAAACTTATGGAGGAGCTTGATTATGGAAAAGATTATTCATATAGTCATGACAATGTAGACAAACTCCACATGCAAGACTTTCTTCCCGAAGAAATATGTGGAACACCTATTTATAATCCAAGGAATAACAAAAAAGAAATTGAATATAGTAAGCTCATAAAAAAAATATGGAAAGGGAAATACTAATGAGTAAATTACAGATCCAATAAATTGAATTAACTAATTTTAGTTCGTGAAAAAAATATATTTCATTTTTATAATTGCAATAACTATCATAAGTTGTAAGAAAACCAGAAATTCAGTTTCATGGAATACATTTTTTCATCTACCAATATCTTCTGACACTTTAAACTTAAATAGTTTTATAAACCAAGAAAAACTGTATTTAAGTGATGACGGCACTTATCTTTCGTTCAAAGACACAATCCAGTTGTATCAGCTAGGGCAAGATGTTATTAACCAAAGTATTCAAATAGATTTTGTAGACAGCATAAAAATTCCAAGTATACTATCCGGGATTCCATTTTCACCTGGATTCCAAATACCCTTTCAGTTTATAGAAAGTCATTTTTTTGATTTCAATACTATTAAGCTAAAAGAAATACAATTCGACACATTAATTTTTGATTATACAGTTGAAAGCAATATAGGTGAAAAAATAGATATTAATTTATCAATTCTAGAGGCATTAAATCCAAATGGAAATAACTTTAATGCAATAGTAACTACTGCTGCTAACCAAGGATCATCTACGGGGAAGTTAAACTTAAACGGGTTTAAATTTGATTTAACCAAAAATGGAAATTCTTTTAACCACTTGTCTACTATGTTTACAATTGGAGTTTCAACAGAAAACATTCAAGATTTAGTATTTCAAAGCAACAATTATGTAGTAGTTAAATTTGAAATCTCTTCAATTAAAATAGCTTCTGCAGTAGGCTATTTGGGCAGTGAAACTATTGTAGACACCACCAAAATTAAATTGCCCTTTATGAAAAAACTTAGTTCTAGAAACTTTGAAATAAAAGATCCTAAATTAGAATTAATAATTAAGAACGGCATAGGAATAGATGCTCAATTAAAATTAAATAAAATTGAGTTTATAAAAGAGAGTAATATTCAAATTTTAGACCAAATGGTAATAAATCAAAATTTAAATATAAATAGAGCTTTAGATTTAGGTCACGATTTTCAATATAGTACAATGAATATAGATTTTAACAATAGCAACTCCAATATTCACCAATTAATATCCATGATGCCAGAAGAAATAAATATCGACTACCAATTACTTACAAACCCATTGGGAAATCTATCTGGATACAACGATTTCATATATAACCAGCACCCACTTTCTTTAGATCTTTCAGTAGAGATTCCTTTAAAACAAAATCTAGATTCTATTTTATTCTTGGACACTTTGAGTTTTGAATTGCCAAAAAATATCCAGGTTAACGATGCAATAATAAAATTGGATTTCACCAACGAATTTCCTTGGGAATGTTGTGCAAATTTAAAACTCGTTTCAGGTGAGTTATTAAACTCCTCTCCTATTTGTATAGCTCATTCTCAAATTGATAATTTAGGAGATTTCATTGACGAAACAAATTCTAAATACGAATTGAATTTAGAAAACGATTTATTAATTGAACTTCAAAAAGACAATAGAGTAATAATAGAATTAGTAATTACCAGTCCAGACACAACAAACTATTTTCCAATACTTGGAAATCAAAGCCTTTATTACAGTATAAATATGGATGTGAATTCAAAAATTAACTTGAATTGAAATATTTAACAATTTTATTTTTAATACTCATCCAAATTAAATGCTATTCATTCAATAGAGATTCTACTTTAGAAAAAAAAAATAAAGTAGAAGTATTTAGTTCGTTATTTTCTTCAATAGGTTCAACACATTTACCAATTAATTTTTTTAATAAAATTTACTTTGGTGGGTTTATAGAAGAAAGAGACAAAGGAAATTCTTCTTCAATTACCAAAACACAAAGATCTGGATTTGAGTCAGATATGAATTTTAGAGTAAATATTTACCAAGATAATAAGGAATTCTCTGGATGGTATTTTTCTATACAAAACAAGACAAGTATCGCTGGGAAATACTCACAAGGATTATACGATTTAATTTTCAGAGGGAATGAAGAATTGAACCAGCAAATTCCACTGGGAAACACGGGGTTTCATTCTAGAAATCACCAACTAATTAATTTTGGAAAGTATTATAAAAAATTCTCTTTAGGATTAGTAATTGGCAATATTCTTCAAGAATACAATGGAAGTTTTGAAGAAAATGATTTTATTAATTTTAGTGATAATTATAAATGGAATTTAGTTGTAAATCCGAATATATCTTTCGCTAGAAACACCAGCAATATTTTCAAAAAAAACGGCAATAGTCTAGGTTTGAATTTCAGTTATAAAGATAAACTTAAGAACAAGAATTTCAGTTATGAGTTAGGAATAAAAAATTTAGGACTCCTATTACTTCATAGCAATATTGAAACTATTAATTACGATACATCTTTCAGCTATTCTGGATTATCATTTGATCAATTAACAAATATTACTAATTTGAGTAGTGAAATTTCAAACGGATTTGAACCATATTTCTCATCCAATAGAATTATTTCTACTACACCATTTGAAATTAAATTTAACATGGTTTATTCAATAAATAATTTGGAAATTTATGCAGGCGGATTTCACAGACATAATTCACAATATCTACCCAAATCATATATGGGTTTTAATTATAAAAGTCAGAAGAAATTAATATATGGATCTCATTTAAGTTATGGAGGATACAATAAGTTTCAGTGGGGATTAAACACCACCTACCTTACTGAAAAAGTAAATGCTCAAATTATTGTTCAAAATTGGTTGGGGCTTATCCCTTCATTAGGAAGGTCTTTTGGAATTCTATTAAATTTGAACTGGAAAATAAGATGAAAAAGAATATTACAATTTACTTTTGTTTGCTTTGCTTTTTAAATTTAAATGGCCAAAGTACTTTCTTCCAATCTTATGGAGGAAATGGAAACGACTATGGAGAAAGTGTAATTCCATGTATGGATAGCGGATTTGCAGCAATTGGAGCTACAGAAAGTTACGGCAATGGATTAACAGATTTATACATAATAAAAACAAACAGCATTGGAGAGGTGATTTGGCATAAAACATTTGGAGGACCCAATATAGATTATGGCAATAGTATTGTTCAAACCCCTGACTCTGGTTTTATTGCATGTGGATATTCCAATAGTCAGAATTTAAACTACGATGTTTTTCTTGTAAAGATTAATAAAAATGGAGATTTAGAGTGGCATAAAAGGTATGGTGGTTCAGACTGGGATTTCGGGAATAAAATAATTAAGTCTACCATAGATTCTAATAATTTTTATGTGGTTGGACAAACCTATAACTATGGAAGTGTTAATGGAGATGGATTTATTCTGAAAATTAATTCACTAGGAGATTCTCTTTGGATGAAAACCTATGGTGGTAATTTAGAAGATAAATTTGAGGATATTATCCAATCTAATAATGGCAAGTTATATTGTATTGGAAGTAGTTATAATTTCAATCCTGAACCTACCTTGTGGATTTCTAGCTGTAAAGAAAATGGGGATACTTTATGGAATTACTATAGTGACAGCGTTTCTAGTAGTGGGAAATCTATAACTCAATTAAATAATCAAATTATTTTTTGTGGTAGCATCCATCCAATTCAACCAACCAATATTATTCCAAGAAATTATTATTTAGTAGGAGGAATAGACACTTCAGGAAGCCAGGCTTTTTATGCAGGTTTTAATTACTATACAGAGTATGAACACTCTTGTGTAGAAGTAATTAAGAAGCCAAACTCAAACAACTACTACTTAATTTCAAACATCCACCAATTTTCAAATAATAAGATTTATTATGCAGAACTAAATGGTCAATGGGTTCAAGGTGGAACTTCCAATATAAATGGTAATATAAACGATGTTGTAAATGGGTTAGATACTCTTATGTATAACAGTGGATTCGTAGCAATAGGAAATACTGTAGAAACAAATAATGGACTTACAGATATTTTTATATCCAAAACAGTTAACGGCACATGGGACAGTAATTACAGCAATAATAACTTACTAAACTATAATGAAATTGAATTTAATAAAACTGAGATTTATCCTAACCCAACGAGTGATTTTGTGGAAATTAATAATATAGGAACTGGAAGTGAAATTTCTATATATAATTTAAGTGGGGAATTAGTTGATCATTATATTTATAACCAAAGTAAATACAGTTTAAAACATTTAAAAGCAGGTATTTATTTAGTGGAAATTCTGCAAAACCTAAAGAAAGAGCATTTTAAAATTATCAAATTTTAAACATTGCAAGAAAGTAATATTCTTTGTTTCTATTATAGAGATCATTGAATTTGTCCTTGGATAGTGGAGAAGATTCTTCAATAAATCCTTTCAAAGTGAAAAGAGAGTATTTAGAAATTTCAAAAAAATTAAAAATATCTTCGCAGGATGTATTGTAATAATCTGAAGCTCCTAGTCCATGTTCAAAAATAATAACAGGATGAAATTTCTCAATAATTTTGGTAGCTCCTTTTAATACTCCTAATTCACCACCTTCAACATCTATTTTAATTAAGTCCACTCTTTGCTCATTAATTAGCTGATGGTCTAAAGTACTAGTCTTAATTTTAATCTTACTAATTTTTTCTTCTTTGGGGTATGATCTCTTTTTAATCCCACTGTATGCAGGATTTGATACAACATGGTGGAAATCAGAATCTCCCAAATTATCAGAAATAGCAAAGTTTTTTACAATACATATATCTTTGTATTTAACTTTTAATTCATCGTATAAATATGGGATAGGTTCATAGGCAAAATGATTTCCATTTGGGGCTAGTTTTAAAGCCTGATCCATGACCTCTCCCTTATGACAACCAACATCTATAAAAGTCGATTGTTTTTCTAAAACAATATTCATTATTTTAAATGTCTGCAAATCATAACGCATGTTATGTGTAAAAGGAAATATTTTTTTTACAGTGCTTTTAAGAAATTTTAAAATCATTTAAAACATAAATTTAATATTATTCAATGATAGTAAGTTCAGTTCTTCTATTCTTAGCTTTATTTGAAATAGAATTATTTTCTTCTAGGGGTTTGGTTTCCCCGTAGCCTTTAAATGAAAGTCTATCTTTAGAAATATTATTCTCTATCAACCAATTCACTACTGCTTTTGCTCTATTTATGGATAATTCTAAGTTAAAATCATCGTTTCCATCGCTATCGGTATGTCCACTTATTTCAATTTTTAAGTCAGGAGTGATTTGCAATAATTTTAATACTTTATTTAACTCCACTAAAGAAGATTTTTTGAGACCAGATTTACTCTTTTCAAAGAAAATATTTTCTAATACAAAAGTACCAGGTTTTACTTTCTCCAATTCAATTATTAAAAAACCATCTTTTGACAAACTCAAATTATCTCTGTAGATATTTCTAGAGTAAAACATATATCCTTCTTTTTCAGCATGTAAAGCAAAATCTATACTTTTTGGTACAGTAATTAAAAATTCGCCATTACCTGGTTTAGATTGCATTTGAGAAATAACATTGTCTTTTTCAAGATCTGACAATTGAAAATATGCTATTAACGGAGATTTTGTTTCTGCATCAATAATTTTACCCTTTAAATAGGTAATTGGCTGTGGCTTATACTTATCACTAACTATAAAACTATATAGGTCTAAATCTCCAAAACCACCTTCTCTATTAGACGAAAAATAACCTAAATCTCCTTTAGGGGAAATTATTAACGAATTTTCATTCACATAAGTATTTAAAGGATAGCCTAAGTTTGTTGGTTTAGACCAGCTGTCGTCCTCCAGTTTTCTAGACATATAAATATCCAATCCTCCCATACCTGGATGACCATTACTTGCAAAATAAAGAGTCTTTCCATCAGGGTGAATTTGAACAGATTCTTCTCTGTAAGGTGTGTTTATCTTAGAGGATATTTTTCTTGGGACTGACCATTCTCCATCTTCAGTGATAGTAGTTACATATATATCTTGATTATTTGGGTTTCTTCTTTGCCTATTGTAAGTCATTCCGCGTATAAAATAAAGTGTCTTTCCATCAGAAGAGAAAGATGGTTGGGTTTCCCAGTGTTTAGAATTAATTTTTGGACCTAGATTAACTGGTGTTGACCAATTTGTTCCATTATTTTGACTGTAAAATAAATCACAACTTCCATAGCCTTTTCTTCCACCTCCATACTGATAATCCCCTTTTGCTCCTGTTTCACAACCTACAAAAATTATGTACTGGCCATCAGAACTAAAAGTTGGAGCACCTTCATTATATTCACTATTTATGGCATTACTCACCAAAGAACTATTGGACCAATTACTATTTGAAGTTCTCTTAGAAATAAAAATATCTTCTTGTCTTCCTCCAGGTGCTGATATATCATTTACTCTTCTAGTAAATAAAAACGTAGAATCATCAGCAGTAATTGATGGAAAATACTCTGGTAATTCAGTATTTATTGAACTTCCTAAGTTTATTGGGTTAAAATCAACAGGATTCATAATAGCTTCTAATGCAAATTGACAATTCTCTATCATTCTATTAATTCTGCCCATATATCTCTCATCTGCTAATGGGGAATTTTTATATCTCACAGCATTTTTAAGACATTTTTTATAGCTACCTATAGATATATGAAGTCCTGCTAAATTATAATATTCAACCAAAGGAATTATTGGATTAACAGCCATCATTTTTTCTTTGTAAAAAATTGCACTATTTATATCTCCCATTTGTACTTTAATTTGAGATAATAAAAAATATGCTTCTGAAAATGTAGAATCCTTCGATAAGGATTTTATAAGATACTCTTCTGCACCAATTAGATTTCCTCTCCCATTTAGAGGACTTATATCGTTATAACATGCTATGGCTTTTTCATAAAGCTTGATTGCTTTCTTGCTGTAGGTAGAATAAAGTGCACTTTGACCAGAATAAAAATTCAATAGAAAAAAAGAAATAATAAGCAATAAAAATCTTTTCATATACTAAGAAATATTTAAAAATTTATGGGACTGAATAGACAAACGCCATCTGGGATTTTCTTCTAAAAAGGAGAGTATATATGGGAGATTCTTATCTTTTTTAGACCATTCTGGTTGAATAAACAAATTGCAATTCTTATTTGTCATTTTCTTTTCATGCTCTAAAGCCCAGTCCAAATCGCTTTTTTGAAAAATAATTACTTTAAGTTCATCAGCTACATGATATATCTGATCCATTGGATCTTTGAATTTCTTGGGGCTAAAACATATCCAATCTAGATTATCTGGCAAGGGATTGGTTCCTGCTGTTTCAATTGCAGTATAAAAATTTTCTTTTTTAAGTTTATTTACCAAACCATTTATGTTGTGCAAAGTGGGTTCTCCACCTGTAATAACTACAAATTTTGTTTTGTAATTCAGAGCCTGGTTTACAATACTATCTTCTGAAATACTTGGATGTAAATCAGAATCCCAGCTCTCTTTGACATCACACCAAAAACAACCAACATCACAGCCAGCCAAACGAATAAAAGTAGCTGGTTTTCCTGTATGAAATCCTTCTCCTTGTAAAGTATGAAATAATTCCATTAAAGGAAGTTTATGCACTTTATTTCCCATCTTCAAGTTTCTCACTTTCTTCTTTTTTCTTTTTTTGTTTTTCTTCCTTTGCTTTTTTGGCTTTTTCTCTTCTCAATTTTCTTTTCCCCTTTCTACTTTGACTAGCTTCAATGGAGGACTTATTTCTAAGCATATCATTGAATTTAATTTCTTCTTCGTGGTCTTTAACTACACCAAATCTATCGAATTCTAAAATCATCCAGATATTGCCTTTGCTAAATAAAACAAAGTCAGTTTTATTTCCATTTTCTAGATAATACTCCCACTTACCATCTTTTAGACCTTCTTTCCACTGTCCAGTTTTTTTTAATTGCCCGTTTTTGTAAAAAAACTCCCATCTGCCTGTTTCAACACCTTCATCCCAATGTTTCTCAAAAGATTTTTGACCATTTTTATGGAAATAAAACTCATCACCATCTACAACGCCATTTTTATAAAACTTAGACATTTTAAGAATACTATCCGGGTGAAAAGTAGTATAAGAGCCATTAAAATTTCCTTCTTTATAGTTAATAATTTTCTTTGGTTTTCCATCTTCATAATAATAAGTTTGGGTACCATCTAACAAATTATCTTTATAGCTCAATGATTTGGAAGATTTGCCATTTTCATGAAAGTATAACCATTCACCTTCTCTGTCTCCCATATCATAGGTATTTCCCCATGCAACCTGACCATTTTCATGCCAATATCCCCAAGTTCCATTTTCAATCCCTTCTACATAAATGGATTTAACTTTAACTTTTCCATTTTTGTAGTAAGTAAAACACTCTCCATTTTCCTTTCCTAAAATAAAGTTGGTCTTTCTTTCTAATTTTCTATTGTCGTAATAAGCTACACAAGTACCAGTATAAGGTTTTCCAGATTTTTTATGAAATACAATAGTTGTTCCCGGAGACCATTCCAAATCTTTGTTGCAATCCAGAGCCTTTCGCTTGGAGACATAACCCATATCTTTAGTTTTTTGAGATCCCTTGACTACAAACTTAGGTTCGTCTTGAGAAATGAAAGGGTTGAACAGGAATAACAAGATTAAAAACAAGAATGCTTTCATATATTAAAATTAGTAGTTTATATATTAAATACGATAAAAAGCTACATATATTTGTCATATGAGTAATATTTCATATAAATCTGAGAGTATTTGTGCTATCTCTAGTCCACAAGGAGTTGGAGGTGTAGCACTTATAAGAACATCTGGAGATGATGCACTTTCCATAGTTAATTCTATTTTCTCAAAATCTCTTTTAGATATTCAAGGATACTCTGTATTGTATGGGAAAATTCTAGAAAAAAGTATAGAAATTGACCATGTCATTGTAACTGTTTTTAAAAACCCAAATTCTTTCACAGGTGAAAATGTAGTAGAAATTTCCTGTCATGGATCTGTTTATATTCAATATAAAATATTGGAACTTCTTTGTGAAAATGGTGCACGTTTAGCGTTACCAGGCGAGTTTTCCAAAAGAGCTTTTTTTAATGGGAAATTGGACCTTAGTCAAACGGAAGCAATTGCAGATTTAATAAACTCTAGATCGAGTGCAGCTCATGACATAGCTATTAAGCAAATGAGAGGTGGGTTTTCTTCTGAACTTAAAACTTTAAGAGGGAAATTAATTGACTTCGCATCTCTAATTGAATTAGAGCTAGATTTTTCAGAAGAAGATGTTGAATTTGCAGATAGAAAAAAATTATACGAATTTGTAGATGAATTGGTTAACCATTTAAATACTTTAAAAAATTCATTCAAATTGGGAAATGCGATTAAAAATGGTGTTTCCACTGTGATTGCAGGAAGACCAAATGCTGGAAAATCTACCCTTTTAAATAATTTACTTAATGAGGACAGGTCGATAATTTCTTCAATTGCCGGAACAACAAGAGATACTATTGAAGAAATTTTAAATATTAATGGTATAGATTTTAGGCTGGTAGATACTGCAGGAATTAGAAAAAGCACAGATGAAATAGAACTGATTGGAGTAAAAAAGACTTTAGAGAAAATCAGCACTTCATCTATGGTTATTTACATATACGATTGTTCCATTGTTTCTTTGGAAGAAGTCAATGAAGATTTAGAAAAATACTTTAAAAAGGAAATCCCTTGTTTAGTAATTGCCAATAAAATAGATTTAATAGACAACTTAAATAATATTCCAAAAAAGCATTTTAAGACCTCCTTAAGTATGGAGGTGAACATGGAAGATTTTAAAAATGAAATTTACAAACTATTCACTTCTCAAAATACCGACTACCAAGGCGTAATAATCAGTAATTTAAGACATTATGAAGCATTGGAAAATGCAAATAAGGAACTTTTAAAAGTTAAAACTGGATTGGACAACAATAGTTCGGGTGATTTTTTAGCAATGGATATAAGAGAAGCGCTTCAGCATATTGGAACTATCACGGGAGAAATCTCTTCGGATGAATTATTGGGAAATATTTTTGCTAATTTTTGTATTGGAAAGTAACCACTACAAAACAAACCACCACAAAAACATAGTAAATCTTTAATTTAAACCTGTTAAAAAATGAAAATGTTATTTCATTTATAATTATTAGTTTGTGTTATTTTGTGTTATTAGGTACAAATTTGTACCTTATTTGTACCTT
>CAJIYZ010000053.1 GCA_905181675.1 Bacteroidetes bacterium MED-G20
TCTCCATAAGTTACGTTTGTAATTCTTGGAGTTGGTTTAACATTTTCTATTTGCCTACCAATTCCTTCTGGTTTCATATCTGCTTCAATAATCCTTTGATTAATGGTTATAATTAGTGAGTCACGTATTAAGCTGTAACTAGAATCCAATGCAAGGTTATTAAGTTCGTCAATATCAGATTTATGGTCATACAATTCATATTGAAAATCGCCATTTATTTCCCACTTTGTTAAACGAAACCTTTCTGTCTTTAAAGAATAGCCATTTCTCCATCTTGTTAATGCATTATTTCTTACCCAAGAAGACTCATTTTCAATAATTGGCTTTAAACTTTTACCCACAACATGAGATGGAGTAATTATACCAGTAAGATCCATTAAAGTTGGAAATATATCTATAAGTTCTACAGGACTATTAGAAATATTAGAATTATAATCTGAACCAGGAACATTTATGATTAAAGGGACTTTTGTAGCATTTTCAAATAATGTCTGTTTTTGCCAATGACCATGTTCTCCCATATGATATCCATGATCTGAAGTAAAAACAACAATAGTGTTTTTATCTAAGCCAGTTTGCTTTAAAGTATTAATTATTCTACCTACTTGAGCATCTACAAATGAAATGGTAGCATAATAAGCTAGTTTTATTTCTTTTGCTAAATCTTCCTCTAAATTTATTTGATTTTTTTTAGCTCTAACCGATTTTGCTGCTGGCAAAGGAATGGTTTTTAAATACTCTGGAGAACTTTTAGGGATTTTAATATCATCTTTGTTGTAAAGATCAAAGTATTTTTTGGGAGCTACAAAGGGAGTATGAGGTCTAAAAAAACCAACAGCTAAAAAGAAATTATCCCCAGTCTTTGAAAAGTTTTCAAGTTTTTTGATTGCTTCGCTTGCCCCAATTCCATCTGTTTGTTCTTCATCTTGACCGTCAGAAGACATCCAGCTTAAAGTACCACCATATCTCCTTGGGCTTAGAGTGTTAATTTTATATTCTTCAATTTTGTCTCTACCATAGGGATTAATTGTTTGATCCCATGAATAAACATCGTCAATCCCAGAAGTACCAATAGTACCAGGATTGTCATAGTGAAAAATTTTACCAATTCTTACAGATTGATATCCCTGTTGTCTAAATCTTTGGCCAATTGTTATTACGTCTGGAACAGTATTTCTTAAGAAAATATTGTTTTTGGTCATCTTAGTCTGATTGGTATACATACCTGTCATGAAAGAAGCCCTTGATGGACCACATAATGGATATTGACAATGAGCATTCTGAAATAAAGTACCATTTTTAATAAGTTGGTCAATATTGGGAGTTTTTACAATTTTATTTCCGTAAACACCAATATCACAATTTAAATCGTCTGCAATAATAAATAAAACATTGAGCTTATTATTGGTTAAGTCCGAAGTTAAGTCAGGACTTTCTATTTGAGATTTATAACTCGAAAGAAAAAGAATAATTAGAATAAAAAGTGAAGAGTTAAAATGATTTTTTTTATTCTTAATTTTAAGCAAAAAATTGTTTAAATAGTATGTCCTGCTAAATAATTTGCGCATGATTCAAATGATAATTAACTAAATTATCTACAGGTTTTTGAATTATATCCCCAAGAATTACCCCATGATTATCAGCAGCTACTTTAAGTTCTTTTTCAAATATTTTACTAATAGAACCTATAAAATGGGTTTTAACAGATTTATATTCAGGATAACAACAAACGTGAATTTTTATAAATTCATTCATTCCATGCTGTATCATGTCTGTGACATATTCGTGGTGGTAATGTCTATTAATAAATTTCATAAATGAAGCCAAATAAACGTTTGCATGAGGTTTCATATATACATTTTCAAAAATGGCTGCTTTTGCATTGCCAAATTGACTTTCAAAATCTTCCTGAATTGATTCTGGTAGCTGGTTATATAAATAATCTTTTAATAATTTCTTACCATAAAAAGAACCTGATCCTTCGTCACCTAAAACATAAGCAATTGCTGGAACTTCTTCTCTTAAATTTTGACCATCAAAAAAACACGAATTAGAACCTGTTCCCAAAATACAGGATATTGCAGGTTCTCCTTTATAGGTAGATAAAGCACACGCAAGAAGATCGTGGTCAACTGTAATAACAGAAGTTGTATATATTTTACTTAATCCTTCTTTAACGATATTGTTCATTTCATCGCTAGAGCATCCAGCCCCATAGAAATACAATCTCTCAACATTTTTTGATGCTTCATAAAATTCCTTATTGCTTTGTATTTCATTAGCAATAAATTCACTAGAATGAAAAAAAGGATTGAAGCCCATAGTTTTATACATAGTTATTTGATTTTCATCATTAACAAGTACCCAATCTGTCTTAGTAGACCCACTTTCTGCGATTAGTATCATAATTATAATTTAAAATATAGTTTTGGAAAATTTATTTTTAAAAATGTAGCTGTTACTTAAGAAATTAGTCACTTTAAAGTTATTTAAATTTTTAAATAAATCTTTAATTATTTCATTACTTTTTAAATGAATTTCAGATGAACTAACTATGGAATACAAAAAACCCAAAATCATTTATAAAAAGTCATATATACTATTGTTTAATCTGCCCAAAATATCTCAACTTCAGAAGACAAAGTATTCATTATGTAACTAATTGGAAGTAATTCATTTTTTGCTCTTTTTAAAACATCCTCATTTTCTTTTCCCAAAACATTTAAAATAATTTTTTTAGAGTTTAATAGAGATTTAAAATTATGCGTAAGCCTCTTTTTAGGGTTCTCAGGAGCGATGTTTAAAGAAATATTTGAATAAATTTCAGAAAGTGCATTTTCTGTTTGAATAGTTTCAGGAAATAAAGATGCTGTGTGACCATCTAAACCTAATTCTAGTATAACAATAGTTTTTTGATTTAAAAAAATAGAATTTGACATTTTAGCTAAAGACAAATTATTCTTTTCGTTTTTCAAATCGTATACCAAAGGAGTTAATGTAGCCTTTTGTAAAATTGAATCTCCTAAAGCTTCTGATATGTTGTGAAAGTTACTTTCCTTAGAATCGTTATCAATCCATCTTTCATCCACCAAACCAAATTTCACTTTGGACCAATTAACATTTGAAATTTCATTAAATCTTTTATACAAAGACAATGAACATAAACCACCAGATAGCAAAACCTTTACTTCGTTACTTGATTTAGTTTCAATACGTAAATTGACTTCAATTAAAGACAATAATTTGTCTTCTAGAATTGAGGAACTTTCAAATTTTTTGATAATCATTATAAGCTAATATAAGCTTATTGTTTAACATACACTTAGTATTTCTGTATTTATTGTAAAATTAACGTTTAATAAAAAAATAATTAATCTATATTAATTAGATTAAGAATTGAAACTAATTTTTCATAGTTATAGTCTGTTCAATTAAACCAAATGAATTTACAATCCGGTCATCTAAAATTAATTTAATATTAATTTTAGTGTCATTTGGGAAAGAATTACCATCGATAATTTGAGTTCTCAGAGTTGAGATACCATTTTTAGTTTCAGCAAAAAATTCTATTACTGAAAATTCTCCATCTTGATATTGAAATCCTTCACCAGCATCCGAATATAAAATACCATTAGCAGATAAATTAGTATCTAATGAAACTAATAAAGTAATAGTATCTAATGAAAAGGAATTGGTGGATTCAATAGTATTACACAGTGGAACAATTGCTCCTGGTCTTATCAAAACATCAGGATGGTATTTATGGTTTAAACTATTTTCTCCATTTATAGAAACATTTCTCCATTTACCAGGAGGCACCTGACTATTTTCACTCCATTTGGGAACTATTAACAAATCACTACCAAGTAAGAAATTTTCTTGTTCAGTTCTTAGATACTTTTCAGATGGGTTGTTGAAAAATACTGGTCTCATAACTGGCATTCCTGTATTTGAACTTTCCCAAAACAAGGTATATAAATAAGGTAATAATCGATACCTTCTTTGTAAAGCTTCTCTAGATACTATTTCTACTTCTTTACCAAAAGACCAAGGTTCTTGTGAAATAGAACCTTTGGTAGAATGAGCTCTTGAAAATGGATAAAAAGCTCCTACTGCTATCCAATGTGCATAGAGTTCTGCTGTTGCATTCCCAGCAAAACCACCAATATCAGGTCCATTAAAAGGTTGTCCAGAAAGGCTTAAGTTAAGACTCATAGGAATAGACTGTTTTAAATGTTTCATTGAAGAGTTATTATCTCCTGTCCAAGTAGCAGCATAACGATGTCCTCCTAGGAAATTGGACCTTGTAAGTACAAATGGTCTTTTACTACTATTTGATTTTAAAATCCCTTTTCTTGAAGATTCTACCATCATCATTCCATAAACATTGTGGTACCTAAGGTGAATATCATTTTTTATATATTCATCTCCCGTATGGTTATTGCTATCTGGCATAGTCCAATCCTGAGTTTCAAAAACTGCTGGTTCATTCATGTCGTTCCAAACTCCATCTATTCCTTTTTTCATGAAGTTTTCATACAATCCACCCCACCATTGAGAAACTTTAGATTGAGTAAAATCTGGAAAAACACAATCTCCTGGCCATACTTTGCCTAAAAAAACAGAATCGTTTCTTGTAGTTACCCAAGCATTGATCTTTTCTCCAGAATCATAAACAAAAAACCCTTTCTCAGCTTTAATTCCAGGATCTATCATCCAGACAGATTTAAAATCATTCTTATGTAAATAATCATTAGTTTCTTTAGGGTTGGGGAAACCTGCAGAGTCAAAAGTGAAAATTTTAAAATCTTGCATGTAATCAATATCCATCCATATCACATCACAAGGAATATGTTTTAAACGCATTGTGTCTGCTAAAGATTTGACTCTTTCATCTGGATAATAAGAATATCTACATTGGTGAAAACCCAAACTCCAAAGTGGAGGAAGTTCAATAGTACCAGTCAGTCTTCCGAGTTCTTTCATAACTTCTTGTGGAGTCTCTTTTTCAATAACAATAACTCTAAAAGCAGGACCTTCAGATGAAAAAGTAATTCGTTCACCTAAAGAAATTTCCATTTTCCAAGTATTATCTGCTATAACCCCAAAACTTTTTCCATTTTCTCCAACTCCTAAGACCCAAGGATGTGACTGATACAACCTTTGGCCGTTGTCTTTGCCATATCCATAATTATCCGTATTCCATAATTTAACAGTTTTTCCATTTCTAATTAAATCTCCCATCACTTCTCCAGTTCCGTATAAATCTACGTTTGAACCAAAAGAAATCTGAGCAATTTGTCTATCTGTAAATTCAGAAAAAGTCACTTTTAAAAAACTAGAATCCGTTACTTTTGGAAGTTCTATTGGCTCGTTTAGTATTGCAAAAGAAGGTGTGTGTGAGGATTTGTTGTAGTCTAAAGGATAATAAACACTTACATTATTTTCACAATTAATAATGGTTGGTTTATTTTGTTTTTCAACACAACTAGTAATTAATAAAGAAACGAAGAAAAGAGAATAAAGTAGGTTTTTAGTTTTTTTCATTTTTAGTATTTTATAATGTAAAATGGTGTTTTTTATTTAATAAATAATATTTATTAAACTTTAGATATTTTTATAATCTGTTCTTTATACTTTAATAAATATATTCCTTTTTCTAAATCTCCTAAAAATATTTTCCCATTATTCACAGTGCCATTTTTAATTATTTTCCCATTAATATTAAAAATATAATAGTTAGGATTTTTAGTAGCATTATTTTCTGATACATTCAAGAAATTAATAAAAGGATTAGGATAAATAACAAAATCATTTTTAACAAAACTATTTATAACGGTAGATGAGTTGCAAGCGCATTTATTTTTTAAAATATTAAGATCTGGAGAAACTGGTGCACTGTAAGTAACTTTTACCCAACATTTTTGTCCCATTTGAGTATCTGTAGTATTTCTTATTTTAACTGTGTAAAAATCTTCATTAGTTATGGAGAAATCATGTGAAAAATTGCCTGTTGAAGAAACTGAATCTATAATGTTACAGTTGCTATCTAATAGCAGAATATCAACAGACAAATTATTAAATAATGGATAAAATTCTATACTTAAATTACTTTGAGCCGCTGAATGAATCTTTCCAACTACTCTACATTCTTTACTTTGATTGGGCAACATTCCTCCTTGCTGCAGTGAGGCAATATGACTATCACCTAAATCATTGGCCATTTCCCATTCTTGAGTAATTTGCTCTGATGGATTGATATAATTGGTGGTGATTCCATCAGGTGCCCAAATTGAATATCCTTTTCTAGAGTTATTAGCAGAACCATTACATGGAGGAATATTAATATCAATTTTGCCTCCTCCATAAACTACGATAGTGGTTAAATTAGCACCAGAATAATCTTTTAAAATTGTACCATCTATCCAATTGGTTTGAACACCAATTAAATTTTTCCAATTACTCCAACTGTCATTTACAGCTATAATTGCCTTTGCATCTCTTTCGATTACCAATGCATCATTCTCTTGCCATCTTACCAAATATGCCCCACTTTTGAAGTTAAGGTTTTGGTGACACCAAATTATATTTGCAATATCAGATCTTATTGGAAGCTCTATGGAGTCATTTGGATGGTGGTTAAATCTATTACCGAAATAACCGATATCAAAAAGATCTTCAAAATAAACCATTGGTGATCCATCTAATGCAAATGATATTGCATAAACTACACTTAATCTTGGATCATTAGGTTCAATTTGAATTCCTAATTGTTGGGAACTATTCCAGCCATTATAGTTACCATTAGCATCCAAAATTGGCCTAAAAGTATCGTGGTTATTTACAAAAGGGACAGTTTTTTGTCTATTCAACTGTTGGTAATTAGGAACTAATCCCAAATCAAATGTTCCATTACCTTGAACAATTCCAACTAAAGCATTTCTTAACGAAAAATCAAAAGTACCTGCTCTGTTTTGAACATCATTACACCATTGATCTAATTCATTAGCTCCTCCTACCCACTCACCTACTGCATACATATCATTATTAGCATTGGCCCATCCATTTCCATTTTGAAGATTCCATAACAAATCTTCTGAAACATAAGTTGGGAAATGTTTAATAGCATCCAGTCTAACTCCCGAAAAACCAACTTGTTTTTTATACCACATTATCCAGTTTCTCATACCTGTTCTCATGTAGTCATTGGATTGATTTGGATTATAAATCGCGTTGGAACTTAAGCCGTAAGATGTGGACTCATAGGAAATATCTGGCCCCCAATACGGTGTGTTAATTTCATTAGTGCAACAAATAAAATTATTATTGGGGTAGAAATTTTCCCAATTTTTTGAAAAACGTCCTTTTCTAGACAAATAATTTGTAGAATTTTCAGAACTAGATGGTGTTTCATAACAAGAGTATCTGAAATTTTTGTACTTACTAGTTGATCCATCTTCAATAGCCATTGGGTCTTGACCACCTGAGCCATTTTGACTTCCAGCACCTGTCAAATGATTCAATACAATATCTTGTATTACATCTACACCATTAGCTTTCATGACAGCAACCATTCTAAGTAATTGATCTTTATCACCAAGTTTTGTTTTTAAAAACCCTTTTTGATATTTATCACCAAGATCGTATTGATCAAATGGTGCATAACCCATATCGATAATATTTTTATTTTTTATAGAAGGAGGAATCCATATGGCATCAATTCCTAAAGATCGAAGTCTTGGAGCTAAATCCGAAAGGTAATCTGCATATCGATAGGAATAATTAGAGTTGAAATAATCCCACCAAAAACCCTGTAAAACCACTTGTCTATTGGTAGGATTGGATTGCGAATAAAATGAATTACAGAACTGAAAAAAAAATAACGCTGCTAAAATTAAGCGACTAATAACCACTATTTTGAACAAGATTTATATTGTTAACTATATCGTAAGTTGGTAATGGATACAAATCTCTGTATTGTGGAACATCTGCACCATTTATCTCTCCGCCTTTAAAAGACCATAATAAGTTACTACCAGTAAACTTATTAAATCTAATCAAATCAGTTCTTCTTGTACATTCCCAAAACAATTCTTTTCCTCTTTCTTCAAGAACATCATCTAAACTAACAGAGCTAAAACTATGATTAATATTTCCATATGCTCTTTCTCTAATCATATTCATATAGGTTAGAGCTGTAGCTTGATCTCCATTTCGTAATGATGCCTCAGCAATCATCAAATAAATATCTGCTAATCTAAACATTGGGAAATCAGTATCTGCATGTTGTAACTGAGCATGAGAACCTGGATTTCCACTTTGATCAAGATTACTAAACTTGCCTATTAAATATCCACTAGTATCTGGACAATTTGTTAAAATATCTATTTCTAAAGTTTGGTTGCTATCCGCCTGAAACATCCAACGACTGTCCAATGAGGAATCTGAAAATGTATTGACAAATGTAGGAGTAGTTCTAAGACCGTTCCATCCATTATTCATTCCATAATCACTAGCATCCATTGAGCTACCTATTGAAGCACAAATCAAGAAAGTTGTA
>CAJIYZ010000054.1 GCA_905181675.1 Bacteroidetes bacterium MED-G20
TTTACTACTGAAAGCATAGACAAACAAAATGAGTTTTTATCTTTTAAAAATAAATGGTTTGAAAAATATTACAACATTGAGAAAATTTTTGATTTATGATAGGTATTTCTCTAAATACTATTAGAAATTATTTTTTGGTAATAATTCTTACCACTATTCATACAATTCATTATACTCAATGCAATAATGGAACTAATTTTTTTCCAGCGACAGTGCAATACCCTACTTTGAATCAATGGTGGTCTGCAACTGCAAATAATTGGGCAGGAGAAATTATTAAAATTGGTGTTACTATGGGCGAAAACTATCAGTTTTCTACATGTGCAACTTATGGAAATGTACAAGCTAGTTACGATACAGAACTAACTTTAAGAGACCAAACAGGGACACTTTTAAGTTTTAACGACGATTACATAGGCTGTGGAAATACATCTTACATAAATTGGACAGCAACTTTTAACGGTGAAGTGCATTTACATATTAATGATCAGAATTGTGCTACAAATTCAACTTTAACTGAAGTTATGATTTTTAGATCGCCAATTAGCATTTGCAACCCGCCTGTAGCTACTTACAATAAAATATGCCAATCCAATTCTACCTACGATATTGACATTAACCTTTCCTCTACAGGGAGTGCTTCGTCTGTAAATATTTCCAACCTAGACAGCATCTATTTTAGCAATGTTCAAAATGGGAACTACACAATAAATGGTCTATCTGGCATATCAAATATTAAAATTTATGACTTTAATGACTCTACTTGCTATAGCTCTCAAGGCTTTTCAATATGTAATCCATGTACCAATATTTCAGCGCCAAGTGATTTCCCGTGTAATGCACCTAGCTTAAATCTTTTGGCACCGTTTTATGGATCAACCAATTGTGGTTATTCAGTTTCTAGTGGAGGAAATTCTAACGGACCAGATAATTTCTGTGGTAATTCAAACAACGATTCTTGGTTAGTTTTTACAGCATCTGACGATACTATTGTTCTCGATTGGAATATAATTTATGACCCCATCAATGGCTGTGATCAAGGAGTGCAATTTGCAATTTTAGAGGGCAACTGTAATAATGAAGATCAAATGGTGGAACTCGCATGCTATAATCCAGCTGGGATTTTTCAAAATTCTGGTACTTTCACTATTCCAGACCCCTCTACTTCTGCTAATCCACTTACAATTGGACAGGATTATTATATATATATAGATGGTTACTCGGGCGACTTATGTGATTATTATTGGATTGCCCAGTATGGAATAGCAACCAACCTAAATAATGACTCTTGTGGAAATGCACAAACGGTAAGTTGTGGATTCATGGACACTTCCAATAACATACTTTCTAGCAATAGCAATATTCCACCTAGTTGTTCCACTTTGACTCCCGGTAAAGGAGTTTGGTATGAATTTACTGGAGATGGGTCTATTCTTACTACTTCCACTTCTAATCCAGGGACGAATTTTGACACCCAAATTCATGTTTACCAAGGCACTTGTGACAGTTTAATTGTAGTAGGATGTGATGACAACAGTGGCAATGGCAATTCTTCCGAATATTCTTTTCTAACAGTTAATGGAGTCCAATATTATATTTATGTAAATGGAAATGGGACTGAAACTGGTCAATTTGTAGTTTCTTTTTCTTGCCAGTACTGTGATTTGAGTATTTCAACTATTGTAAACTCCGAGACTTGTGAGGGTGAAAATGATGGGGAAATTCTAATTGACTTACAAGGCTCTAGTTTGTACAATATTGACACCAATGGAACATCTCTTTTTAGCTCTGTTAATACAAATAATTTCACAATAAATAATTTAAAAGACGGCAATTACAATCTAAGCATCTATGATTTAAACATTCTAAACTGTGATACTGGTTTTTCTGTTTCTATTAATCCAGGAAATAGTATTTACAACGTGAATTTTGATACTGTTATTTGCAATGGTTCATCGGTTTTAATCAACAACAACACCTACAACGGAAACAATCCTATCGGAGTAGAAATTCTTAATTCCATAAATGGGTGCGATTCTACAGTTAATATAACCATTACTGAATTGGCAGACATTTTCTACAATTTTGATACTTTAATTTGTGAGAACGATTCCTTGATATTTAACAACCAACTCTACAGCCTATCTAACCCCAATGGTCTACATATTTTCACTGCTCAAAATGGTTGTGATTCCTCTGTCAATGTAAGTTTAGATTTCTTTCCAGCAACCAATATCACCAGTAATTTTAACGATACCACTGTTTGTGAAGACGATACTATTTTAGTATTTGGAATTGGAGCAAGTGACTATTATTGGAACAACAATATTCTAGATAGCATACCTTTTATTTCTTCTGTTGCTGGCCAATACATCGTTTCTGGTACGGATAGCAATAATTGTATAGGAACTTATAATTTCCAACTAGATACAGAATTTTGCCCAAGAGAACCTTTTTCTATTCTTATTCCAAATGTGTTAACTGCCAATCAAGATGGAGTTAACGATATTTTCATGGTTTCTGGAACTTCCTACGAATTTATTTCAATGAGAATTTTCAATAGGTGGGGCCAACAAATTTTTAGTGACTTTTCTGGAAGAGGTTGGGATGGAAGATTACCCTCGGGTCTAAAAGCAAAAACTGGTAGTTATAATTTCATACTAGAGATTCAACCATTAACTAGGCCTGTTTCAAATTCAGAGATCTACAAAGGAAATATTGAGTTATTCAATAATTGATTTTAAATTTTAACTTCTAAAACATCTGTAAATCTAGTGGTGTAGCAAGGCGACAGCTTCTCTTGTTTTAAACGCCACTTCCTGTCAAATCCTTGGACAGCTAATCTAACTTTATTTCTACCCATTTTCTGGTTGATATGGTCCATGGCATTCATTATATTCTTGGTTTTAAAAATGTCTTGAGTAGTAAATAAACTCAACTGCCTAGAATCTTCAGAAATAATATCTCCAACAATAACCCCTGCTTTTTTATAATTAAATCCATCTTTATAAATCCTTTTCAGCACTGATAGAGCCTGACTAATAATTTCCATACTATCGTTGGTGGGAACATCTAAAATAATCTTTTGAGATGCATTGTACTGACTATTTAAATCCTTAAAAGGATTGGTTTTAACAAATACCAGTATAGAAGAAGTAAGGCTTTTTTCTTTTCTTAGTTTCATAGCGCAGGTAGATGCGTAGGAAGCTACCGCTTCTTCTAATTCGTGGTGTTTCTTTACATCCATTCCAAATGACCTAGAGGTACAGATATTTTTTTTTCTTTGAGTTTCGTATTCTAATGGTAGGCAAGAAATTCCTTTTAATTCTTTAATCATTCGAAGACCATTTACTGTCATATTGTTCCTAACCCAAGATTCACTTGCATTTACCAAATCGTAAGCAGTTTGAAATCCTCTTTGAGATAAAAATTTAGAATACTTTCTGCCAACACCCCAAAGTTCATCCACTGCGACATGCTTAAGAACATGAGTTATAGTACTCGGCTCTTTCATTAGAAAAACACCATCTTTTTTATGTTTTTTAGCTATTCTATTGGCTACTTTAGCCAAAGTCTTGGTAGGTGCAATACCTATAGAAACAGGAATTCCTGTCCACTGCCCTACTTTTTTCCTTAAGTCAATAGAAAATTTATTTAGCTTTTTTATTCCTTTTAAATCCAAAAAAGCTTCGTCTATAGAATAAATTTCAATTGCTGGCGATTCTTGAGACAATATTTGCATTACTCGGTTAGACAAATCGCCATACAAAGCAAAATTAGAAGAAAACACATGGACATTGTGGTAGTCAAAAACAGGTTTCATTTTAAAGGCTGGAGCTCCCATTTTTATCCCCAAAGCCTTCGCTTCATTGCTTCGGGCAATAACACACCCATCATTATTAGAAAGAACCACAATGGGCTTGTTCTCTAACCTAGGTTGGAAAACACGCTCACAAGAAGCATAAAAATTATTACAGTCTACAAGTGCTATCATACTTTATGTATAATATGGGTTACTACTCCCCAAACTTTAAAATCTATTTCCTCTGTAATTTCAATAGGTTTAAAATTTTCATTTTCAGGATTTAAATACAATAAGTCTCCTTTTTTATGAATTCTCTTAACGGTAAACTCCCCATCAAGTACTGCCAAAACTATTGTCTTATTCTTAGGTTCTAGAGCTCGGTCAACCACCATAACATCACCACTAAAAATACCTGCATTTTGCATAGAATCACCTGTAACCTTAACACAAAAAGTAGCAGAAGGATGCTGGACTAAATACTCTTGTAAATTCAGATCTAAATCCATGAAATCTTCAGCCGGCGATGGAAAACCTGCAGGAACATTGGATTGGTAAAAAGGAATATCTAAAACCTTTCCATCTATGGAATAGAAACTTAATTCTTTACTAGCATGTATGCGTTTTAATTTTCTCAAAAGAAGTGCTTTGTTAACTGGAGAGTAAATTTCTTTTTTTATTCTAAAAGAAGGGTATTAGTTCATTTAAACTTTTTCACAAATAAGATTATTTTTCTTTCAGCTATTCATTATTAGCTTCATCTATAAATTCAATATTTGCTTGAATTTCTGGTATCTCTCTTATTTGGATTTCTTTTTTTATCTGAACAGACTTTTCTAGTAGATCTTTGGTTAGAATTTGCTTATTTCTTTTCTCCATTGGTGGATTTAACCTTTCTGCTTTTTCAAAATCAATAACACTTTCCAACATTTCTCTAGGTAATTGTGCACCAGTTTTCTGTAAGGTCTGTAAAAATTCTTCTGCAAAAAATTGATCTACCTGAATTCTTCTTTTAGTAGTATGGGCAAATTTCCCTATAATTCTACAAACATTATCTCGTTCTTCAGGACTTAATTTATCTGCAAATTCATATTCTTCTATTTTCTTTAAACTTAAAATAATAGGTTCTAAAGAATCTTTGGTGATGATGTATACATTATAATCGCCAATGTTGTAATTGAATTGTTTAATAACATGTAGCGTATTAGATGGTATTACAAGAAATAAATCTTTTTTAACATCTTGGTGCTTGGCATATTTTTTTAAACTTTCTGTTTGTAATTTTATATACTTTGGGAAATTATTCAAATCATCATTTGCAGGGCTTTTTGCATCAAAAACAATAAGTTGATCCATTATTTCAATAGCATTATCTGGCTTATTTCTTGGATGAGGAAAATCTTCTTGACTTATGTATTTGATAACATGGTTATTGCATATTAATTGCAAGTGGTTTTCAACATCTTTTTCATGTTCTCTCCACGTTTGTTTCAGGTTTTCTAGTTCTTGCTGTGCTTCCTTTACCCTATCGTCATTGATTCTTTGTTTTTCGTTTTCGAGGCTTTCTTGAAGAGTATTAGTAGACTCAATAGATTTTCTAAGAGTTATATTTCTATTTTCTTCTTCTTGAAGAAGAATAGTATTCGCATTTTTAAGATTATTTCTTTCATTTTCGATTAGCTTAAGTCTTTCTTGTATTTGAATTCTCTCTGTCTTAAGCTGTTCCAAAGAATTGAGTTTGGTATTGGCAATTTGAATATTTTGTTGGTGGTTATTTATTTCCACTTCTTTTGCAGAAAGCTTTTGTTCTAACTCTGAGACTTTATTTCTCTCTAGTTCAAGGGATTCTTCTAAAGAACTACTGTCGTCATTTTTCTTGGTTCTAAAAAAAACAAAGCCTGCTAAAAGTAAAATAAGTATTGGTACAAGAATATCCATAAATAATATTTAGAACTAATTTAATTATTTATGAATATATAAAAGAAGAACATAAAGTATTTAAGTTGTAGTTAAATAAATATGGAATTAGTAAATTGGAAAAAAAATCATGGCTACTAATAAAAAACCAATCTTAAACGAACTCTTCGAAACAAGAAATAGCCATACGGAAGAAGCAGAGGAAATAAAAAAAGAAGATTTTATAAAAACAGTAAAAAGCAGAAGGAGTGTAAGAAATTATAGTGATGAACCAGTATTAGAAAAAGACATGAAAGCTTGCTTAGAATTGGCATTATTGGCACCAAATTCATCCAATTTGCAACCATGGGAGTTTTACTGGGTTAGATCTCAAGAAAAGAAAAACAAACTTATCTCCTATTGCTTGGGGCAACCAGCTGCATCTACAGCACAAGAATTGGTAGTGGCTGTAGCAAGACCAGATTATTGGAAGGTCAATCAAAAAAGAATGTTAGAATTAATAGGTGAAATGGGAGAAAAAGCACCAAAATCAGTTAAGAAGTATTATGGACGAATAGTTCCACTAGCTTACAACCAAGGATGGTTTTCTTTACGAGGATATCTTAAAAAAATAGCCATGGAAATTCGTGGAATAAAAACACCAACGCCAAGAGAACCCTACAATAAAAAAGGAATGTCAGTATGGGCACATAAATCTACAGCGTTAGCTTGTGAAAATCTTATGCTATCCCTAAGAGCGTACGGATACGACAGTTGCCCTATGGAGGGAATTGACTCCAAAAGAATTAAGAAACTATTAAATTTAAAAAGCCCAGCAGAAATTTCAATGGTAGTCAGCGCAGGAAAAAGAGCAAAAAATGGTGTTTATGGTAAGCAGGTGAGATTTAATAGTAGCTACTTTATTCATGAAGTATAATATGAATTATAAAGTATTAGTAAGTATATATATATTTATTTCATCTTCCTTTTTTTCACAGGAAAATTTACTTAAAAGAGAAATAATAGAGAACATAATTGACTCTATTGACGCACACAATCAATTGGAGTTTGAAATGTTTCGAAGTGAAAGAAATGAAAATAATAAATTCATTGAGGGGAAGTTTTATGCTAAAATGGAGAATAAACCCCTTAAGATTTATGTAAAAAATGAAAAACCGAGAAAAGGAGCGGAAATATTATATCTATATGGAGAAAATGATGATAAAATATTATTAAATCCAAATTCATTCCCTTACATAAGTTTATCGATAAATTCCAAAAATAGTATATTACTTGCAGGAGGTCACCACTATATAGAGCAGGCAGGATTTAGCCAAATGTCTGAAACATTAAAATATTACTTAGAAAAATACCAAGATGATTTTTTTGAAATGATCTACTTTGAAGGAATATTTAACTGGAATAATAAAAAGTGCTACAAACTAAGAATTGAATATGAAGATTATAAGCAAATCTTATATTATGCTAAAGATGGTGAAACATTGTACAAAATTTGTGAAAGAGAGTTAATCAATATTGCAAAAATTAAAGAATTAAACCCAGGATTAGAAATTTCAAAAAAACTACAAGACAAACAAAAAATCACCTTAACCAATCATTATTCTAAAACATCTGTTCTATATATTGATTTAGAAAATTACTTTCCTATATACCAATTGATATACGATGAATATGGACTTTATGAAAAATATATTTACACAAAACTTGTCCTAAATAGGCCAATTAAAAATGAGGAATTCAACAGAGATTATAAAGACTATGATTTTTAGTTAATAATTAAAAAATCAGAATCATAAAATTTTATATTTGTATATGCAAATTCAAATTCTCAAATCTAAAATACATAGAGTAAAAGTCACGGGAGCTGATCTAAACTATATAGGCAGTATTACTATTGATAGAAATCTCATGGAAGCATCCAATATTATTGCTGGTGAAAAAGTTCAAGTAGTTAATATTAATAATGGAGAACGTATTGAGACTTATGTAATTCCTGGAAAAAAAGCAAGTGGTGAAATCACCCTAAATGGACCAGCAGCAAGAAAGGTAGCTAAAGGGGATATTATAATAATAATTTCTTATGCCACTATGGATTTTGAAGATGCTAAAAGATTTGAACCATCAGTGATTTTCCCAAATGAAACAGACAATTCCCTGACTTAATAAGCACCGAAAAACTACGTATTTCCCATTAAAAGTAAATTAGAAATGAAATCTATCTTAAATTAAATAAATGAAAAGAAGAGATTTCGTGAAATTAAGTAGTCTAGGAACTACTGCTATTATTCTTGATGGCTGTAAAACAAAGGACAGTGCAGAAAAAAAACCAATAGTTTACCCTGTTGGGATGAAAAATATAAAAGTTATTTCCACCTGGAATGCAGGTT
Source organism: Bacteroidetes bacterium MED-G20 (assembly GCA_905181675.1). Classification (GTDB taxonomy): domain Bacteria; phylum Bacteroidota; class Bacteroidia; order Flavobacteriales_D; family Parvicellaceae; genus MED-G20. Next base: position 8,107 of record CAJIYZ010000054.1, read on the forward strand.
TGCAAGCAAATAAAGTAGCTTTTGAAGTATTGAAAAACAAAGGAGTAGCAATAGATGCCATTGAAAAAGGACTTAATGTTACTGAATCAGATTTAGAAAATACAAGTGTTGGAATTGGAGGACTGCCAGATGCCAATGGAGACGTAACTTTAGATGCTTGCATTATGGATCATGAATTCAATTGTGGGTCTGTTAGCTACCTAAAAAATATTGAAAACCCAATTTCCGTTGCTAGAAAAGTAATGGAAGATACTCCACATGTAATGCTAAGTGGTAAAGGTGCTTACGATTTTGCAATTCAAAAGGATTTTGAACACCAAGAATTGCTTACCGAGAGCTCTAAAAAAATGTGGAAAGAATGGAAGTTAGAAAACAATAATGTGCTTCCTGCAATTAACCACGAAAACCACGACACCATTGCAATGATAGCTTTAGATGAAAAAGGAAATCTATCGACTGGATGTACCACAAGCGGTTGGGCTTACAAATTAGGTGGAAGAGTTGGCGATTCTCCAATTATTGGGGCTGGAGTTTATTTAGACAATCAAGTAGGTGCAGCATGCGCTACTGGAATGGGAGAAGCAATAATTAAAATTTGTGGAAGTCATGCTATTGTAGAATTAATGAGAAACGGATCTAGTCCACAAGAAGCTTGTAAAATAGCTGTTCAAAGAATCAAAAACTCAAATAAAGACTTAAAAGACTTACAAGTAGGGTTTATTGCAATGAATAAAAATGGAGAAATTGGATCTTATAGCTTATATTCAGGTTTTAATTATGCCTACCAAGATGCTCAAGAATCTAAACTTATTGACAGCAAATTCGATCTTGAATGGGATTAATAAATGGGTATTATTATCCACTATTTTAGTTTTATATGGTTGCCAATCTTCTTCTATAAAAAACTCATTCAATCCCAAAACATCTGTTATTCCAATTCCATGGAAAATGGAACAAGAAGAGGGCTTTTTTGAAGCAAAATTTTTCAATTTAAAGGAGGATTCAAAAAGCAAAGAATTTGAATTATTTCAAACCCAACTTGAGAACTATTTCTCTATAAAGACTATTTTCTCAAAATCACCAAATTCTAAGAATTTAGAAATTAAAATTGAGGAAAATTTAGATGAAGAATCTTCCTATTATGAATTATCAATTGAAAAAGAATTTATAATAGTAAAAGGTTCTAAAAAAGGAGTTTTTTATGGACTACAAACTCTATTTCAGTTAATTGCCATAAATAATAAAAATATTTCAAATACTATAAAACTACCATGTCTAGAAATAAAAGACAAGCCTTCTTTTGAGCACAGAGGATTTTTAATGGACTGTTGTAGACATTTCTTCACTGTAAAAACTATTAAAAAATACATAGACTTAATGTCCATTTATAAAATGAATGTTCTTCATTGGCACTTAACTGAAGACCAAGGTTGGAGAATAGAAATTGATAAATATCCCAAATTAAATACGGTGGGATCTTGGAGAGAAGATTCAATTGGAGTATATGGCGGATTTTATACCAAAAAAGAAATTAAAGAAATTGTAAAATATGCTCAACAAAGATTTATCGAAGTAATTCCAGAAATAGAACTTCCAGGACATTCTCAAGCTGCAATAGCTTCCTACCCCTACTTGTCCTGCGAGTCTAAAGAAGTTAATGTAGCCAATACTTGGGGAGTTTTTAAAGATATTTATTGTGCTGGAAATGACTCTGTTTTTATGTTTCTTAGAGATGTATTTAATGAAGTAACAGATTTATTTCCTAGCAAAAGAATTCATATAGGTGGAGATGAAGCACCAAAATTTAGATGGGAGAACTGTGGGAAATGTCAGAAAAGAATGATAGATGAAAATCTTAAAGACGAACACGAACTACAAAGCTATTTTATTGAAAGAATAGCAAAAATTTTAGATGAAAAGAATAAAACTATAATTGGATGGGACGAAATAATTGAAAGTAAAATTAACAGTGGTGTAACCATACAGTCCTGGAGAGGTTTTTCAGGTGGAATCCAAGCAGTAAAAGAAGGTAAGAAAACAATTATGTCTCCAACATCTCATTGTTATTTTGACTACGATGTTCACAGTATTGATCTAGAAAAGGTTTACAACTTCAATCCTATTCCAATAGAACTAGACTCTATCGAAAGCCAATTAATTATTGGTGGAGAATGTAATCTATGGTCGGAAAGAATTCCTAATGAAAAAGAGCTAGATAGAAAAGCTTTCCCTAGATTACTTGCTATGAGCGAGGTTTTATGGACTTCAAAAAAAGAAAAATTTGAGGATTTTCAAAATAGAGTTGTAGACCACTACCCTTTTTTAAGTGAACTCAAAGTGAATTATGGTATAGAATCGCCAACGGTAAATATTCATTCAAAAGTGAAAAATAAAAACCTATCAGTAATGGTAAGTTCAAAAATTAAAAATTTAGACTTCACTTACAAATGGAATAATTTAGAGCCAAAACCCATTAAGGAAAATGGAGTGATAAAAATTGATAAATCTGGTGAATTAATCTTTCAGGCATATAAAAATGGCAAAAAATATGGAGCAAACAAAGTAGAGAAATTTGCTATTCACTCCGCATTAAATTCTAATGTAAACTACCAAAAAATGTACAGTTCAAGTTATCCTGGAGAAGGTTTATCCTCACTTATTAACGGAAGGTTGGGTAGTGAAGACTTTAAAGATGGTCAGTGGCAGGGATTTAGTGGTGATGATT
>CAJIYZ010000055.1 GCA_905181675.1 Bacteroidetes bacterium MED-G20
GACCGTAATTAAAATAATTATCTCCATGCACATTGTCTTCAACCCAACCATAGTTTCTTGAATAATCCACCATAATAGTATAATATGCATTTTTAACCCCTTTTTGAGAACCTGCATCATCGGCAACATTTTGAAAACGCTGGGTGAACTTACCATAAGCTCTCCAGTCAAAATCTCTATAATTTGCTAAATTATCAGAATTCAATAATGAACTTTCCCAAGATGCTCCGTTACGGTCTGAATAAGAACCGGAAGCTCCAAATGAGATATTCATATTTGGACCGGCATTGACATCTATTTTACCGGCGAGAGAAGCTGTAGTTCTATCTACATTTTGACGATACTTAACTTTTTCAAAAGCATCATCTGTTAAAAAATCTGTATTATAATATGCACCAAAACCCAAACCAGTTGGTCTCAATGGTCCCATTTTTGAAGGGTCTATTAACGAGTCTCTGTAAGATGGCTTTAGCCTATATTGATCACCAGCTAGTGGTCTTGGGTCTAAGACATGGTTAAAGTTTCCAGAAACAAAGAATCCTAAAAGAGGATCTGTTTTCTTTCCAGTACTGTCTTTTTTCATAAGTAATGGACCTGAAAAAGTACCTTCTAATAGATTGAATCCGTTGTTGTCTAAGCCGTATACGTTGTCATTTATAGCAAATCCTGAACTTACTACTTCAATTCCTCCAAAATAAGTTCTTGAAGCTCCTCTTGTAGTAATAGATATTATACCACCTGTTGCATCTCCAAAATTTGCAGGAACCCCACCTGTCATTACACTTACTTCTTCAATAGCTGATTTGGGTAAGTTGGTAGATCCTCTAACTTTAATACCATCAATATAATAAAAAGTTGCATCATCTCTAGAACCTCTTACAGATGTAATGTTACCATTCGCATCAGATTGTACTCCACCAACAGTACTTGCAATAGAACCAGCAGACCTTCCTGGCATTCTAGCTAAATCTTCTCTTGTTACAGTACCACCAGATGCTCCACCATCTTTATCAATTAAGGGCACTTTATAGCTTACAATTTCAACTTCCTTTAATAGCTCAGTTGCTTCCTTTAGATAAATAGGTGATAATGGCAATAATTTCCCACCCTTAACTATTAATCCTTCTAATCTGTAGGTTTGGTAACCTACAAACTTAATTTCAAGCGTATAAGTTCCAGCAGATATATTACTAATCTTAAAAACACCATCAAAATCAGTTGTGGCACCTCCTCTTATATTTCCATTTTGAAAAAGCGCGACATTAACAAAAGGAAAACCATCTTTCAATTCGTCGAAAACCTTACCTTTTACACTTCCTCCTTGAGGCTGAGCATAACTAACAAAGCATAATACAAAAAGAGAGACGGATAATAAAAATATTTTTCTAAGCATAGTCTGTTATCTTTAATCTTGAACGTACGAAATAATCGTTTCACAAATTAAACAATAATTAACGAATTTTTAACATTTAGCCAATTTAAATTCAAAAAGTTTAATCCTCATTTTTGTTTTCCTTACGTTGAGAAAAATATTTTTTCCTGATAATCCAAAGTTGCCAAACTGGCACTATGGGTTTACCCGCTAAAAACCTTTGAGATTTTTTCAGGGTTCGCTTCATCCTTTTTCTCGTAGGTTTTGTTTGTTTTAATAAGTGGCTTTTTAACAACTCTTTTCTAGAATCTTTCTGGTGCTTTAGATTGTATTCTTCTTGCCTTTTTAAATCACTAAAAGAAAGACCTTCAAAAACTTCGTCTGTATTCCCAGGTATTTTGTAATTTAGAGCGTAAGAGTGCTTATTTGAACCTGATAATTCACCCTTGTTTTGACAATGAGTATTATTTGCAATAATAATTATTGCGAAAATCAATACAGGTTTTAAAACTAAACAATTCATGAATAAAATAATTATCAAATTTAGTAATCTCTTTATATGTTTTTGGATAATTTTCTTAAATAGTTGCACAAAAAATCAAAATATAGTTCCATACGTATATGTAGACCAGTATATAAACATATCCTTGCCCAGTTACTCTTCGCTGAACTCTATAGGGGGGTGGGCATATATAACTGGGGGAAGTAAAGGAATAATCATCTACAGACAATCTTATGATCAATTTAGTGCATACGACAGGCACTGTACCTACAACTCGGACAATCCATGTGGAAAAGCCACAGTAGATTCTACCAACTCTTTTGTTGAATGTGCTTGCGACAGTAGTCAATATCAACTCTTTGATGGGCTAGTAATCCAAGGTCCAGCCAGCTATTCACTGAAAAATTATCAGACTAGTTTTGACATTATATCTAATCAAATTCACATTTTTAATTAATGTATAGACTTCTTGCTCTTATTATTATTGTATTAGAATGTTTTCAATTATCTGCTCAAATAAATGAGGAAGAAGAAAACAACAATTTGTCACACTCAATATCCATAGGATGGAGCAACCCAGTGAGCTCAATTTCAACACTCTTCGACGCTAAATTTGAGGAAAAAATAGGGGTTCTCATAGATTATCAAATGAGCGTTTCAGAAAACAAATTTTACAAAATTCACACCAAGTTTTCCCCATCTTACAAAAACCCAACTTTTAGTTTAAATAACTTTTTAATTAGCATTACAAAGGGAAGTTGGCTAATGGAGAAGAGAAATATAAATATTGGTCACGGAATAGGTCCTTATTTTAGATGCAATATTTACAGAGGACAATCTGGAAGAGGAACTCAGGTGTTTTGGTCATCAGATGATTTCGGTGTAGGAATAGAGTATTTTGTTTTTTTGGACTATTTAGTTAAAAAAGATTTTTTTATAACTATTATTGCTAATCTTAATACTGGTCTTCATCAATACTACGAAGCAACAATTGGAAATGGCACAGCTGGAAACGCCACATTAAGCCAAGAATATTGGGGAATAAAACTTTCTAACCAGCAACTGATTTCAGTAGCTATCAAAAAGTATTTATAATTTACTTTTAAAAATAATTTCAGGAATTGTTAATCCCTTATTATTATTTATTGACCAAACATTGTTTTCTAAGTCAATATCTGCCAGTCTTGTAGAAGGGTCTATTTGTATTTTTTTGATTTCTTCTATTGAAAAATCTACTTCAAATTCGTAGTAGTTGTACACCCAAGGCCAATCAGTAATTGTCTTAAAGGCGTCTCCAATCATATCCTTTTTCTTGGATCCACGCATAATTCTAAGTGGAATATTGTACCAGTAAGCATTGGAGTCTTTGGTCACCAAGCAAATATCTAAAGGCATTGGAATTCTTCCGTTTTTTTGAATTAAAATGGTGCTCTTTTCTCCAGATGATTTAACTCCAACTATCGAGTAATCAATTGTATTAGTTGTTTCAGTAAACTGCTCGAAATACCAATCTAATTCCATTCCACTTTCTTTCTCCATAATCTTTTTAAAATCTGATGGTTTTGGGTGTTTAAATTTCCAGATTTCAAAATATTTTTTCATGCCAGTTTTTAAAACCTCAGATCCAATTATATATCCCAATTGATGAAGAAAAACAGAACCTTTATTGTAAGCATTTACACCATAAACATAATTTAAATTATAAAAATCAGCATGGGTTGACAAAGGCTCTTCATAATTAGATTTTGCAACGTTAGCATAGCTCTTATACTGTCTGTAAAGTGGATTTAAAATATTCTTTTCATATAAATAGTTCAAAACTTCATATTGAGCATAAGTACAAAACCCTTCATCCATCCACTCATATTTGGATTCGTTGGTGCCAAGAATACCCTGAAACCAGCTATGAATAGATTCATGAACGGTAACACTTATCAAGCCTCTTAAAGAACCTTCTGCAGTAATTAAAGTACACATTGGGTACTCCATCCCCCCATCTCCGCCTTGAATAATTGAATATTGTTTGTACGGATATTCACCGTAATTTTCATTCATATATTCAAAACATTTTACTGCGTATGGCTGTAATGATTTCCAATTTTCATTTAACGAGTCATTTTTGTGCAGAAAATGAATTATGGTTCCGTTATCTAAAAAAGTTTGCTCATGAATAAAAAATGGATCTGCAGCCCATGCAAAATCGTGTACATTTTCTGCCTTAAAATGCCATTTTAATTTACCAGTTGCATTTACTCTTTTATTTTTCTTTTGATTTTGATAACCATGGCCAATTTCATTTGGGTTTTGAAGGATTCCAGTACCGCCTAAAACAAAAGAACTGTCAATGTTAATTACTACATTGAAGTCTCCCCATACACCATAAAACTCCCTACCTATATATGGGTTGGTATGCCAACCTTCCAAATCATATTCACACATTTTTGGATACCACTGTGTCATAGAATAAGCTACATCTTCTTTATTATACCTTCCAGTTCTTCTTATTTGAATTGGAATTTGACTCTTACAATCGATAGATAAATTTAATTTCTTGCCCGATTTAAGAGGCTCATCTAAGAATATTTCTAGAATAGTACCCTCTTGATGAAAACTTAAACCACTAGGTCCATTATTTACACTTATTATTTTTTGAAATCCTATATCATCTTTATCTAGATGGTAAATCCTATCCATAACTCTTGAATCAGGATCGGCAATAGACCTTGACCTTACATCCATCATAGAACCTGGCTGAAAAGCATTGTAAAATAAATGCATATATACTTTTGATAAGTCGTCTGGTGAATTATTGAGATAAGTAATTTCTTGGCGAATATCAAATTGATGACTTTTATGGTCAAAATCAATACTCATATCGTATTTTATATTTTGTTGCCAATATCCATCTTGAGAAAGAACTTGAAGATAAAACGACATTAATAATATGGACGTAATTAAAACTCTCATAAAAACATTTCTTTTTTTAGGTTCAACCATTCTAAAGTACTATTGCAAAAAATATCTTCCACTACAGATTTTTCCAAATTCATCTGATTAATAAACTCTCCAATTTCTAAATCTCCAAGTGGAAAAGGATAATCACTCCCTAAAGTCACTCTTTTAGAACCCTGCATTTTCAAGACATAATTGAGCATGTCCTGATCATGAGTAATACAGTCTACCCAAAAATGACCGCAGTATTCTCTAGGGTTTCTAGAATTGTCTACAGCAACAAGGTCTGGTCTGCAATTAAAACCGTGTTCTATTCTTCCAATAGTTGATAAAAAAGAGCCACTTGCATGGCAAAAATTTACTCTTAATTTTGGGAATTTATCAAAAACCCCACCAAAAATCATAGAGCACATAGCTCGAGAAGTTTCAGCTGGCATACCAACAAGCCAAGGGAGCCAATATTTACTCATGTCTTTCTTACCCATCATATTCCATGGATGAATTAGGACAGCCAATCCAAGCTTTTCACAGGCTTCCCAAATAGGAGAAAACTGAGATTCATTTAAATTTTTATCTTCTATATTAGAACCTATCTGGACGCCTTTTAACCCTAGTTCTTTAATTCTATATAGTTCTTGAACAGCAAGGTCAGGATCTTGCATAGGAAGAGTCCCTAAACCAATATAGTTTTTGGGATACTTATTAACCAAATTAGCTAAATCATCATTTAAGAATCTAGCTACTTCAAGACCATCTTTAGGTTTTGAAAAATAAGCAAACAGAACTGGAATGGTACATACCACTTGCACTTTTGTAGCATACTTTTCATACTCATGAATTCTAACTTCAGGATCCCAGCAATTGTGATTTATTTCTCTAAAGAATTTATCTCCCTGCATCATTTTAGCCAAGCTAGATTTGTGATGTTCTAATCTAATAAAACCCTCATAACCAAACTTCTTCTCCCAGTCAGGAAGATTTTTTGGAATCATATGGGTGTGCATGTCTATTTTGAGCATATTGAAAATATTAAGGTACTGGATCATAGCCTGTCCCTCCCCAAGGGTGACATTTTAGAATCCTTTTTAAAGCTAACCAAAATCCTACAAAAGGACCTTTTAATTTTATAGCATCCATAGCATAATTGGAGCAAGTAGGGTTAAACCTACAAGTACTAGGAAAAAATGGTGAAATCAATTTTTGATATAACCATATAGGGGCAATCAATAAATATTCCAATATTTTCAACATTATTTAATCCCTAATTTCTTTTTAAGTTCTTTTGTCAAAACATCTTTATGGACTTGTATATTTAAAGTTTTATATTTTACATATGGAAAGGAAGCAAAGAAATAACCATCACGATCGTTACTTTCCCCCCAAGAATTTTTAACTATAAAATACTTAGTTCCTTTTTGATCTTCTACTAAACCCGTTACATGCATACCATGGTCATCTGTAGTTTCCTGGTTGTCAAATGCGATTTGTCTTTCATTTTGGGTAATGTTTCTTTCTTTAACAGGACTTACAAAAGCATTACTATTTCTTTCAGCTCCAGCATCATTAAATCTTTTACTATCTCTACCTGATTTTTTAATGGTTGATTCATCTTCTGGCAAAATTGCTAAAGCATCTCTATAGCCAAAACCTTTTTCTGAAACATCAGCTCCCCATGCAAAAGTATAGCCATTCATAATGGCTTGCTCCATAACATTCATAAATTCTTCGATAGGTAAATTATAGCTTGATTGCATAGCCCAATTGTCTTGAACTTCTAAAACAAATTGACTATAAAATGGGTGATGAGTAAAAGAAGTTATGGATATATAATCGTCCATATTCAGACCTAAGGATTTTGAAAAAGATTTAGGATTGTACTCCTTCCCTTTATAACTAAACTTGAAATTTTCTATATCACTTGGAAGATCACCTAAATATGCATCAAGAATTCCTTCTATTCCATTTTTCCAAACAGGAGTGAGTTTTCCATTTTGAGGTTTTTTTGCCAAAGCCTTAACTGCTGATTCAAGAACTGCTTCCATTTCAGAATGCTTATGGGTTGTTCCACCATAATTTAGACCATTGTACACTTCTTCTGGAACTATTCCGTATCTTTTAATAACCCAAGGAATATCGTGGAATGCGCCACCAGGACCAAAAGTAAAAGTTCCATACATTCGTAGGTAATTTTCAGCTTTTCCTAAATAAGCATTTCTAGCAATAAACATTTCAGAAAGATTATGACGTTCGTTTTTTAATCTTATAATCTCAGATTCAAAAAAAGACAAGGAAGAAAAACTCCAACAAGTACTTGTCCTACCTTGATTTTGAACATCCGTAGCTTCTAAGTCTTTAAGTACTTTAAATTTATATTCGCTACCCTCTCTATTAGTCTCAAACTTTGATTGAGAAAACACACCTAAAGACATAAACGAAATTGAAATAATTAAAAGGTTTTTCATATCTATTTATTTTTATTGTTGATTATTTTTCTAGTTGACCCATCGTCAAATATTTCTATTTGGACAGAATTGTCAGAGCCTTCTCTACCCAATAAATCTACTTTTTTTACAAGCTTTTTGCCCTTCTCTGACTCTATAATCCCAACTGTGTTAATTGCTCCTAATTGGACATTTAAAACTGTAGCAGTTGCATTGTAAATATCGACATTTATGGACTTACTTTCATAACCCTGAGAACTAAAATTGACTAAATAATTCCCTGGGCTTAAATATCTATGGTAATTTCCAATAGGTAAATTTGAATAAACATGAGAACTGTCGTAATCATGACCAAATATCTCTACTCTAGCAGTTAAAGGCTGCCCTGTAATAGTATCTGAAACCAATCCCCTAAGACCATTTAAGGATTCTTCAATATAGTTAAACAAGGAAGCTTTATTTGCAGTCCAATAATTTGGCAAAGTAGATGGGGTTGGCACCTTAGTGGAGGAAAGTTCAATAGTAGATTCTCTACACAATTTATAGTAATTCATAAAGTCTTGTCTTCCTCCATCAACTTCATACCATACCCACCCATTAGTAAGTCCGTTATTTAAGTCGTTAAAATATCCTGCTGCACTATGCTGGTGTACAGTATCTGCATACATAGAACCAATGTTTTGCCACCAAGAATCGTCTGCAGTCAAATTTGACCAAGTATCCCAAGGATAATTGAATACTTCTGCCCCAGTATGAAAATTACAAGACATACTAAAAGGAATTGAATCAGCAAGATTCATGAAAATTACTGTTTCTTCTTGCCATGAATTTCCATCTGGATGATCTCCATCCAAAGGGTCTGGATAGTTTCTATTTAAATCAATCCAATTTGCGTTGCCTCTCACCGCTCCATTAACAGAGAGATCACTAACAGCAAATGCTCCATCAGGATTTGCTAAAGGATTAATCCATAAATCTACTCCATCTACAATATTCGTATAATTACCTAGACTGTAGCCATTTAAAATTTCATCAATTAACCTCAACATTAAAACATAGCCAGTTAGCTCATTTCCATGCATGGAAGATGTATACAAGAAAGAAGGCTCATTTTCTTGAAATCCAACATTGTTTGATATTTGAACTGCCAATATTTTATGTCCTGAATTTAACGTTCCAAGATTGTGAAGTTTACAAATTGAGGGAAAAGAATCTGCAAATGCTTGCATCATAGTTTCGTATTCTTGGTAATTAGGATAAAAATTCCATAAAGATCTAGAAGCTGTTGGGTCTACTAATTGTATTTCGTCATTTATAATTTCAAATGGAATATTTAAATCTAGAAAATCTAAAAATTCTTTTTTATTGGCATAAGCATATACTTTGTGAGAATTTGTTTTATGATCTATGGAAATAACTTTGCTAACGGTATTGACATTTTTTGGAGGATCAAATGAGAAATACTGTTCTCCTCTAATACTAAATAAAGAATCTACCAAGTTATTTTGTGAAAAGGAATTGTTAAAAAAAAACAAGAGAATGCAACTCAAGATAATTTTATTAAACCATAAAAATTTCATAATTAATCTATTTTAAAGATAGTTCCATCCTTAGAATCCTTTAGTTGAATTCCAATTTCATCCAATTGAATTCTTATTTTATCTGATAATTCAAAGTCCTTATTAATTCTTGCCTCTGCCCTCATTTTAATTAGCAACTCTACAGTGTCTTTCAGTTTCTCTTTATATTGATTTGCACCTTGATTCATGTTTTGTAGACCAAGAACATCAAAGACAAATATATTTAACGTACTAGTTATTAAATCTAAATCTTCTTTACTAACTGTAGAAGTTCCATCCTTTACTTGATTTATGAATTTTACAACACTAAATAATTCTGCAATTAAAATTGGAGAGTTAAAATCATCATTCATTGCATTGTAACAACTTTCCTTCCATGCTTCAATATTAAAATCAGATGTTTTTAAAGAGCTATTAAGAGTTTCTAAAATTCGAATACTTTCCATTAATTTATTATATCCTTTTTCAGAAGCCAATAACGCATCATTAGAAAAGTCTAAGACACTTCGGTAGTGTGCCTGAAGAATAAAAAATCTGACACAACCAGCAGAAAAACTTTTACTTAAATGTTTGCTTTCCCCTGTGAAAAAATCATTTGGCAAAATAAAATTACCTGTGGATTTAGCCATTTTCTGACCATTAAGTGTAAGCATATTTGCATGCATCCAAGTATTAACTGGACTATTACCATTGCATATTTCAGCTTGCGCAATTTCGCACTCATGATGTGGGAATTTCAAATCCATACCTCCTCCATGAATGTCAAAGTTTTTACCTAAATACTTCGTGCTCATAGCAGTACATTCTAAATGCCAACCAGGAAAACCAATTCCCCAAGGAGATGGCCATCTCATTATATGCTGCGGATCGGCGCGTTTCCAAAGTGCAAAATCTTGAGGGTTTTTCTTGTCTGACTGACCATCGAGTGTCCTAGTATTATGTATCAAATCTTCAATCTTTCTACCGCTTAATTCCCCATAGTTATTCTCTTGGTTGTACTTTAAAACATCAAAATAAACAGAACCATTAACCTCATAGGCAAACCCTTTTTCTAATATTTGCTTAATAATTTCTATTTGCTCAATAATATGCCCTGTTGCCGTAGGTTCAATGCTAGGAGTTAAAAAATTAAAACGGTTTAATGTATTATGAAAATCAACAGTATATCGCTGAACAACCTCCATAGGTTCAATTTTCTCTAAATGTGCTTTTTTTGCTATTCTATCTTCTCCATCATCAGCATCATTTTCTAAATGTCCTGCATCAGTTATATTCCTTACATACCTTACCTTATAGCCTAGGTGTAACAAGTATCGATAAACCATGTCAAAAGACATAAATGTTCTTACATTTCCAACATGAACATTGCTGTAAACAGTGGGGCCACAGACATACATCCCAACATGGCCTTGTTGATTTGGAACGAATTTTTCTTTCTTTGAGGAAAGGGAATTATATATGTATAAATCCCTCATTAATTCTCTGTAGAAATTAATTTAATAAATTCATTTTTGGAAGACTCTTCTAAAAATTTTCCTGAATACTCTGCAGTAGTCGTCCAACTATTAACGTCTTTTATTCCTCTCATGCTAACACACAGATGCTGGGCTTCGATAATACAAGCTACATTTTGTGTTTCCAACTCATTTTTTAAAAACTCTACAATTTGAACTGTCAATTTTTCTTGTACTTGAGTTCTTTTAGAGAAGTAATTTACGATTCTATTTAACTTGGATAACCCAACAACCTTATTATTTGCAAAATAACCAATATGGGCTTTGCCAATAATAGGAACAAAATGGTGTTCACAAAGTGAAAATAAAGTGATGTTTTTCTCCAAAATAATTCCATTATAATTGTAAGAATTATCAAACTTTTTAATTTCAGGAGCATTTTCAGGGTTCATGCCCTGAAATAATTCTTCGACATACATTTTAGCAACTCTCTTAGGTGTTTCTTTTAGACTATCGTCTTCTAAATCTAGTTCTAAAATTTTCATTATTGAACTGAAATGTTCTGAAATTGCTTCAATTTTTTCTTGGTTTGATAACTTCTTTCTTGTATTTTCTTTAGTAATAGAAATTATGTTGTCATCTTTAAACGTCATTTTTATTTTTAATAATATTTAAACAAATATAAAGAGGCTCTTTTAAAACAACTGAAAAAAGACATTTTTTTTAATGTCAATTAACTGTATGAATAAATAAATTACTTTTAATGTTAGATTTTGCCACTACTAAAAATAACTAAAGGAACTAACTATAAAGTTGGTATTTGGGAGTTTACTCAAGATGAATTTAATCTAGAGCAATGCAAGGGAATTCATCCAGATTATCACAATGACTTCTTAAATTATAAAAATGAAAACAGAAAATGGCAGATTTTTGCCACCAAACAACTTTTTAATGAGCTTATTAATAATGAAATATTAATTTCAAAAGCTGGCATTCCTTACATTAAAGAATCTAAAAAAGAGATTTCCATTACACACACACAAAACATAATAGCAATTATAATTGCAGATTTTCCTTGCGGAATAGATTTAGAACAAAACAATAGAAATACTCTAAAAATAAAACATAAATACTACAACAAGGAAGACTTTAATGATGGAGATAATTTAAAAGAGTTGCTTAAGAAGTGGTGTATTAAAGAGGTCCTTTACAAAATCAGAAAAGACAATACCGTTTTATTTAACGATCATTTATTTGTCAAAAAAACTCCTATTGGGTATAAAGGATATTGCAAACATCCTAATTTTTCATTTTCTAGTAATTTAAAAGTCTCCAACTTTCAAAATTATTTTTTAGCTTTCAACACCGATTTCACCATTAGTTATGATTAAAGAGATTATTAGCAGCAAAATATCAAAAGGAGAAAAACAATGGTGTGTTTTAATTGATCCTGATAAGCTTATTTTTGAAGAAATAAACGAATTAATATCACTAATAAACAGTTCTAGCTGTGACTTTATTTTAGTGGGGGGGAGTTTAATTAACCACCAAATGTTTGATGATTATTTGAAAGAAATCAAAAGACTTTCCTCCAAGCCTGTTTTAATTTTCCCAGGAGATAATCAACAAATTTCTAAATATGCAGACGGCTTGTTCTTATTGTCGCTAATAAGTGGGAGAAATCCTGAACTATTGATAGGACAGCATGTTAAATCAGCATTTAAAATAAGAGCTAGTAATCTAGAGGTTTTGCCCTGCGGGTATATTCTTATTGAAGGAGAAAGTTTAAACTCTGCAATTTACATGAGTGAATCTCTCCCAATACCAAAAAATAAAAGTTCTATTGCCGCAGCTACTGCTTTAGCTGGTGAACAATTAGGTATGCAATTTATTTATTTAGACAAAGGTTCTGGTGCTGAAAAAAGCATTGGAAATAAAATGATAATAGACGTAAAAAAAACAATAAATATCCCTTTGATAGTTGGGGGAGGCATCAACAGTCAGCAAGATTTAGAAAATGTTTGGAATGCTGGTGCTGATATTGCAGTTATAGGAACTTCAATTGAAAAGAATTTTAAAAATATTTTCCTTTTCAATAAAATACCAATAAAATGATTTTTGGCAAATACATTAAGTGTATTGCAGTTGGATTGGTAATTTCGATAAACTCCACATTTGGACAAGAACTAACTAGAAAAGAATATATCGCTAAATACTCTCCCCTTGCTGTAAAACAAATGCATCAATATAAAATTCCAGCTAGCATAACTTTAGCCCAAGGTATATTAGAAAGCAATAATGGTAATTCTAGGCTAGCTACCAAAGCAAATAATCATTTTGGAATAAAGTGTCATGGATGGGAAGGGAAAAAAATATTTGCTGACGACGATAAAAAAAATGAATGCTTTAGGAGTTATAAAAATGTATTAGAATCCTTTGTAGATCACTCAATTTTCCTTAACAAATACAGCAGATATAAATTTCTATTTGACTATCCAATTACAGATTATACATCTTGGTCAAAGGGCCTTAAAAAAGCAGGATATGCTACCAACAAACAGTATCCAGAATTATTAATAAAAATTATTGAAGAGAACAACTTGTATCAATATGATTCAAAAAGAATTAAAATTTCTTTTGTTTCCGGAAAAAGAAATATTTACCTGCATCCAAACAGAATAAAATATGTAATCTCTGGAAATCAAGAAACTTATGAAATAATAGGGGAAACTTTTAATATTAAATTAAAACAAATACTAAAATACAACGACGACGATAATCAAAAAATATTGCCTGAGGGAATAAAAGTATTTATTCAACCTAAAAGAAATAGATCTAAACAAAGAATTCACATTGTTAAAAATGAAGAAGATTTGAGAACTATTTCTCAGAAATATGGTGTTAAAATAAAATCATTGAAAAAAAGAAATGAACAAATTTTAAAAAACAGCTTAAAAAAAGGAGACAAATTAAGATTAAGATAAATATTTCTACTAACATTGTTAAAACTGAAAAAACCATGATTTCACCTGAACAACTTAAAGTTATTAAAGATCGTCTGGAAGCGTTAAGGGGGTATCTTTGACATTGATCAGAAAAGAGAACTAGTCAAAGAGGAAGAGTTAGTTACTCAAGATCCTGAGTTTTGGAACGACCCAAAAAAAGCAGAAATAGTTTTAAAATCCATAAAAAATAAAAAATTGTGGGTGAAGTCTTACGACAATTTAAAAACTAATCTCGAAGATACTGAGGTCCTATTTGAGTTCTTCAAAGATGGAGAATCAACTGAGGAAGAAGTTTTAAATCAACACCAAAAATTAATTAAAAATCTAGAAGAATTAGAATTAAAAAACATGCTTTCTTTAGAAGAGGATCATTTAGATGCTATTCTTCAAATTACTGCTGGTGCAGGAGGTACAGAAAGTTGTGATTGGAGCTCAATGTTGATGCGAATGTATTTAATGTGGTGTGAAAAAAACGGATATAAAGTCAAAGAAATTCATTCTCAAGATGGAGATGTTGCGGGAATTAAAACTGTTACTCTCGAAATCTCTGGAGATTCTGCATTTGGATATTTAAAGGGTGAAAATGGAGTTCATAGACTAGTAAGAATAAGTCCATTTAACGCACAAGGAAAAAGAATGACTTCATTTTCTTCAGTCTATGTATATCCAAGTGTTGATGACACCATAGAAATAGATATTTCTCCAGCTGATATTAGCTGGGATACTTTTAGAAGCGGAGGAGCTGGAGGACAAAATGTAAATAAAGTAGAAACGGGAGTAAGATTAAAGCATGCACCAACTGGAATTGTTATTGAAAACACCGAGACAAGATCTCAGTTAAATAATAGAGAAAAAGCCATGCAATTATTAAAATCTCAACTATATGAGCTCGAGCTAAGAGCAAGAAGAGAAAAACAAGACGAAATTGAAGCCGGGAAAAAGAAAATTGAGTGGGGTTCTCAGATTAGAAGCTACGTATTAGATGACAAAAGAGTCAAAGATCATAGAACAAATTTTCAAAGTAATGACCCTTTTAAAGTCCTCGACGGAGAGCTTCAGCCTTTTTTAAATACTTACTTAATGAGTCATGGAAAATCCAAATAAATGAAATATTATCACAACAACAGATGTCGTAAAAGTAGAGAAGGACTGGTTTTTCTGGAATCAGAAAATATTCAACCTGAAATTGTAAATTATTTGGAAAATAGAATGAGCAAAGACGACTTAAAAGATCTTTTAATAAAATTAAAAATTTCGGCTTCAGAACTTATTAGAAAAGGTGAATCTATTTATAAAGAGAACATAAAAGGAAAATCACTTTCAGAAAATGAAATAATTGATTGGATGGTAAGGGAGCCTAGATTGATTGAAAGACCGATTTTAGAAAATAATGAGTCAGCTATTGTAGGAAGACCAAAAGAAAATTTCTTGAAAATTATAAGTTAAACATCTTTTATAATGCCTCTTTTGGAAAGTTGCGCTTTAGTAATTTCTATTACTCCCCACTGAACCCAAAGACCAATAAAACCACTTAAAAATAACAGCACCCAAAAAGCCATACCAAAGAAAAATAGAAAGATTGCTGTACCTATAACCATAAATTTTAAATTTGAATTAAATTTCTTTCAACTAAATTAGTAATAAAAATATTAAAATGAGCTTTAGAATAGAAAAAGATACCATTGGAGAAATTCAAGTTGAGTCAACAAAATATTGGGGAGCTCAAACTGAAAGATCAAGAAATAACTTTAAAATTGGACCACCAGCATCAATGCCATTGGAAATTGTCCATGCCTTTGCAGTTTTAAAAAAAGCAGCAGCTATTACAAATTGTCAACTTGGTGTTTTAGATAAAAAGAAAAAAGATTTAATTTCTAGGGTATGTGAAGAAATTCTTGACAACAAATTAAATGCTGAATTTCCACTTGTCGTTTGGCAAACAGGTTCTGGAACTCAAAGTAATATGAATGTAAACGAAGTAATTGCTAATAGAGCTCATGTTTTAAATGGAGGATCTCTAGATGAAGGCAACTCTACTTTAAAAGCAAATGACGATGTTAATAAATCTCAATCTTCAAATGATACTTTTCCAACAGCAATGCACATTGCAGCATACAAAGTAATAATTGAAAAAACAATACCTGGGATAACTGCCCTTAAAGAAACGATTGAAAAAAAGGCAATAGAATTTAAAGAGGTGGTTAAAATTGGAAGAACCCACTTGATGGATGCAACTCCTTTAACATTGGGACAAGTGTTTTCTGGATATGCATCACAGATAGATCACGGGTTAAAAGCACTTAAAAACACTTTGGAACATTTAAGTGAACTTGCACTAGGAGGTACTGCTGTAGGTACTGGGCTAAATACTCCAAAAGGATATGCTGTAATGGTCGCAAAAAACATTGCAGAATTAACCAATTTACCATTTATAACTGCAGAAAATAAGTTTGAAGCGCTAGCTGCTCATGACGCTATAGTAGAAACACATGGAGCTTTGAAACAATTGGCAGTGTCTATAAATAAGATTGCCAATGATATTAGAATGCTGGCTTCAGGACCAAGATCTGGAATTGGTGAATTAATTATTCCTGCAAATGAACCAGGTTCATCAATTATGCCTGGGAAAGTTAATCCTACTCAATGTGAAGCTATTACGATGGTATGTGCTCAAATAATGGGAAACGACGTAGCGATAAGTTTTGGAGGAGCTCAAGGACATTACGAACTAAATGTATTTAAGCCTATGATGGCAAAAAATTTAATTGAAAGTGCAAATATTTTAGCAGATGCCAGTTTGTCATTTAATGAGCATTGTGCTAAAGGAATTGAGCCAAATCATGCAAATATTGAAAAACTATTAAACAATTCATTAATGCTAGTAACCGCACTAAATACTAAAATTGGGTATTATAAAGCCGCAGAAATTGCTAATACTGCTCATAAAAACGGGACAACATTAAAAGAGGAAGCTATTAACTTAGGGTATGTCACATCAGAGGAATACGATGAATGGGTAGATCCTAAAAAAATGATATAATGAATAACAATAAATATATATTAAGTATAATTCTAAATGTTACTTTAGCTGCATTACTTTTTGTATTAACAATTATGTATGCTATTAGAACACACCCAATTTTAAAAATCTTGGCACTGTTTTTGAATACACTGGCTATATATAATACGTATAAAACAATAATTAACAAACCAAAATCATGAGTGAAATAGAAATAGAACCTAAAAACATTTTAAAAGCAACTTTATTCGGAGGAATAGGGCTAATACTAGTCTCTTTATTTTTCATGTCCTGGACAGATGTAAATCCTGGTGAAGAAGGTTTTATATACAGACCATACACAGGTGGAATTGAGCAAAATGCATCTTACACAGAAGGAACAGTTTTCATTGCTCCTTGGAATGAAATGATAACCTACAATATACTTCAGCAGAGTAGAAACTATAGTTCTAAAGTTATGGAAAAGAACGGTATGGAAATTGGAATTGATGTTACTATCAATTACAATCCTATGATAAATAATACTGCAAAATTACACTTAAAACATGGTAAAGCTTTCGAAAGCTCATTTATAGATGCAAAAGTAAGAGGGGTAATTAAAGATGTTATTGGAAGATATACTTATGAAGAGATTTACTCAACAAAAAGAGAAGCTCTAGAAACAGAAATGGACACCATATTCCAATCTGAATTTCCAGTGAATTTTATTTCTTACAATTTTTGTGAAATTGCTGATGTTAATCTTCCTGAAAATGTAAAAGTTGCTATTACAGAAAAAGAAACTCAAAAGCAAAGAAATCAAAAAGCCAAAGAGTTAGAAGAAGAGCAGCAATATTTAGCAAATGCTGAAATTATGAAAGCAGAAGGTGAAAAAACTGCAGCAATTTTAAGAGCTCAAGGAAGAGCAGAGGAAATAAGATTGGTTCAACAACAATTAACTAGATCACCAAACTATATAGAACTAGTTAAATGGAAAGGTTATGCAGACGGAAAAGGTTCTCCTTACGGTCAAGACAATGTATTTGGTGCAGGGACTTCAGTAATAAAAGGATTAAAATAATAATTCCTAAAGTTTATTAATAATTTAAGGGCACCTATTAGGTGCCTTTTTTATTGTTTAAAAAAACGTAATGCATCTTCTAGAACATTGTCATTCCACAGCATTTTATAATGGCCAATATTTTTGTGTTTTATGAGTTCTGTCTTTTGTTTATTCTTGCTTTGTATTTCTACAGAATTCTTAAAGGGAATAATTTTGTCATACTCGTCGTGAATTAAAAGCAGTTTTGAAAAAGTAAAATGCTTCAATTTTTCATCAATATTAAAATCTTTAATTTGTTCATTTGCTAGTAAATTAGCATCTTTAATTAGGTAAGAGAAAGCTGTGTTAGATAATCCAATCAATTTCTTAAAATCAGTAAAAATTTCTAAAATTGAATTTGGTGAGGTTAAAAAAACAAGTTTATCAATTTTATAATTCAATTTTGACAAAGCATAAGTAGAAACTGCTGAACCAAATGAATGAGACAAAACACTGAATGGCTTATTAGGTTTTATAAAGTCTATAACATTGGCAAATGCATTTTTGCATTCGGCAAGATTGGTATAATTTGACTTATATTTTGAATGACCAGGCAAATCAAAACTAATAAC
Source organism: Bacteroidetes bacterium MED-G20 (assembly GCA_905181675.1). Classification (GTDB taxonomy): domain Bacteria; phylum Bacteroidota; class Bacteroidia; order Flavobacteriales_D; family Parvicellaceae; genus MED-G20. The sequence continues at coordinate 17,979 of CAJIYZ010000055.1, forward strand.
TCTATAATTATTTTCGGCTAATTGGTAAGCAAATTTAGAGAGACTTCCAGCATTAGATTCCCATCCATGTAATAAAAAAACTATTTCTGAATTACCTGAACCCAACTCATAACAGTTTATATCTTCTTTAGTGAAGGCAACTTTAAAATGGTTGGTCTTGATATAGAAATCTTCTTCCCTATTTCTGATGCTTTTAATTCGAACTTTTTGAAATAGTTTAAATGCTTTTGCTCCAGCAATCTTAGGAAGAAAATAAGAAATAGATTTAAAGTAAAACCTAAGAATGTAAATTTGGAAACCCATTATAAAAATTTACAAAATGAGGGAACTCAGAAATTAATATACATATATAAATTATAATGGAGAAAGAAATTAAGTTACTTCTTTACCACTTCAACAGTTTCTTCTGTTTTAGCAACTGGTTCTGACATTGCTTCTTTATCTAAAGTAAACTTAATAGCATCGGTTGCTGATTTAGTTCTCAAATAATACATTCCTGTTTTAAGTCCTGCTTTCCAACCATAAAAATGCATAGAGGTTAGTTTAGCAAAGTTGGCATTCTCCATAAAAATGTTTAATGACTGTGACTGGTCAATAAATGCACCTCTATCGGCCGCCATGTCCAATAAAACCTTTTGAGAAATTTCCCAGGCAGTCTTATAAAGGTTTTTAATATTATCAGGGATTTCATCAATATTTTGTATGGAGCCATTGGATGCCATTAACTTGTTCTTAAGACGATCATCCCATATACCTAATTTCACCAAATCTCTTAATAAATGCTTATTAACAATGATGAATTCACCAGATAAAACTCTTCTTGTATAAATATTAGAAGTATAAGGCTCAAAGCACTCGTTATTACCAAGAATTTGAGCAGTAGATGCCGTTGGCATTGGAGCCAATAACAGAGAGTTTCTTACGCCGTTCTTTTGAATCTCTTCACGTAGCAAGTCCCATTCCCACCTATCAGAAGGTTTAACATTCCACATGTCAAATTGTAATATTCCTTGAGAAACAGGGGACCCTTTATAAGATTCATAGGTGCCTTTTTCAATAGCCAAGTCTTTAGAGGCTGTAAGAGCAGCATAATATATTGTTTCAAAAATATCTTTGTTTAGTTGTCTGGCTTCTTCAGATTCAAACGCTTGTCTCATTAAAATAAATGCATCTGCTAATCCTTGAACTCCAATTCCAATAGGGCGATGTCTCATATTAGAATTCCTTGCCTCTGGAACAGGATAATAGTTTGCATCGATTACTTTGTCTAAGTTTCTAGTTACCCTATAAGTAACCTTAAATAGTTTTTCAAAATCAAATTTCCCATCAATAACAAATTTTGGTAGTGCTATAGATGCTAAATTACATACAGCCACTTCATCTGGGGAAGTATATTCAATAATTTCAGTACATAAATTAGAGGATTTTATAGTTCCTAAATTCTTTTGATTGGATTTCTCATTGGCAGCATCTTTATAAAGCATGTATGGAGTTCCAGTCTCTATTTGACTTTCTAGAATTTTGAACCACAATTCTTGTGCTTTGATTGTTTTTCTGCCCTTGCCTTCTGACTCATATTTTTTATAGAGTTTCTCGAATTTCTTTCCGTATGTGTCAGACAAACCTGGACATTCGTGTGGACACATCAATGTCCAGTCACCATTCTCCTCTACTCTTTTCATAAATAAATCTGGTGTCCAAAGAGCATAAAACAAATCTCTTGCTCTTTGTTCTTCTTTACCATGATTTTTTCTAAGGTCTAGGAAGTCAAAAACATCTGCATGCCACGGTTCCATATATATAGCAAACGATCCTTTTCTTTTTCCTCCACCTTGGTCTACATATCTAGCAGTATCATTAAATACTCTTAGCATAGGAACTATACCATTAGATGTTCCATTAGTACCTTTAATGTAAGATCCCGTAGCCCTAATATCGTGAATAGAAAGTCCAATTCCACCAGCAGATTGAGAGATTTGGGCGCACTGTTTAAGCGTATCGTAAATACCTGGGATACTATCCTCTTTTGTTGCTAGTAAGAAGCACGAAGACATCTGAGGTTTAGGTGTTCCTGAATTAAATAAAGTTGGGGTTGCATGAGTAAACCAACCTTCACTCATATAATTATAGGTTTCAATAGCAGAATCTAGATCCTCTTTGTGAATTCCCACTGCAACTCTCATTATCATTTGTTGTGGTCGCTCTGCAACTTGACCTTTTAATTTTAAAAGGTAGGATCTTTCTAAAGTTTTAAAACCAAAGAAATCATATCTAAAATCTCTATCATATATTATAGTAGAATCTAAAACATCTGCATTTTTATCTATGATTTTGTAAACCTCATCGGAAATAAGAGGAGCTTTTTGACCAGTTTTAGGATCTATATATTCATATAAATCTTTAATCGTTTCTGAAAATGACTTCTTGGTGTTTTTGTGCAAATTAGAAACTGCAATTCGAGAAGCCAACAATGCATAGTCAGGATGTGTAATTGTATTGGTTGCAGCAACTTCTGCAGCAAGGTTATCTAACTCACTAGTTGTAACACCATCAAATAAACCTTCAATAACTTTCATAGCAACTTTTTCTGGTGCTACTAATGGGTTTAATCCATAACAAAGCTTTTTTATTCTAGCTGTGATTTTATCAAACTTTACTGCTTCTCTTCTTCCGTCTCTTTTTACTACATACATACAATTAAATTATAAAGGTTTCTAAAAATCTGAGTCTAAACTAAAGGTGGTATTATTTTCGTTATTCAAAACACCTGCTTTTTGGTATTCTCCAACTCTTTTTTCAAAAAAGTTAGTTTTTCCTTGCAGATTGATCATGTCCATAAAATCAAAAGGATTAGAAGTGTTGTAAATTTTCTCGTTACCTAACTCTGTAAGCAATCTGTCGGCAACAAACTCTATATATTGAGACATTAAATCGGAATTCATTCCAATCAATCTTACTGGCAATGACTCAGTCACAAATTCCTTTTCAATTTCCACAGCATCAGCAATTATTTTCTGCACCTCTTCTTTAGGTAATTTATTAACCAAGTGATTATTATAAAGCATACAAGCAAAATCACAATGCAAACCTTCATCTCTTGAAATCAATTCATTAGAAAAAGTTAAACCTGGCATTAATCCTCTTTTCTTCAACCAAAAGATAGAACAAAATGACCCTGAAAAGAAAATACCTTCTACAGCTGCAAAGGATACTAAACGTTCTGCGTAAGAACCATTATCAATCCATCTCATTGCCCATTCTGCTTTTTTCTTTACTGGTTCAAAAGTTTCAATCGCATTAAATAAATAATTTTTTTCTTTTGTATCTTTAATATAGGTATCAATAAGTAGCGAATAAGTTTCAGAATGTATGTTCTCCATCATGACTTGAAACCCGTAGAAAAACTTGGCTTCAGTATACTGAACTTCACTTAGAAAATTTTCTGCTAAATTTTCATTTACAATACCGTCTGATGCCGCAAAAAACGCAAGTACATGTTTAATAAAGAAACGTTCGTCGTCGTTTAGTTTTGAGTCCCAATCCACTAAATCAGGAGACAAATCCAATTCCTCTGCAGTCCAAATACTAGCTTCTTGTTTTTTATACATTTCCCAAATATCAGAATGTTGTATTGGAAAAAGCACAAACCTATTTGGGTTTTCTTTAAGGATAGGTTCTTCAACGGTTATTTTAGTGTCGAGTTCTTTTTCAAGGTCAATGTTTACTGAGCTTGCATCTTTTGTAGTAGAGTTTTTATCCATGTTTGTTGTTATATTTTATATCTTAAAAAACGCAAAAATTAAAGCCAAAAATCTTATAAAAAAACTGATGTTTTTTTAAGAATGTCATTAAAAAATACGTTTTGGGTGCCTTACTAAAAAACAAATTTTAGCGGACTACAAAAATTAGAAATAATCTTAGGTCTGACAAAAAAAAACACCTAACATTTTTAATAGTTTTCAACAAATCAAAATTAAAACTTGTTAACTTGTTGAAAGTCAAAACGATTGACAAATAATGGCATAAAAAGAACTTAATTAAAGCTATATAAAGTTAGTTTTAGAACCTAAAATATAGCCTACATATATAAATCTTTATTAAAAATTACGTGTTAATAACAACATTGTTTTGAACTTATTGCAACAATGAAATTAAAAGGTGCCTAATTAACGATTTGCGGAATATTATTTTGATTTTTCTTCATTAAAAAACTCATTATGCACTAAATCTAATTGATTAAAAAATTCCAAACCCCAAGATCTAACAATTGCATCTTTTAAAAATCTAAAGACTGGGACATTTAATTCTATTCCACATTGACAAGCAGGCTTACAAACATGCCAACTGTCTATATTTATAGCGGTAAAAGAATCGTATTTCTTGACTCTTATAGGGTATAAATGACAGCTAATAGGCTTATTAAAATTTATTTTCTTTTTTCTGTAAGCAGACTCTATGGAACACTTGGCAATATTATTTTTATCAAAAACGACAAAAACACATTCTTTTCCATTTACCAAATTAGTGACTTTATCACCATCACTATCTATATAATGAAAATCATTTTTATTAAGAGCCTCAATACCCTTTGGAGACATTTCAGATTTAATAATAGATAGGTCTTTTGCAATAGACTCAACCTCACTAGAATTTAAAGGGGCTCCTGAATCTCCTTCAACACAACATCCACCTTTGCACTTTTGTAAATCACAAACAAATTTTTTTTCAAAAAGCTCGTCAGAAATGATTTTATCCTCTATTTCTACCATATTAACTATAAAACTTTATAATTTTTAAAATTTAAATATAAGCCTTTCATTGGAAGTTCTATTTTTGTATTAACTCCAATCAATTAAAAAAATGACAGAAGAACATTTCAAAAAAATAATTAGCCATTCCAAAGAATTCGGGTTCATATTCCCAAGTAGTGAGATTTACGATGGATTGAGTGCAACTTACGATTACGGACAAAATGGTGTTGAACTTAAAAACAATATAAAAAAGTACTGGTGGCGTTCGATGGTTCAAATGCATGAAAATATTGTTGGAATTGATGCTGCTATTTTTATGCATCCAAATACTTGGAAAGCTTCTGGACATATTGACGCGTTTAATGACCCTCTAATAGATAATAAGGATTCTAAAAAAAGATACAGAGCCGATATACTTATTGAAGACCATATACTTAAAATTGAAGGGAAAATAGATAAAGAAATAACGAAAGCTAAAAAAAGATTTGGAGAAGATTTTAACGAAAAAACATTTAGAGAAACCAATCAAAATGTATTAAGAAGAGAAAGAGATAAAAGCGAGATTACAAACAAAATGGATAAAGCTTTTAATAGTGAGAATTTATCTGACATTTATGAGCTTATAGTAGAATTAGGAATAACATGCCCAGTAAGCGGATCGAAAAACTGGACAAGTGTTAGACAATTTAACCTAATGTTTAAAACTGATTTAGGCTCAGTTTCTGGAGAATCAACAGGTATTTATCTAAGGCCAGAAACTGCCCAAGGAATATTTGTCAACTACCTAAATGTCCAGAAAACTGGAAGAAAGAAAATACCTTTTGGTATCGCCCAAATTGGAAAAGCATTTAGGAACGAAATCATTGCCAGACAATTTATTTTTAGAATGAGAGAGTTTGAGCAAATGGAAATGCAATTCTTTATTGCTCCAGGGAGTCAAAAAAAATGGTACGACCATTGGAAAGAAACTAGGATGAAGTGGCATAAATCGTTAGGTATTCCGGAAGATTATTTAAGGTTTCATAACCACGTCAAACTTGCTCACTATGCAGATGCAGCATGCGATATTGAGTTTAAATTCCCATTTGGATTTAAAGAATTGGAAGGGATTCATTCAAGAACAGATTTTGATTTAAAACAACATGAAGAATTATCTAAGAAAAAAATAAGATATTTTGACCCTGAAAAAAACGAAAGTTATATTCCATATGTAGTTGAAACATCCATTGGATTGGACAGAATGTTCTTAGCTCTGATGTCTTACAGTTTAAAAGAAGAAACACTTAAAGATGGAACCTCTAGGACAGTACTTGCTCTACCCTTTAGCTTAGCACCCAACAAAGCTGCAGTTCTTCCACTTGTGAAAAAAGATGGACTGTCGGAAAAAGCAAAAGAAATTTTTAATAGTCTGAAATCTGTTTTCAACTGCTCTTACGACGAAAAGGACTCAATTGGTAAAAGATATAGAAGAAACGATGCACTCGGAACACCTTACTGCATTACTATAGATTACGATTCTATTGAAGATAACTCTGTCACCGTTAGAGAAAGAGATTCTATGAGTCAACAAAGAATTAAAATAAGTGAATTATCTAATTTTATAGACTCAAAGGTGAATATGAACCTGTTATTTTGAACTTACAACCTTTTCTTACTTCTTTTAATGAAGCTGGCTGTGATGAAGCTGGAAGAGGATGTTTGGCAGGCCCTGTAGTGGCAGCAGCTGTTATTCTTCCAGAAGGTTATCAAAACGATAAGCTTGATGATTCTAAAAAGATCTCTGAAAAAAATCGAAATGAATTAAGGATTGATATTGAAAAAAAGGCAGTTGCAATTGGAATAGGAATTGTCAACGAAAGAAAAATTGAAAAAATTAATATTCTTCAAGCCTCTCTTCTAGCTATGCATATTGCGGTTAAAAATTTGAAGATTCTGCCAAGTCATTTAGCAATTGATGGAAATAAGTTTAATCCATATCCAAAAATAAATCATACCTGTGTAATTAAAGGAGATGGTAAATACATGAACATTGCAGCGGCATCCATTATTGCTAAAACAACAAGAGACAAAATAATGAAGAAACTTTCAGAAAGTGATCCTGAATATTTATGGAACCAAAACAAAGGATATCCTACCAAAAAGCATCGAGAAGCTATTTCTAGATTTGGAATTACTATACACCACAGAAAAAGTTTTAAATTAACTTAAGAAGCTAAAACAACGACTTTATTTTTCATTACTTCTACCACTCCTCCATCGATATTAAATAGCTCTTCTTTTTCATCAAGAACAATTCTTACTTCCCCTTTTGTAAGAGAAGAAACTAATGGAGCGTGGTTATTTAAAATCCCTATGGAACCAGAAGTGCCTGGAACATTGACTAAATCTGCTTTTCCATCATAAAGAGATTTATCCGGGGTAATTATTTGAACATCCATAATGAAATATTTAACTGACTTCTGCCAACATTTTTTCTCCAGCCTCAATCACTTCCTCAATAGTTCCCTTCAGGTTAAATGCAGCTTCAGGATATTTATCTACATCTCCGTCCATTATCATTGTGAAACCTTTAATGGTGTCTTCAATATTGACGAAAACTCCTTTCATTCCTGTAAATTGTTCTGCAACATGAAATGGTTGAGATAAAAATCTCTGAACTCTTCTAGCTCTATGAACCGCCTGTTGATCTTCTTCCGATAGTTCATCCATTCCTAAGATTGCAATAATGTCTTGTAATTCTTTATAACGCTGTAACAACATTTTAACTCTTTGTGCACAATCGTAGTGAGCGTCTCCTAATATTTGACGCGTTAAAATTCTAGATGTCGAATCAAGAGGATCAACTGCAGGATAAATTCCTAAAGATGCTAATTTTCTAGATAACACGGTAGTAGCATCTAAGTGAGCGAATGTAGTAGCAGGAGCTGGATCAGTTAAATCATCTGCAGGAACGTAAACAGCCTGAACAGACGTTATAGAACCAGTTTTAGTAGAAGTAATTCTTTCTTGCATAGCGCCCATTTCAGTAGCTAAAGTTGGCTGATAACCAACAGCAGATGGCATTCTTCCTAAAAGGGCAGAAACTTCAGAACCTGCTTGGGTAAATCTAAATATATTATCAATGAAAAATAAAATATCTTTTCCTTTACCATCACCGTCACCATCTCTAAAATCTTCAGCAAGAGTCAAACCAGATAAAGCAACTCTAGCTCTTGCACCTGGGGGTTCATTCATTTGACCAAAGACAAATGCAGCTTGAGACTTTTTCAAAGCTTCTTTGTCAATTTTATCTAGTGGCCAATTTCCTTTTTCCATTTCATGCATGAATTCGTCACCGTATTTTACAATTCCGGATTCTAACATTTCTCTAAGTAAATCATTACCCTCTCTAGATCTTTCGCCAACACCAGCAAAAACCGAAAGACCATCGTGCCCTTTGGCAATATTGTTAATTAATTCTTGAATTAAAACTGTTTTCCCTACTCCAGCACCTCCAAACAAACCAATCTTGCCACCTTTAGCATAAGGCTCTACTAAATCAATTACCTTAATTCCTGTAGATAAGACTTCAGTAGCAGTAGATAAATCTTCAAATTTTGGAGCTTCTCTATGAATTGGTAATCTTTTTTCTGTAATACATGGACCAATACCATCTATAGCATCTCCAACAACATTAAACAACCTACCTTTTACTTTATCACCTGTGGGCATTGTAATAGGGCTTCCGAGTGGAGTTGCTTCCATTCCTCTTGTAAGACCATCTGTTGAATCCATTGCAACTGTTCTAACGCAGTCTTCGCCGATATGCTTTTGGCACTCTAAAATAACTTTAGTTCCATCTGATTTAATAATTTCGATGGCTTCTAATAAATTTGGAAGTTTGTCTGCGTTTTCGAAACTTACGTCGATTACAGGACCAATGATTTGAGAAATTCTCCCGTTAAGTTGAGACATTGTTTTGTTTTTTAAATTACGCTGCAAATCTAACATAAAATATATTATTTAAAGTCCAATGTTGATAAAATATAACATATTATTTCAAGTTCAAATTAACATATCACCAAGATTAATTATTAAAATGTAAATTCGCTCAAAAAATTGAGGATGAAAGTTCACTATGGCTTTGAATCGTATAAGAATATTAAAAATCCAATTGTTACTGTTGGAACCTTTGATGGTGTTCACTATGGGCACCAAAAAATAATTCAAAGACTCCAAAAGATTGCGAAAAAAAACAATGGAGAATCTGTCCTTTTAACTTTTGACCCTCACCCACGAAAAGTTCTTTTTAATGATCAAGGGTTAAAATTAATTCACACCATAGACGAAAAAATTAATATTTTAAAGAATCTCGGATTAGACCATTTAGTTATATACCCATTCACCAAATATTTTTCAAAATTCACTGCTAAGCGATATATAGATGAGCTTTTAATAAAAGAACTTATGACTCACACCTTGGTAATCGGTTATGATCACCATTTTGGCAATGACAGAGAAGGAAATATTGGGTTGCTAAAAAAGCATGAAAAATCAAACCCATTCAATTTAGAGGAGATTAAAGCTCATGAAATTGAAGAAATAAAGGTTAGCTCAACAAAAGTGAGAAGAGCAATTGAAAAGGGAAATATACATTTGGTAAGAGATTATTGTGGGCATTATTACGAATTTTCTGGAAAAGTTATTCATGGAAATGGTATCGGCAAAACTATTGGAACAGCTACAGCAAATATCCAACTAAAAAGCAACGAAAAAATAATTCCTTTGGATGGAGTTTATGCGGTTATTTGTCAAATTGGAAATGTTGATTTTAAAGGAATAATGAATATCGGCTACAAACCTACAGTAAATGAAGGAGAAAAAAGAACCATTGAAATTCACCTATTTAATTTCGAAAAAGATATTTACGGATTTGATATGAGAGCAAAAGTAATTGAAAGAATAAGAGACGAAGTAAAGTTCAACTCAATAGAAGAACTCAAGATTCAAATTTCAAAAGACAACAATATAGCAAAAACAATTCTTGAAAGCTTTTAATTCAATTAGTTGCAACCTACTTGCACCCCTCCAGTAAGATTGGAAATTGCGATAATCTGTTCGGCTGAGTCACAACAAAATTTAAACTCATTAGTTATTTGCCCTCTGCAAAGCTCTAAAACAGTACCGTTAGACATGAAAGATTTTAAAGACCTACTAAATTTACTACCAAACAACCCTATTCCGTTCTCTACGTTGGTGAAAATAGGTCTTTCGGTAACTATACTTGTAACTGGCTCGTTTATTTGCATGTATGTATTTAAATTCTCATTACCAGCTGTAAGAATAAATTCTATGGCTTTGCTGTCAAATGTTCTCTTTTCAATTTGGTCTTCCAATGTGTATGAAGAAAGCCTACTTTGAACCATTTCAAAGAAACTACTTCCTGAAACAACTTTAAACATACTTTCCCCTCCGTCGGTATTTACGCTTGTCTGGTCACCTAAATCCCACTCCATAAATTTTTGGATAGTATCCCCACTTAAAAGATGTTCTGCATAGGAAAAGCGAAGAACTAGTTCATATCTTTTTCCATTTAGAGTAGTTTTCCAATCCAATCTTGGGTCGAAATACTCATCTGTGGTGGCTAAATCATTGTCTGCACATCGAAAGCCATTGATCTGTAAAGTGATTTTAGATAAAAAATCAAATATTAAACCAGCACCATTCACTAAGTCTGTTTGTGCGCTAAAAGTCAATTCTTTATCAGGAACATTTACGTTTAGTTTATAAGTATGCTCGTCTACAAAAGAATTGGAAGAGGTTTCTAAAAAGTAGATTTTCTGCGAATCTTCGTAAAAAATCCCTGGCTCTAAATTTCCAACCATCATTTCTTGTAAGGTGTCAGACCCTAGATAAACATTATTTTGGTTATACTCTTCTAAAACAGCAAGGATATAGTCAAATTGGGTACAATCATTAATCGGAGCAAAATTAGCATTGTTTACATCTGCCAAATAAGACTTATTAATTTTAACAAATTGCGTATCTAATGACTGGTCTAAAAGACCATAAACCACAGGAATAGTTTTGTAAGGAGCATTCAACTCAAAATCTGTCTCACAGCAGGAGAACAAAGCGACAATAAGAGCTAAAGCCCAAAAAAAGTTCTTCATTTTATTATTTTTTTAGAAACTTATTGGCAATAGTTTTTTCTTGAGATTTCAAAACAAGTAGATACCAACCAGCATCTAAATCTGAATATGGCATCTCAATTTGGTTTGCACCAATTACAACATTGTTAAGTTTCTTAGAACTAACTAACCTCCCCATAGCATCAAACAATTCTAGAGCAGGGTTTGTTAAGTTAGAAACTGTATAAAAAGAAATATTTAAATTATCTATTACTGGATTAGGATTAACTTTTAATTTTTCATTTATTACCGATTCCTCAATTGTTACAGAGCCTGACAAGTTAATATTATCTATAAAAAAGTCATTACCTCCCCCATTAACAAACTTAAATTTAAACCTAAAGTTACTAACCAAATAGTTGGTAAAGGAATTTGGACCAATGGTAATAGTTTTCCAATCCGACCCCGTTGGTATAATCCCTGCATTGGTATTAGACATTGTAGAAATAATAGAAGAAGAAATATTTTTTCTCATAAACCAAGTCTCCCCACAGTCCTTACTAGCATAAACTTGCAGATAATCTGTATTTCCACTATTTCGTTTTGCAAAAGCATACTTAAAAGAAATACTAGCTGCAGCACTATTTGACAAGTCAATGGTATTGCTAATTAACTCATCTATTGAACCGTCCGTGCCTTGGGAATTATCTAATTTCACACTTTGTGAACCAGTATGAAAAGCTGTTGAAACCACCTCAAACCCTGGACCATTTGGATTAGAAACTGTCCAGTCATTATTTGGAATAGAAGATATCGTTTCAAATCCTTCGTAAATTGGTGGCGGATAACCTGGGTTTCCAATTACAGAAACAAAATTTGGAAAAGTTTGGGTCATGCTATTGCCTAATGCATCTGTAACCTCAAGAGTAACATCGTAACTTCCTGAACCTGAATAAGTAACAAATGGATTTTGAATATTGGAAGTTGCTGGACTTCCTCCAGGAAATGACCAATTCCAAGATGTAATATTATTGTAAGACTCATCGAAATACTGGATATTATCACCACCACAAACTAAGTCTCTTTCTACTCTAATACCAACTTCGCAAAGTGATGGTGTTGTGTTTAATCCTGTAGCATTAAGATTACTGGTAGAGGAAATATTATTTCTCCCTCCAACACCACTAACCAAGGCAGCTCTCATTCTGTTTTTTTGCCCGTTGGTAAACATTTTATTACAATAAGAATATTCCATGTAGTTTTCAATATTATCTACAACATCACTAGTCCAGTATCCATCAATAACATCATTGGAGCATGTATTGGAATTTAAATTGCAGGAGGTTACGCCAATACACCTAGGAGTATCGTCAACATAATCATCTGAAGAACAGCTTGAGCCAGTCCCTGGATTGTTGTTTGGGCCCCATAAATGCTCTAAATTTAACCAATGTCCAACTTCGTGTGTTAAAGTTCTACTTGAATATGTGTCCGAAGTACCTATTGATCCAACATAATCATGCAGAACCCATATTCCATTTCCCATTGTTGAAGATGTCCACCCATTATTTGGGGTTGTTGTATAACCTGCAGCTCCATCAGCATCATTAACCACCATAATATTTAAATACTTATTTCCTGGCCAATTACCGTTGTAAACATCATTGCCAGAAATAATTGCAGAAATTTGATTTTGCCCATTAGTGCCACTGTTAGTTAAAGGGCTTAGAGTTCTTGTAATACCACTAAAACATTGTCCGTTAGGGGCTTTTGTTGCGAGATTGAATTCAATTTCTATATCTGCTGGCATCCCTGAAAAAGTAGACTGAACATTATTGGCATCTGCATTTTGCAGTCTAAAATCTCTATTTAAAATTGCTACAGCGTCTTCAATTTGCTGACGAGAAATATTCTCAACACCACCATTGTGCAAAACATGAAATACCAAAGGGATATTGTAAATTACTCTATTTGGTGGATTATTAGATATTTGATTCTCTATTTTCTTTAACTCTAGTTGATCATTTAAAAACTGTCGATAAGCTTCTGGATCTTTTTTCAGCTTATTCATTAATTTATGGGTCTTACAATATTCTACATCTTCACCATCTCTACAATTAGAAAGGTCTATTTCTCTAGTTACAGAATTTTGAGAAAAAACTGAAAAGTGAAGAATAAAAAGTAAACTTGATAATATAATTTTCATAATTAAATATTTAGAGCATTTTTTAAATCTGTAATTAAATCTTCTAAATCTTCAATTCCAACGCTTAACCTTATTAGAGAATCAACAACACCAGACTTTATTCTTTCTTCTCTTGGAATTGATGCGTGAGTCATTGTAGATGGATGACCAATCAGCGACTCTACACCTCCTAAAGACTCGGCTAAAGTAAACAATTCTGTTTTGCTTACTACTTTTTTAGCCATCTCTAAATCGTCACCAACTAAGTTAAAAGAAATCATTCCACCAAAGTCTTTCATTTGACTTTTTGCAACCTCATGATTAGGGTGGTCTTTTAATCCAGGCCAATAAACAGTATCAATTAAAGGATGGTCATTTAAAAAGTGGGCAATTTTTTTTCCATTTTCACAATGTCTTTGCATTCTAAGGTGCAGTGTTTTAATTCCTCTTAAAACCAAAAAAGAATCCATAGGGCCACAAACTGCACCACTGGAATTCTGAATTCTATAAATTTCTTCGGCAATTTTATCATCATTAGTAACCAATGCTCCCATTATAACATCCGAATGTCCTCCTAAATATTTGGTAACAGAATGCATAACTACATCCGCCCCTAATTCTAGTGGATTTTGCAAATAAGGAGTTGCAAAAGTATTGTCAACACCAACCATTATATTATTTTGATGGGCCAAATCACAAACTTCCTTTATATCTATGATATTCATCATTGGGTTAGTTGGAGTTTCTGCCCATATAAGCTTTGTCTTATTGTTGATTTTTTCTTTAATATTATTAACATCCAACATGTTTACAAAATGAAATTTTATACCATACTTTTCAAAAATAGTAGTAAATATTCTGTAAGAACCTCCGTAAAGATCGTTGGTTGAAATCACTTCGTCACCAGGATTTAATATTTTAACTACTGCATCTATTGCTGCAAGACCACTTCCAAAACAAGCGCCATACTTACCACCTTCAATAGCTGCCAGATTATTTTCTAATGCTTGTCTGGTTGGATTACCAGTTCTAGAATATTCAAATCCTTTGTGAACCCCGATTTCATCTTGAACATATGTAGATGTTTGATAAATTGGAGTCATAATTGCTCCAGTTGAAACATCTGGATGGACACCTGCATGAATTACTTTAGTATTGAATTTCATTTTAAAATTTTATAGATGATGTTGCAAACATAATTATTTAATAAATTCAAAAAAAAATTGTTGAAAATACTTTGAATAAAAAACTACTTTTTGCACATCTTGCTATTCTAGGAGCCAATTTAATATATGCTGTAAACTATGGTTTTGCTAAAGATGTCATGAACGGAGGATATGTTCCGCCATTTACTTTCATTCTATTCAGAGGAATTGGCGCAACACTTCTTTTTTGGATAACCTCTTTATTTTTTTATGAGAAAATTTCAAAATCCGACTTGTACAAATTTGCGCTATGTGGATTATTTGGAGTTACTGCAAATCAATTAATGTTTTTTAATGGTTTAGAACTAACATCCACCATTCATGCCTCGATTATTATGGTAACAAGTCCAATTATAGTTAGTATTCTTTCTGTAATTATTTTAAAAGAAAAATTACGACTAGTAAAAGTAATTGGGGTACTAATTGGATTAATAGGTGCCGTCACTATAATATTTCACAATAAATCAAATTCTGGTAATAGTGGGCTAATGGGTGATCTTCTGATTTTCTTAAATGCCACTAGTTTTGGACTTTACCTTATATTGGTAAAGCCATTAATGAGTAAATACAGCCCCATTACAGTTGCAAAATGGGTTTTTACATTCGGACTTGTTGGGGTAATTCCATTTGGATTATATGAACTTAACGAAGTTAATTGGGAAATGAATAACGACATCGTTATGAAAATAGTTTTTGTTATTTTATTCACCACCTATTTATGTTACCTGTTTAACATATATGGAATTAAATACGTAAGCCCAACAGTAGTAAGTACTTATATTTATCTTCAACCAGTTTTAACATCGATTATTGCTATTGTAAGTGGAAGAGAAGAAATAGAACTCACTAGTGTTTTATGCTCTCTAATGATTTTTGGTGGAGTTTATTTAGTAAGTATAAATACTAATAAAATCAATTGATTACTTTTGGAATAAATAAGATTTTATGACACATTCAATGACCGGTTTTGGTAAGTCAGAAGTTACCATAGACCATCTCCATGTAAATATAGAAATACGATCACTTAATAGTAAGTTTTTAGACCTTTCGTTAAAAATTCCATCCATATTTAAAGAAATTGATTCAGAAGTAAGATCTATTATAAAAAATGATTTAAAAAGAGGAAAAGTAGAGCTAGTAATCCATTATGAAAAAATAAGTTCTGTTAGTAAAATCACCATTAATAAAGAACAACTTATTAATTATTACAATCAGCTAAAAGATATTTCCTCTGAACTAAAAAATCAAAATGACAAGGACTTTATGGGATATGCTTTAAAACTTCCTGAAGTAATTCAACACCAAAAAGAGACCGTAGATAAGCAAAGCAATGAAATGTTAATAAATGCAGTTAGTGAAGCCTGTAAAGATTTGAACAGTTTTCGAGAAAAAGAAGGGGAATCACTTCAAAAAGAGCTTTTGAACTATGTCAATACTATTTTAGACAACCTATCAAATATAAATCCATTCGAAAAGGAAAGGCTTCCAAAAGTTAAAGAAAAGTTATTGCGATCTATTGAAGAACTAAATTTAAAATCTCAAATAGATGAAAAAAGACTAGAGCAAGAACTTATTTTTTATTCTGAAAAGCTGGACATAACTGAAGAAAAAGTGAGATTAAAAGAACACTGTAAATATTTTATGGAAACTGTCAAAGAAATAAATTCTGGAAAAAAACTTGGCTTTATCACCCAAGAAATGGGCAGAGAGATAAATACACTAGGTTCAAAAGCACACCACCTATCTATTCAAAAATTAGTGGTAAATATGAAAGATGAATTAGAAAAAATAAAAGAACAAGTTTTGAATATTTTATGAATCCTTCAAATGACTTCCAAGGTAAAGCAATTATTATTTCAGCTCCTTCAGGTGCTGGCAAAACTACGCTTGTCAATAAGCTATTAGAAGCAAAACTTCCTTTGTTGTTTTCTATATCTGCTTGCAGTAGAAATCCAAGAGATGGAGAAGAAAATAATAAAGATTATTACTTCTTATCCATTGAAGAATTTCAGCAAAAAATAAATACTCAGGAATTCATAGAATGGGAAGAGGTGTACAAAGGTAATTTCTATGGAACTCTAAAAAAAGAAATTGAAAGAATCTGGAAAAAGAAAAAACATGTGGTTTTTGATGTGGATGTGATTGGCGGGGTTTCTTTGAAAGAATATTTTAATGAAGATGCACTTTGTATTTTTATAAAACCGCCAAACCTTGAAGTACTAGCTCAAAGACTCAAAAAAAGAAACTCAGACGACAAGGAATCCATAAAAAAAAGAATTGAAAAATCTTTTGAAGAAATGAAATCTATGGATAAATTTGACAAAATAATTGTCAATGATAAACTAAGTACTTCCTCAAAAGACATAATTGAAATTGTTGAGAAATTTTTGATGTAAAATGAAAAAAGTTGGTTTGTATTTTGGCACATTTAACCCTATCCATGTTGGTCATTTAATAATTTCTAATTATATGGTAGGCTACACTGGATTAGACGAAGTCTGGTTTGTAGTTAGTCCACTTAACCCATTAAAGAAAAAAGAATCTTTATTGGAAGATTACCATCGGCTTAATTTGGTGAGAATTGCTATTGAGAAAAACCCTAAATTAAAAGCATGTAACGAAGAATTTAATTTACCAATTCCTTCTTACACGATAAATACACTGACTCATCTTAAAGAAAAATACTCTAATCATGAGTTTAATCTAATTATGGGAGAAGACAATCTTAGATCTTTTAAAAAATGGAAAAATCATGAGGAAATTTTAAAATGTCATCATTTATATGTCTATCCGAGAGTTTTAACCGAACAAGAAAAACTTGAAAAAAGTAATTTAGAAAACAATTTTAATCATCCTAAAGTTATAAGATGCGAAGCTCCAGTAATGAAAATATCTTCAAGTTTTATAAGAAAAGCAATTTCAGAAAATAAAGATGTTAGATACTTACTTACTCCAGAGGTTTATAAGTATGTAGAAGAAATGAATTTTTACAATAAATGAACTCTTTTTTAATTGTTGATAATTTCAAACAATTCATCTAATTTAGGAATAAGAACCACTTCAATTCTTCTGTTTTTAGCTTTGTTTTCAGTGTCAATCGGGATGAATTGACTTCTTCCGGAAGCACTTACAGTAGTTGGATCCATTTTACTATTTCCCAACATTATTTTCACAACAGATGTTGCTCTAAGAACACTTAATTCCCAATTGTCTACAGGATGAGAATTAGATTTCATCTTATCCGTATCGGTATGTCCTTCGACTAAAATTTCTAAGTCTTGCTGATCTTCAAGAACTTTAGCCAATTCTTTCAAAGCTTTAACTCCCTCCGAATCAACTTTGGTACTTCCCGAAGCAAATAAAAGTTTTGCATCCATACTAATATAAACCTTTCCATCTTTTTCTACCACTGAAAGCCCTTTATCTCTAAATCCTAGTAAGGCATTTGCAACTTTTTCTTTTAACGCTCTGACAATTGCATCTTTATTGGCAATAATCTGTTCCAATTCATTTACTCTTTTTTCTCTTTTTTGTAGTTCTAAAGACAACACTTCTAATTGAACTTTTTTGTTGTTAAGATCGATTTCAAAGTCTCTTAGTTGATCTTCAAGAGTTAATAAATCTGACTTTCTTTTTTCCAGATCCAACATTAATCGCTGCTTCTCAACCGATTGGCCTTTTTGAAGAAGTTCTAATTGATCTTGGATTCGTTTGTTGAGTAAATCAATTTTGTCATATTGTTTTTCTTTCATTCTTAAAGATTTGCCCAACATGGTTGTATCTTTAATTAATCGTTTTGTCAATCTGTTTAACTGATCATTTTGTGATCCTAGTTCTGTATTTTCAGTTTGAAGCTCTGTTTTTAAGGTTTTAAGGGTCTTAAGTTCAACTGCACAAACTTCTTGTTTTTCGGAAATTTCCTCAAATTTTCTTGCAGGGACACAACTCTGGAAAAAAACAATTGTTATTAGGATTATTGATAAAAGGTTTTTAATCATTGATTTAATATATATGGCAAAAATGACCCCAAATTGGATAAAAAATTCATTCATTAGTTATACTTATAAACAACCTTCTCTTAAAAATGCTTTTGACTAAGTGGAAAAATGACTATTAATTTAATCACTTAAAAACAAATCTATTTATCTTACGTTTTGATATCAAAAGACGAATTTGTCTTTTATTTAAACTATCATGATTAATAACAAAATATTGGCTCTTATTTTTTGTGTTATCTATAATATAGATTACTGCCAAAGTTTTGACTACGAATCAATGTATTCCAAAAAATATGTTGGAAAAGACACTGTTATTATCGATACATTTTCAATCAATCCAAGAACATTTCAAATTTTAAATAAGGAAAAAGAGACATTAAGTTTGAACTACCAACTTTTGCCCTATAAAGGAATGGTGGTTTTTTTCGATATACCATACGATACATTAATTTTCAATTACCATCCTTTACTAATTGACTTTAGTAAAAAATACAACCAACACCCAATTTCCTTAAATCGGACTATTGAACAAAAACAATATTACCCATCGATTAACGTATCCAATACAGTTAATTCCAATAACCTATTTCAAGGAACTAATTTAAATAGAACTGGAAGTATTTCAAGGGGGCTTATGGTTGGTAATAACCAAGACTTCTCGCTGAACTCCAATCTTAATCTACAGCTTTCGGGAATGATTTCACCAACTATGAAAATATTGGCATCTGTAACGGATGACAATATTCCTATTCAACCTCAAGGGAATACGCAGCAACTTCAAGACTTTGACAAAGTTTTTATTCAGGTATCAGATGAAAAATGGAAATTAACTGCTGGTGATTTTTGGATTAAGAACAAAGACAGTTACTTTTTAAAGTACCATAAGAGAGGTCAAGGAATTCATTTGAAAAATAAAATTATTGGGAAAAACAATCTAGAGATTGATGTTGAAAATAGCGCATCTATTAGCAAAGGTAAATTTGGGAGAAATGTCATTCAAGGTATTGAAGGCAATCAAGGACCCTACAGGCTATTTGGCAATGAAAATGAAAATTTTATTATTGTTTTAAGTGGTACTGAAAATGTTTACATAGATGGTGTTTTGCTTAAAAGAGGGCAAAACAATGATTATATAATTGACTATAATACTTCGGAAATTAGCTTTACAGCTAACACTTTAATAACAAAAGACAAAAGAATAATTGTTGAATTCCAGTACAGTGATAAAAATTATGCTAGATCTTTACTTCAATCTTCTACGACCATCCAAAGGAATAACTCTTCATTTTATATCTATGGATATGGTGAACAGGATAGCAAAAACCAACCTCTTCAATTAGATTTTGATTTACTAGACAGGCAGACACTAGAAAATATTGGAGACAATATTGATTTAGCAATAGGCTCTGGAATTGATAGTGTAGATTTTAACCAATCTACCAACTTATACCAAAAAACAGATTCTCTAGGATATGAAATTTACCAGTATTCAATTAATGAACAGCAGGCAATATATAGGTTAACGTTTAGTGAAGTTGGTCAAGGAAATGGAGATTATCAAATAAAGGAAAACAATGCGCTTGGGAAAGTATTCCAATGGGTTGCACCAGATACTATTAACAATACGGTAATTAAAAATGGGAATTATAGTCCAATAAAAAAGCTAGTAACTCCTAAAAAAAGACAAATAATAAGTATTGGCGGAAAAACTCTTTGGAATAAAAACTCTCTTAATTATGAATTAAGCACTTCAAACATGGATTTAAATACATTTTCAAGTCTTAACAATGAGGATAATATAGGCTTTGCTGGACTTGTGAATTTTGAGAACAAAAATACTTTAAAAGAAAAATGGGAGTTAAATCAACAATATAGAATGGAGAGTATTTCTAAAGATTATAAAAGAATAGAAAGATTTAGAGAAGTGGAGTTTGAACGAAATTGGAATATTCAGAATCTAATCACTCAAAAAGACCAGCTACTTAGTTCTGCAAAAATCAATTTAAAACATGTAGATAATGGACTATTTCAATACCGGCTAAATTCCTATTTTATTAAAAACGATTTTAATGGTTATAAAAATGATTTTAAAATAAGGTGGAACAATAAAGTTAACATCAATTTTGATGGTAGCTTGATGAATTCAGATGGGGAATTTAACACCAGTTTCTTGAGACATAAAACAGATTTATTTATACCAATTAGAGGCTTAAAATTAGGGTTTAAAGATATTAATGAAAATAATCGATTTTTCAGTGCAGATACTTTAAGTAACAATAGCTACCGTTTTTACGATTGGAAAGTTTATTTAGAAAATTACGACTCCTCAAGAAATAGAGTTCAAATTTTTTACCAAGAAAGATACGATTGGTTTAAAGACCGGTCTATTCTTAAAAAAGCAACAAAAGCAATTAGTCCTGGGTTGATGGTGGGAATTAGTTCTCGAAAGAATTTTAACCTTAACTATTCTCTGGCTTACAGAATGCTTCAGATTTCAGATTCGAGTTTAACCAATATTTTACCTGAGAATTCTCTAGCAAGTAGACTAAATTATAATTTAAAACTATTAAAAGGAGGGATAAATACCAACTCATTTTTGGAGATTGGGTCGGGATTAGAACTACAAAAAGAGTTTATTTATATTGAAGTTCCTGCTGGTCAGGGTGTATATACATGGAATGACTACAACGATAATGGCATAAAAGAACTTAATGAATTTGAGATAGCTGCCTATAGTGATCAAGCAACCTATATAAGAGTATTTACTCCCAATAACAACTATGTAAAAATTTACAGCTTTCAATACAATCAGAACTTGAATATAGATTTTAGAAAGATAATAAAGGGGAAGACTTTGGTAGAAAAATTTATGAATAAATTCTACAACCAGACTGCAGTTAACACCCAGAAAAAAACCAATGATTTAGACTTGGCAACTTTAGTAAATCCTTTGGTAAATGCGGACAATCCAATAATTCAGCAAATGTCCAATAGTTTAAGAAATAGTATGTTTTTTAATCGTTCAAGTTCGAAATACAGTGTTGAATTAGTTACTCAGTTATTTGCTAATAAAAATCTTCTCATCAATGGAACTGACTTTAGATCTACTGGTAAAGACCAAATAAAATTTAGATGGAACTTGAACAAATCGTTTATGCTCAATTCTCAAGTGTCCAAAGAAATAAAGAAAAATTCTTCAACCTATATGATCAATAGAAACTATGATATTGAAAATAAAGAAATAAATAACAGAATTTCATTTCAACCTAATACTTTATTTAGAGTAGCGGTAAATGGTAGGTATTCAGAAAAAAGAAATGCAATTAACTATGGCAATGAAAAAGCATTTATAAAAGATATTGGTGTAGAGTTGAGAAGAAGCAAAAGAGACAAAGGATTGTTAAATGGGGAGATTCATTTGGTAGATATTAATTATAATGGAGAAAGTAGCAGCACTATTGGATTTGAAATGTTGGAAGGTTTACAGTTAGGGAAAAATATTACATGGAAATTAGGCTTTCAAAAGAATATGTCTAACAACATTCAAATATCTATAAATTACAACGGCAGAAAATCTGAAGAAAATAGAGCTATCCATTCCGGTAGCATGCAGATGAGGGCATTTTTCTAGTCTAATTTTAAAACAGCTAAAAATGCTTCTTGAGGGACCTCAACTCTACCTACTTGTCTCATTCTCTTTTTACCGGCCTTTTGCTTCTCTAGAAGTTTTCTTTTTCTTGTAATATCACCACCATAACATTTTGCGGTAACGTCTTTTCTAAGTGCTTTTATTGTTTCTCTAGAGACAATTTTGGCTCCGATGGCTGCCTGAATAGGTATTTCAAATTGTTGTCTTGGAATAAGTTCTTTCAATTTTAAGCAAATTCTTTTTCCTAGAGTAAATGCATTTGAACGGTGAACCAATGCTGAAAGGGCATCTACCTGTTCAGCGTTTAAAAGAATATCTAATTTTATAAGGTCTGACTTCTTGTGACCAACTGGAGAATAGTCAAAAGATGCATAGCCTCTACTTACAGATTTTAGCCTATCGTAAAAATCAAATACAATTTCTGAAAGAGGCATTTCGAAGCTTAGTTCGACTCTGTTTTGAGTTAGATATACTTGATTATTTAATTCTCCTCTTTTTTCAATGCACAAATTCATAACCGCTCCAACATAATCAGTTTTAGTGATTACTTGAGCTTTTATATAAGGTTCTTCTATCCATTCTAATTTTGAAGGCTCAGGAAGTTCAGATGGATTATTTACTACAATTTCTTTTAATTCTTTTTTGAGAAAAACATTGTAAGAAACATTGGGAACTGTTGTTATTACAACCATGTTGAATTCTCTTTCCAATCTTTCTTGAATAATTTCCATGTGAAGCATTCCTAAAAAGCCACATCTAAATCCGAATCCTAAAGCAGCCGATGATTCTGGTTCAAAAACTAAAGAAGCATCGTTCAACTGGAGTTTTTCCATAGAATATCTAAGCTCTTCATAGTCGTCTGTTTCGACTGGATACATTCCTGCAAAGACCATTGGTTTAACATCTTCAAAACCTTGAATAGCATTTTTACAAGGATTTAAAAGCGAGGTAATAGTATCTCCTACTTTAACTTCATTTGCTTTTTTAACACCACTTATTATGTAACCAACATCTCCAGATCGCAATTCATTCTTTGGTGACAGATCCATTTTTAGAACTCCTATTTCGTCTGCATTGTATGTTTTTTCGGTATTGAAAAATTTAACTTGTTGGCCTTTTTTAATTACTCCATTAAAAACTCTAAAATAGGCTATTATTCCTCTAAAAGAATTAAAAACAGAATCAAAAATCATTGCTTCTAATGGCTCTGTCTCACTACCCTTAGGACAAGGTATTTTGTTAATTACCGCTTCTAAAATTTTGTCTACTCCTAATCCTGTTTTACCACTTGCTGGAATCACATCCTCTTTCTTACATCCAATTAAATCAATAATTTGATCCGTAACTTCTTCTGGCATTGCGCCTGGAAGGTCCATTTTATTTAAGATTGGAATAATTTCTAAGTCATTTTCTATAGCAAGATATAAATTGGAAATAGTTTGTGCTTCAATCCCTTGGGATGCATCTACAATTAAAAGTGCTCCTTCGCAGGCTGCTATAGATCTTGAAACCTCGTAAGAAAAATCTACATGACCTGGTGTGTCAATTAGGTTCAGCTTAAAGTCTTCGTTATTGTGGGTATAATCCATTTGTATCGCATGGCTTTTAATGGTTATCCCTCTTTCTCTCTCGATATCCATGTCATCTAAAGCCTGATCTTTCATTTCTCTATCTGAAATTGTTCCAGTTGCTTGAAGCAATCTATCTGCTAGAGTACTTTTGCCATGGTCAATATGGGCTATGATACAGAAATTTCTAATATTTTTCATTGATAACAAATGTAGTATATAAACCCAAAAAATGGAGCTGTTGATATATATAATATTCCTAATTAGCTGTGAAGATTGTAAACTTGTTTAAACAAATCTTTTTTTTGAAATCAAAATGTTTTGGTTTTGTTTAGATTAAGAACGTATTTTGTGTTGAAATGAAAGTAGTTGATTATATCAAGAACAGCAATAAGACAATATTCTCGTTTGAGATTATACCACCTTTAAAGGGAAAAGGGATAGAAGATATTTGTGCGGGAATTGATCCGTTAATGGAGTTTAAACCTCCATTTATAAATGTCACTTATCATAGAGAAGAATACGATTACAAAAAAATGGGAAATGGTCTTCTTAAGAAGATTTCAATTCGAAAAAGACCAGGAACTGTTGGAATTTGTGCCGCATTAATGAACAGGTATAAAGTGGATGCCATTCCCCATATTATTTGTGGAGGTTTTAATAAAGAAGATACTGAAAGCGCATTGATTGATTTAAAATTTTTGGGGGTTGACAATATCCTTGCTTTAAGAGGAGATCCCATGAAAAATGAATCTTCTTTTGTTCCAGTAGATGGCGGCAATGAATTCGCTATTGATCTAATAAAACAAATTGACGAAATGAACAATGGTCAATATTTATACGAAGAGACAAAAAATAGTCCTTCCAGTTTTTGTATTGGTACAGCTGGCTACCCAGAAAAACACTTTGAAGCAATGAATTTAGCTAGCGACTTAAGACATTTAAAAGCAAAAGTTGATGCTGGTGCAGAATTTATTGTAACACAGCTATTTTATGACAACAAAAAATATTTCTCATTTGTTAAAAAATGCAGAGATATTGGTATTACAGTTCCTATTATCCCTGGTCTTAAGCCAATTACTAATCAAAGACACTTAACATTTATACCCAAATTTTTCAACACCAATTTTCCAGAAGAATTTTCTAATGAATTGGAAAAGTGCAAGACCAATGAGGAAATTAAGAAAGTGGGAATTGAGTGGTCTACTTTACAGTCAAAAGAGCTTATTGAGGCAGGAGTTCCTGTATTACATTTCTATACAATGGGTAAAGGACAAGCGGTAAAAGAAGTAGCTAGTAATATTTTTTAAACCCTCTCTTATATTACCAGCAAGTTTATTTCTTAGATATTATATAATATCTTTAAACTCACATCTAATAATTTTTTACACTCGTGAATTTCTCTAGAGCAATTGTAATTCTATTATGTCTGATTAAAACTCTCGGACTTCAAGGTCAAGGACAGTTAAGAATTAAATTAAATATTGAACTAACACATATTGAAAATAGAAATAAGAAGCTTAAAAATTGTAAGGTTGTTGTAACAGAAGGTAAAGAGGCAATAGAAAGTTTTACAGCCACTAAAAACAAGTTTAAGAAAACTATAAATTCCAAAGGAATATATAAGTTTGAATTTTCCAAAAAAAATTACGTGTCTAAACATTTTATCATTGATGTTCTTGATATCCCAGAAAGCAGAAAAAAACACAGTTTAAAAGCAGAAGTAACTTTGTTTAAAGATTACGAAAAGTTTGATGTTGGCTTTTTAAAAAAAGAACCTATTTCAATAGCTTATTATGATTATTTAAACAAGGTTTTAAAATGGGACTTTGATTACAATAGAACAATGGTAGAAAAAATAATTAAAGCGCAAATAACGGATTAAAACCAGGTAAAACACTGACAATTAGGGGTTTATTTTTTTTATACCCTAAAAAAGTTTTGCAATATTTATTTTTTTTTTAATTTAGTTAAAATTAAAAATTATGAAAAAAATTACAATTCCTTTTCTTTTAATTTCTTCGCTAGTATTTAGCCAATGTCCAAACCCAACTATTACATCTTGGGCAATGACTGGAACTACTGCAGAATTTGGAGGGACCAATGACCCATCTATAATTTCTTACGAAATTCAATATAATGAAGGAAGTACCTTCACACCTGGAACACCTGCTCCTGCTGGAGTTCAAATATTCACTTTTACATCTTTTCCAACATCATTAACGGGCTTATCAATAGCTACAGACTATTATTTTACAATAAGATCAATCTGTGCTAGTGACACTGGAAGTTGGTATGACAATGGAAGTAATGGTCCTGATTTATGGACTACTACTGCAGACTGTCCAAATTCTTTGCCTTATTTTAATGACTTTGAGGAAACATCTTGTTGGCCTTTTGGTCCACCATGGCATACCAATAATGGTTCACCTGGAAATTACTGGGCTTATAATACTGATGCTACAGGAAATACATATGCAAAATCCGAATCTTGGACTCAAAATCAAGGTGCATTAAGCCCTGATTGTTGGGTAGTATTTGGACCCATTGATATGAGTGGAGTTACAGACGCAAAATTATCTTTTAAGGTAAGAGGAAGTGACCCAGCTTGGTGTCAAGAAAATTATACAGTATATTTTGGTAATTCTGAAAACATAACTGTTTTGGAAAATTCTCCTTATACTTTTACGGAAACTATTGCTAGTGGAAGCGACGCATGTGGAGATAGCTGGGCAGACAGGGAAATCAATATTTCTGGTCTTACAAGTAGTACTGGATATATAGCATTAAGACATCACGGAGTTTCAGATATGTTTCAAATTCATTTTGATGATTTGTCTTTGAACAGTACTGTATCTACAACTGAAATTGAAAATATTGAAATGGATATTTACCCAAATCCAACCAACAATGTTTTAAATATTAAATCAGACTTGAAATACGTTGGATCAAATTATTCAGTTTTTGACAATAGCGGCAAAGTTGTTTTAACTGGCATAATTAATTCGAATATTACTACTCTAAATACTGAAATATTATCTGAAGGTATTTATCTACTAAGTGCTGGAGATAACATTAAAAGAAAGTTTATTGTTATGAGATAACACTATTTCTTGTAATGTAGAAAGGTTTAAAAGCTCAACATATTGTTGGGCTTTTTTATTGAATATAAATTAAAATCTACTTTTTGACGTTGGCTGTAATAAACTCTCTATTCATTCTTGAAATATTGTCTAAAGAGATTCCTTTTGGACATTCTACTTCACAAGCACCAGTATTGGTACAGTTTCCAAAACCTTCTTCGTCCATTTTATTCACCATATTAATTACTCTGTCTTTGGCTTCTACCTGCCCTTGAGGCAATAAAGAAAATTGAGATACTTTTGCCGAAACAAAAAGCATTGCCGAAGAGTTTTTACAAGAAGCTACACATGCTCCACACCCAATACAAGTAGCAGCATCAAAAGCAGTATCTGCATCGTCTTTGGGAATAGGAATAGTATTGGCATCTTGAGTATTTCCAGAGGTGTTTACAGAAACATAACCACCTGCTTGTTGGATTCTATCGAAAGCAGATCTGTCTACCACTAAATCTTTAACTACTGGAAATGCGTTAGCTCTAAATGGTTCAATGAAAATAGTATCTCCATCTTTAAATTTTCTCATGTGAAGTTGACAAGTAGTTACTCTTCTATCTGGTCCGTGTGCTTCTCCGTTTATATATAAAGAACACATTCCACAAATTCCTTCTCTACAATCGTGGTCAAATGCTACAGGATCAATTCCTTTTTCAATCAATTCTTCGTTTAAAACATCCAACATCTCTAAAAAAGACATGTCTTGAGAAACTTCACTAACAGGATAGGTTTCTAAGGCTCCTTTTTCAGAATTGTTTTTTTGTCTCCAGATTTCAAGTGTTAAATTCATCTTTTTATTATTTGTAAGATCTTTCTTTTACTTCAATATTATCAAACTCTAGTTTTTCTTTGTGAAGTTTGGCATCGGATGGTTCTCCTTTGTATTCCCATGCAGAAACAAAGTTGAAATTCTTGTCATCTCTTTTTGCTTCTCCTTCTTTAGTAGCATATTCTTCTCTAAAGTGTCCTCCACAAGATTCGTTTCTAGTAAGTGCATCTTTAGCGAATAATTCACCAAGTTCTAGAAAATCAGCAACTCTGCCTGCTTTTTCTAATTCTTTGTTAAGCTCATGAAGTCCACCGGGAACTTTCACATTTTTCCAAAAGTCTTCACGTAATTCTTTAATTTCTTTGATTGCTTCTTTTAAACCAGGTTCTGTTCTAGCCATTCCACACTTGTCCCACATTATCTTTCCTAGCTTTTTGTGGTAATAATCTACTGTATGAGTTCCTTCATTACCTGCTAGTTGACTTAAAAGGTTTTGAACACTTTCTTCCGCTGTTTTAAATTCGGGAGTTTCTGTAGAGATTGGACCTGTTCTAATATCGTCCGATAAATAATCTCCAATAGTATAAGGAAGCACAAAATAACCATCGGCCAAACCTTGCATTAATGCAGAAGCACCAAGTCTATTAGAACCGTGGTCAGAAAAATTTGCTTCACCAATAGCGTATAGTCCTGGAACGGTAGTCATTAAATTATAATCTACCCAGATGCCTCCCATTGTATAATGAACAGCGGGATAAATCATCATTGGCATTTCATAAGGGTTTTCATCTACTATTTTTTCATACATCTGAAATAAATTGCCATATTTTGATTTGACAATTTCTTGACCCATTTTTTTAATTAACTTATGATCGTTGGCATCCTCTCCTTGTAGAAGTACTTGTTCCTTACCATATCTGGTAATTGCAGAACTAAAGTCTAAGTATACTGCTTCGCCTGTTTTGTTAACGCCATATCCTTCATCGCATCTTTCTTTTGCAGCTCTTGAAGCTACGTCTCTAGGAACCAAATTTCCAAAAGCGGGGTATCTTCTCTCTAAATAATAATCTCTATTCTCTTCGGTAATTTCGGTAGCTTTTAAAGTTCCTTCTCTTAAGGCTTTAACATCCTCCATGTTTTTAGGAACCCATATTCTTCCGTCGTTTCGTAAAGATTCTGACATTAGGGTTAGTTTAGACTGGTAATCTCCAGATCTAGGAATACATGTTGGGTGGATTTGGGTATAGCATGGATTGGCAAAAAACGCTCCTTTTTTATGTACTTTCCAGGCAGCAGTAGTGTTACTTCCCATTGCATTGGTAGATAAAAAATATACATTTCCATAACCACCAGAAGCTATTACTACAGCGTGGGCGGAATGTCTTTCAACTTCTCCAGTAATTAAATTTCTTGCTATTATTCCTCTTGCTTTGCCATCTACTACTACTACATCGAGCATTTCGTGACGGTTGTGCATTTGTATTTTTCCTCTAGCTATTTGTCTATTCATAGCAGAATAGGCACCTAGAAGAAGTTGTTGTCCGGTTTGTCCTTTTGCATAAAAGGTTCTAGAAACCAAAACACCACCAAAAGATCTATTGTCTAAAAGTCCGCCATAATCTCTAGCAAATGGCACTCCTTGAGCCACACATTGATCGATAATATTGGTAGAAACTTCGGCTAATCTATAAACATTTGCTTCTCTAGATCTGTAGTCACCACCTTTAACGGTATCGTAAAATAGTCTGTAGGTAGAATCGCCATCTCCTTGGTAATTTTTGGCAGCATTAATTCCTCCTTGGGCAGCAATAGAATGTGCTCTTCTTGGGCTGTCTTGGTAGCAAAAAGTCTTAAC
>CAJIYZ010000056.1 GCA_905181675.1 Bacteroidetes bacterium MED-G20
CGCTCTTTAAAATGATTATGAACGAGGAGAATTCTGATTCTGGAGAGTTTAAAGTTGGAGAAACTGTTAAAATTGGATATGTCGATCAAAGACACAAAACTATTGATGAAAACAAATCAGTTTACGATGTAATAAGTGATGGAAACGACAACCTTGAAATAGGCGGACAAACGATAAATTCTAGAGCTTATGTATCCAAGTTTAATTTTTCAGGATCTGACCAACAGAAAAAAGTAGGTGTTCTTTCTGGAGGTGAAAGAAATAGATTACATCTGGCAATGACCTTAAAAACTGAAGCTAACGTACTTTTACTTGATGAGCCTACCAATGATATAGATGTAAACACGTTAAGAGCTTTAGAAGAAGGAATTGAAAGTTTTGCTGGCTGTGCAGTAGTCATTTCTCACGACAGATGGTTTTTAGATCGAATTTGCACGCACATTTTGGCATTTGAAGGCGACTCTAGTATATATTACTTTGAAGGAGGTTATTCAGAATACGAAGAAAATAGAAAGAAAAGATTGGGTAACGATATTGTTCCCACAAGAATAAAATATAAAAAGTTAACTAGATAATTAAATTATGAAAAAAGCAATTATTGATACAGAAAAAGGGAAAATGACTGTTGAGTTTTTTGAGAAAGATGCTCCAAAAACAGTAAAGAATTTTACGGATTTAATTGAAAAAGGATTTTACGATGGAATTACCTTCCATAGAGTTCTTCCAGATTTTGTTATTCAAGGTGGATGTCCTGAAGGAACTGGTGTTGGTGGTCCTGGATACAGTATTGATTGTGAATTGGATGGTGAAAATCAATACCATGATAAAGGAGTTTTGTCTATGGCTCATGCTGGTAGAAATACCGGTGGTTCTCAGTTTTTCATTTGTCATAGTAGAAATAATACAGCACATCTTGATAGAAACCATACTTGTTTTGGCAAAGTAGTTGAAGGATTAGAGGTTATTGATTTAATCAACGAAGGTGACAAGATTAATACCATTACTATCTCCTAATAATATAATTGTTGTTTAAAAACACATTTATCATAAACAGTGATAATGACAATGAGCTCCCAATAATTGGAGATATTACCTATAAAAATGACTCTAAGAATTTAGTGGTTTTTTGTCATGGGTTTAAGGGTTTTAAAGATTGGGGATGTTGGAATTTAGTAGCTGATTTGTTTGTTGAAAATGGTTTTAATTTTTTAAAATTTAATTTTTCTCACAATGGAGGCACTTTAGATAACCCTGTTGATTTTTCTGATCTACAGTCTTTTAGTTTAAATACTTATTCGAAAGAAGTAAAGGATGTTCATCGAGTAATTGATTATGTGACTTTAAATAAATACAACCATAAATACGAACATATTTATATTATTGGGCATAGTCGAGGTGGTGGGGTAGCATGTTTATCTACTAAGGATTATCCACTAATCAACAAATTAGTTACTTGGGCAGGAGTATCTGATTTTAAGCAAAGATTTCCTCTAGGAGAAGAATTAAGCAAGTGGAAGGCAAATGGAATAAGGTATATTTCCAATTCTAGAACAGGTCAAGAGTTGCCTATTTCTATTAACTTTTACAAAGATTTTATAGACAATGAGTCAAAACTTAGTATTAAAACAGCTTTATTGAACTATTCTGGTAAATTTCTAGCTTGTTATGGTTCTTTAGATCTTGTAGTACCTAACCAATATGCTTTAGATATGGCAAAATGGGCATCTAATTCAACTCTATTAAAGATAAGAACCAACCATACTTTTGGATCTAAACACCCATGGATTGAAACAAGTCTGCCAGATTCCTTAAAAGAAGTTTGTCTTAAAACAATAGATTTTTTAAAATCTGATTAAGAAATTAAATGGTAAATTAAACCTGCTATGGCTCCTCCAGTAAATGGTGCAATTACTGGAATCCAACTATATTTCCAGTCTGGTTTTTTACCTTTTCTTGGCAATAATGAATATACTATTCGAGGTCCAAAATCTCTAGCAGGGTTTATTGCATATCCAGTAGTTCCACCTAGTGTCATACCAATAACAATTACCAAAAGCCCAACAGGAAGTGCTTCCAAAGATCCAATGCCAAAATTATCAATAGGTGAATTATTCAAATCTATATTCGGATTGGCTATAAATAAAATTCCAAATACCAGCATAAAAGTCCCGATTAGTTCCGAGAAAAAATTATTTTTAAAATTTCTGATTGCTGGAGAAGTACAAAAAGTTCCGCGAATAGTGTTTTCATCTTCTGTTATTCTGTAATGGTCAATATATATTATGTAACATAACCAACTACCTACCATGGCTCCTCCAAGTTGACTTAATATGTACCCTGGTACAAAAATCCAAGAAAATTTCCCTGCAAATGCCAATCCTAAAGTAACAGCAGGATTTAAATGAGCTCCACTTGATTTGGAAGCTATGTAAGCGGCCACAAAAACAGCTAATCCCCAAGCGAAGGCAATTAGCAACAATTTAGTTTGTCCACTTCCATAGGTTTTTTTTAGATTGACATTGGCAACGACACCATTTCCAAGAAGTAGAAGTATTGCTGTTCCAATGAACTCCGATAAATAGGGATGAATTTCCATATTTTCAAAATTAATACAAAATATTCATTCTTTCTTTCCAATTAGATAAGATATTATCGTTTTCAGAACTATCAGGTAAAAATTCTCTGTCGTGTTTCCAAATGTCTTTTAAATCCTCTAAGGATTTCCAATAGCCAGAACCTAAACCAGATAAAAAAGCTGCGCCAAGAGCAGTAGTTTCTGTGAAAACCGGTCTAATTACTTTCGTTTCAATTAAGTTCGATTGAATTTGCATTAATAAATTATTATTGCTTGCTCCTCCGTCTACTTTAAGATTTGTAAACGTAGTGTTTGCATCTTTTTGCATATTTTGAATTATTTCATAGGTTCTTATTGCAATTGCTTCTAAAGCTGCACGAGCAATATGTCCTTTTTCAGTACCTCTGGTTATACCCATTATAGATCCAGTAGCTTTTGGATTCCAATAGGGAGCACCTAGACCAGAAAGAGCAGGAATAAAAGTAACTCCGCCATTGTCTTTTACAGATGCTGCCAAAGATTCAATTTCTGAAGCATTGGAAATTATACTAAGTTGATCTCTAAGCCATTGAATTAATGATCCACCAGTAAAAATACTTCCTTCAATAGCGTAATAAGTTT
This sequence comes from Bacteroidetes bacterium MED-G20, assembly GCA_905181675.1. Taxonomy (GTDB): domain Bacteria; phylum Bacteroidota; class Bacteroidia; order Flavobacteriales_D; family Parvicellaceae; genus MED-G20. The sequence goes on from CAJIYZ010000056.1 coordinate 3,197, forward strand.
TGTTATTTAATTGGTAAGCAATAGTAGAAAGTAATTTATTTTTTGACTTTACTATTTTTTCGCCTGTATTCATCATACAAAAACATCCAGTTCCATAAGTATTTTTAATATCTCCTTCTTCCAAACACATTTGACCAAATAAGGAGGCTTGTTGATCTCCTGCTATTCCGGTTATTGGAATTTCCACACCTAAAATATCTTTAGAAGTATTCCCAATATGTTCAGAACAGGAAACAACTTTTGGTAAAATATTATTTGGAACTCCAATTAAATCAATTAATTCTTGATCCCATTTTAATTCTTTAATGTTGTAAATAAGTGTTCTACTGGCATTGGTTACGTCTGTTACATGCTGTTTTCCATTGGTCAACTTCCAAATTAACCACGAATCAATTGTTCCAAAAGCAAGTTGGTTATTTTTAGCAAGCAGGTACAAAGAAGGGTCGTTATCAAATATCCATTTAATTTTAGTCCCAGAAAAATAAGGATCTAATAAAAGTCCAGTTTTATCTTGAAAAATAGTTTCAAGATTTTGTTTTTTTAAATCATTGCATATTTCTGCTGTTCTTCTATCCTGCCAAACAATTGCATTGTATACAGGTTCTCCTGTTTTTTTATTCCAGATTACTGTTGTTTCTCTTTGGTTAGTAATTCCCAAAGAATGAATCCTATTTGCACTTATTTTAGTCTTTTTTAATACTTCTTTAATTGCTTTAAGTTGGGTTAACCAAATTTGATTAGGATTGTGTTCTACCCATCCTTCCTTTGGAAATATTTGTGGGAATTCAAACTGAGAAATACCTTTAACATTTCCCTTTTTATCTATTATTAAAGCTCTTGAACTACTCGTACCTGCATCAATAGAAAGTATGTATTTTTCCATTTTTATATTTAATTTAAGATTTTATCAAATGTTAATATTTTTATACTTGTAGGGAGTGAATTTTGGATAAATTACAAAGATTTTTGGATTCAATGTGAATTTATTACCAAATAGGTTATATCTTTAACTTTTAATGAAATCCACTGAGATTCTAAATAGCCTGCAAGTATCTCTAACTATCAACAGGCTTTGTTCTCAACTAATTGAGAACCACCACGATTTTTCTGAATCTGTTTTAATTGGTTTACAACCTAACGGCATATTTTTATCTAATAGATTGAAAAACTGTTTAGAAAATTCAATCAATAACAAAGTACTAACAGGATCTTTAGATATAACTTTTTTTAGAGACGACTTCGGAAGAAAAGATAAACCATTAATTCCAAGCGTAACAAATATTGATTTCTCTATTGAAAACAAAAAAGTAATATTGATTGACGATGTGTTTTTTACAGGAAGAACAGTGAGGTCTGCTTTAGATGCTGTTATGACTTTTGGAAGACCTCTTTCTGTGGAGTTTTTAACTTTAATTGAAAGAAGATTTGTTCAAAACCTACCGATTAGAGCAGATTACATAGGTAAATCTATTGATACTATTAAAGAAGAAAAAGTTACTGTTCTTTGGCAAGAAGAACATGGGAAAGACCAAATATTGTTGTATTCACCAATTTAAATATGAAAGAATTAAGTATATCACATTTACTGGGAATTAAGGACTTAACTAAGTCTGACATTGATGTTATATTTAAAACTGCAGATAGTTTTAAAGAAGTTATTAATAGACCTATTAAAAAAGTTCCAACTCTTAGAGATATTACCATTGCAAATTTATTTTTTGAAAATAGTACAAGAACTAAGTTATCTTTTGAACTTGCTGAAAAAAGACTATCTGCTGATATTGTAAATTTTACTGCTGGAAATTCAAGTTTGAAGAAAGGTGAAACATTGGTAGATACGGCCAATAATATACTATCAATGAAAGTTGATATTTTGGTAATGAGACATCCTCACTCTGGAGCAGCTAAATTTTTAGCAGAAAAAACCAATACTGTAATTATCAATGCTGGAGATGGCACTCATGAACATCCAACACAAGCTTTACTTGACTGTTATTCTATTAAAGAAAAACTAGGGGAGGTAAAAGGCAAGAAAGTAGTTTTAATTGGAGATATTAAACATTCTAGAGTTGCTTTATCCAATATATTTGCACTACAAAAACTAGGTGCTAAAGTAATGGTTTGCGGACCAACAACTTTGATTCCTAAGTATATTAAAGAGTTAGGAGTTGAAGTTTCTCACGATATAGAAAAAGCATTAAAGTGGTGTGATGTTGCCAATGTTCTGAGAATACAATTGGAAAGACAAGACATTCAATATTTTCCATCAATAAGAGAATATTCTCAACAGTTTCAAGTAAACAAAGAAATATTACAGAATATTAAAAAACCAATAACAATTCTTCATCCAGGACCAATTAATAGGGGAGTTGAAATAACTTCTGAAATAGCGGACTCAGAAAACTCTATAATTTTAAATCAGGTTGAAAATGGTGTTGCTGTAAGAATGGCAATTATATATCTTTTAGCTGGCTCAATAAATCGTAGCTAAAGTTGAAGAATTATGTTATTTTTGTTAAAAAACTACTGAAAATTGAATTTTAAAATAGAAGATAAAGGAGATTTAACTATTGTTAGATGTGTTTCAGAAAAGTTAGATGCCTTAATCGCTCCAGAACTTAAGACTCTATTCCTTCATCACAGTAACAAGGGTTCTAATAACTTTGTTATTGATTTATCCCACGTTAAATATTGTGATTCTAGTGGTTTAAGTGCATTGCTAGTAGGAAACAGGATAATAAAAGAGAAAGAAGGTTCTCTAAATATTTTCGGATTAAATCCAATGGTAGAAAAAATTATTTCTATCTCACAATTAGATACTGTATTCAATATTTCAGAATCTGAAGAAACTGCTTTAAAAAACACCATATGAAAAATTTTATAATTATTACATTCTGTCTTTTTTCTTTCTCATTCACTCATTCCCAGTGTGTTCCTGATCCTATTTATGCTGATTCTACTTTTGGTGTTTGGCCAACTCCTCAAACAAATTTTCCTGCTGGGGATATTGGAGTATTTTACGATGAAGTAGTTTATTTTAAAGTTCCTAGAGATGCTGGAAACATTGATTCAGCAGCTGCTGGAACTTATATAGATTCTATTGTTCTTTCATCGGTATCTAATTTACCTCCAGGTCTTACTTATCAATGTGACATTCCCTCTTGCACATGGAATTATGATTCCATAGGCTGTGCTACAATTAGTGGAACACCTACTACCAATGGTTCTTATCAGATATCCTTAGATGCAACAGTATGGACACAGATTTTCCTTATTCCATTTCCGGTAGCTTATAGTTTTGATGGTTATACTATCAATATAGGTCTTACATCTGATAATTCCTTAGGTTCTAGTTTTTCTAATTTAACTCTTCAAGATGCTATTCCCAACCCTTCCAATAATACTACCAATATAGGTTACAGATCATTAAATTCTGAAAATATTTCTTTTCAAATAACTAATTTACTTGGGGAAATAATGATTCAAGATAATTTTATTTCAAATGTTGGAATAAACACTATTGGAGTAAATACTTCAATTTTTTCTAACGGAGTTTACCTTTATTCAATTAGTAATGGTCATGTTAGATCTACTAAAAGATTAATTGTCCATCATTAGAAGATTCTAACTTTACTCTATGAAGTTTGAGTTAACTATTCTTGGTTGTGGAGGAGCAATACCAACCTTAGACAAAAATCCTACTTCCCAATACTTAAATATTCAAGATCGACATTTTCTTATTGACTGTGGTGAAGGATCCCAGATTCAATTAAGAAAATATAAATGCAAATTTTCTAAGATTGATCATATTTTCATAAGTCATCTTCATGGAGATCATTTCTTGGGATTATTTGGTTATTTATCTACTTTAAGCCTTCTTGGAAGAACAAGCATTATGAATATATATGCTCCTAAAGATCTTATAGTTTTAATTGATGCACACAACGAAATTTCTGGAAAAAAATACAATTTTGAATTAAACTTTAAATCTTTAGATTTTAAAAAACCTGTTAAGATTTTTGAAGATAATATTTTAGAGATTTTTTCTTTTCCTGTTAGTCATTCTGTTCCATGTTGTGGGTTTTTATTTAAAGAGAAATTATCCCAAAGAAATATAATTAAAGAAAAAATCAAAGATTTATCATTAGGGATAGGGGATATCAAAAAATTAAAAAATAGAGAAAATTGTATTGTTAATGGAGAAACTATTCAATACGAAGATGTTACAGTTTTAGGAAATAAATCCCGATCCTATGCTTACTGTGCAGATACCAAATATGATGAGAAAATAATTCCATTTGTAAAAGATGTGGATGTAATCTACCATGAGTCCACATTTTTAGAAGAACTAAAAAGTAAAGCTTCTAAGACCAAACATTCTACAGCTATTCAAGCTGCCAAAATTGCTTTTAGTGCCAATGCAAAAATGCTAATTATAGGTCATTTTTCAGCCAGATACGATAGTGTTGAAAAATTCACTGAAGAAGCATCTACCATATTTGACAATACTATAGCAGCCTACGATGGATTTAAGTATCAAATTAAAATTTAATTAATTGAGCAATCTTCATTTTAAAACGACTGCTGATGGTTCTTCAACACTTTACAACCCATTGTTAGACGAGCACTACCATTCTATCCATGGTGCTTTACAGGAATCTTTGCATGTTTTTATTAAAATGGGATTTGTCAACTTTTCCAATACTTTTAAAACAGCTAAAAGTGTAAATATTTTAGAGATAGGTTTTGGCTCTGGTCTTAATTGTATTTTAACATATATAGAAAACTTAAAAACACAACTAAATGTAAATTATACAGCCTTAGAACCATTTCCATTAGAAATGGATATTGTTGAAAATTTGGATTTTAATCTTAATTCAAAACAATTGGATATTTTTAAATTAATTCATGGATGCTTATGGGAAGAAACTGTTTCAATCCAAGAAAAATTTTTTCTCCAAAAATCACAATTGGAATTGGATTCTTTTAATACCATTAATTTATATGATATAATATATTTTGATGCTTTTGCACCTATGAAACAACCAGAACTTTGGACAGTGGATGTTTTTAGTAAATTATTTAACATAACTTCAATAAATGGAACTCTAGTAACTTATTGTGCTAAAGGACAAGTTAGAAGAGATTTAGAACATGTTGGGTACTCTGTTGAAAGACTAGAAGGTCCTCCTGGAAAAAGAGAAATGCTTAGAGCAACTAAAGTTTAAAAATTTATGTTATTTAGTTATACAATAATTATAATCATTGTTACTTGCTTAGTATCCTTTATCTCGTTTAACAACGATTCTTTAAAAAGAGAATTATTGTTTTCTCCTTATGATTTTTCGAATAATAAAAAGTGGTGGATTCTATTAACCCACGGGTTTATTCATGCAGATTTTCTACATCTGTTTTTCAATATGTATGTGCTATATATTTTTGGACCTTTCTTAGAATCTTATTTCTTATCATCTTCAGAAATAGGCTGGATTTATTATATCTCTTTCTATCTACTTGGAATTGTTTTTGCAACTCTTCCATCAATATTTAAACACAAGGACAATCCTAATTACAGTAGTTTAGGGGCATCTGGAGCAGTTTCAGCAGTAGTATTTGCTTATATAATAATATTCCCTCTTAAAGAACTTGGTTTGTTATTAATCCCTGGCTTATTTCTTCCTGGATTTATATTTGGAATTTTATATCTCTTAGCAGAAAATTATTTAAGCAAAAAACAATATTCAAATATTGCACACGATGCCCATATAAGTGGTTCTATTTTTGGGATATTTTTTATTATTGCATACGATTACAATAACCTATTAAGCTTCTTTAATGATATTGTTAATTATTTTTACAGCTTTTTATTATAATGGAATATCCAGTTAATTTTAATGGTGAAATAAAAGATGGTAATGCCATTGGGTTTAATCAGCTTAAAAGAGGTTTTAACTTTGGAGACGGATTATTTGAAACCATAAGAGTATACGATGGGAAAAGCATTTATTTAGAAGCTCATTTAAATAGAATTTCAAGAGGTCTAGAGATTCTAAAAATAAAACAAAATTATTCCTTTAACCTAAATGCTTTAAAGAGATATATTAACGAACTTCTTATTTATAAAAATATAAAGGACGGAGGCAAGGTAAAGATTTATGTTTTTAGAAGTGGACAAGGCACCTATAAGCCAGAGTCAAATCAAATGAGTTTTCTTATAGAGGCTGAAGATATAGATCACAACAAGTATGAGCTCAACAAAAAAGGATTTTTAGTAGACATCTACAGAGAATATTCAAAGACTGTTAATCAACTTTCTTTTTTTAAAACATCTAATTCATTGTTGTATGTTCTTGCAGCAGTATACGCAGAAGAAAAAAAATTGGACGATGTGTTTATTATTAATAATGACAATGAAATAATTGAATCTTCTAATTCAAATGTTTTTTTTCTCAAAGACGATATATTGATAACTCCTAAAACAAATAGTGGTTGCATACAAGGCGTTATGAGAACAGAAGTTATAAAGGCTGCCAATGACTTGGGCATAAAAGTATTAGAATCTACTGTTTATAAAGAAGATTTAGAAAAGTCAAGAGAAATATTCTTAACCAATGTTATAAATGGAGTAAGATGGGTTGGTGGTTACAAGAAAACAAGATTTTACAACTTAATTTCTAAGAAAATCGTTGAAAAGATAAACCAAGATTTAGCTAGTTATCTTTAGGGTTTATTGGGAAGTTGGCAATCGCTTTTAATTTACCACCCCTATTCAACAATACTTCCTTCCATAAATCTTCATTTTTGGAAAAAATATTTTCCTGAATTACATCTGTTGCAATCCAAGAGTTAGAATCAAATTCTGTTGCTAATTGGTTATTGGACCATCCTGAATAACCAAGAAAAAACTTAAGTTTATTAATATCTAAAATACCCATATTTATAAACTCTATAATTTGGTTAAAATCTCCAGATGTCCAGATTTTATCACTTATTTTAACAGAATTTTCTATAATATCTCCTAACTGGTGTAAGAAAAAAAGATTGCTTGAATTGACAGGTCCTCCGTAATGTACACTTATATTAGGGATTTCTATATCTGGAATTATTTCGTCTAATTTTATATTTAAGTTGTTATTTAAGATAAATCCGTAAGATCCTGTTTTATTGTGTTCACACATGTAAATTACAGATCTAGCAAAATCGTCATCATCCATAAAGGGTTCAGCTAATAATAGTCTTCCTTTTTTTGGCTTTAGATTATTGAGCTTACTAATATTTGCGAAAGAAATATCCATTAGTATAAATCTAATTAAAAACTACTAAAAATCAAATCTAACTAATGAATTGCCGAACGCCAAGGAAGATTTTTTGAAACTTCAGCTTCTTTTATTAGAATTTCTTCAGTTCGTTTATCCACCAAGTGGTCTTCAAAATAGTATTTAGCCATTTTGATAAAAGAATCTATATGTTGTAATTCTTGAATGTATAAGTTAGTATAAAACTTTGCAATTTTTGGATCGTCCACAACCTCGCCAATAAGCTTAAACCTTTCAGATCCTCTTAGTTCAGCTACAGATGCAATTATAAGTCTATCCATAAATAGTTCGTCAGAACCGGAACGAATAATTGGCATAATGCCTTTTATATAAGGGTCTTTTTGAAAAACACCATTTAATTCATTTCCTCTGTATCTAATTAGTTCATAAACTTGTTTAAAGTGCAGTAATTCTTCTACAGATATTTGAATTAACTCATCAATAATTTCAGTTCTGTTTGGATATTTCGCAATTAAAGACAGGCACATGTTTGCTACTTTTCTTTCCGCATCTGCATGGTCTTGTAAAAACGAATCAATATCGCTTACTGCTTGGTGAGCCCATTCAATGGGCGTTTGGTATTTTAATTTTAATTCCATTTAAATTCTTTTCCAAAAATAAGGGGTGAATATTAGGCAAACTGTAAATAATTCCAATCTACCCATTAGCATTAATAAAGACAAAACCCATTTGCCAACATTGGGTATTTGGTCAAATGAATAGGAGGGGCCAACATTGCCAATGCCTGGGCCAACATTGCCAACAGCAGATGCAACAGCACTGATAGAGGTTATAATATCAATGCCTAAAGCAGTAAGGAAAATAGAGCCTATGGCAAATACAAATAGGTATAAGAAAATAAATGCCAATAGATTGAAAGTTATTTGGTTGGAAATAGAAGAACCATTAAGTATTACTGGTATAACAGCTTTTGGATGTAATCTTCTTTTAAACTCAAGTAATCCATTTTTGATTAGTAATATAATTCTCACAATCTTTATTCCTCCACTTGTACTTCCTGCAGAAGCTCCAGAGAATAGAAACAAAAAGAAAACAAACGACATGAAAGATCCCCATAGAGTATAATCAGCAGTTGAAAACCCAGTGGTAGTTATTATGGAAACTACTTGAAAACATATTTCTCTAAAGGATTTTAATAGGCTGATATTATTGGACATAGAATGGTAAGTAGTAAGAACTAATACGACAAAGAAAATTGAAGTTATGTACCATTTAAATTCATCGTTTTTAAGGATCTTATTAAATCTCATTTTTAAACCAAAATAGATAATGGTGAAATTGGTTCCTGCTAAGAGCATAAATACTACTATAACTGCTTCCACCCATGGGTTTTGAAAAGCAGCAATTGAGGCTTGTTTTGTAGAAAAACCTCCAGTTGAAGTAGTTGTTAAAGAGTGATTCAAAGCGTCAAAGAAGTCTAGACCAATAATCATTAAAATAATGGTTTCTATAAAGGTTAATCCAAAGTAAATAATCCACAGTCTTTTAGCAGTTTCTTTTATCCTAGGATGTATTTTATCTTTGGTTGGGCCGGGAGCTTCAGCAATAAATAATTCCATACCTCCAATACCTAAAAGTGGTAAAATAGCAATGGTTAAAACTATAATCCCCATTCCACCAATCCATTGGGTCATACTTCTCCAAAAAAGAATACTTTTGGGTATAGACTCAATGTCATTTAATATGGTAGAACCGGTAGTGGTAAAACCAGACATTGTTTCGAAAAAAGCATTGGTCAATCCAGGAATACTTCCTGAAATCAAATAAGGAAGACAACCAAAAAGAGTCATAAATAACCAACCGCCAACTACTATTAAGTAACCATCTCTCTTTTTAATTTCAGAATTTTTATGGTCTTTAGTTACCCATCTCATTAGAAAACCAGAAAAAATGGTAATTGCTCCACAAATTAAAAAATCCCAGTGAAGTTCTTTATCATAATCATAAACTAATGAAAAAGGGATACAACTTAGCATGAGAAGACCATTTAGTAAGGTCAAAGTACCTATAACATAAACTATTACAGATTTGTTGAATAATCCGTTGGATTTATAGGAAGAATTTTTCAATTTCTTTAATGGATTCTGTTAGTGAAAATACTATAATTTTGTCGTTTTCTTTAAGGTGGAAATCTCCAAATGCAATAATTGGATTGCCATTTCTAATCACACCTGCAATTTTTGAAGAACTTGGAAAATTTAATTTGCTTATTGGGTATTTGGTGATTTTCGAACCAGCTTTAACAATAAATTCAATAATTTCAGCATCTGTTCCATGAAGGTTAGCTACCAAAGAAACATTTCCTTTTCTAACAAATTTGAATATGTTGTCTGCTGCAATTATTTTTTTATTTATTAGAGTGTCTATACCTATAGATTGGGAAAGGTTGATATAGTCAAAGTTTTCAATTCTGGCAATTGTCTTTTTAATTCCATGACTCTTACCAACTAAAGAGGTCATTATATTCATCTCAGAATCTGCAGTTACTGAAATTAGTGCATCAATTTCCGTCAAACCTTCTTCTTCTAACATTTTAACATCGTGCCCATCAATATTAATAACCAAGGTGTTTTTAAGAATATTGGCCATTTGCTCACATATGGTTTTGTCTTTTTCAACAAGAATTACTCTAAAATCATTTTCTAAAAGTTCAGCAGTATTTATTCCAATTCTACTTCCACCTATAATCATTACATCTTTAATTTTAAAGCTGTTTTTGCCACAAAGCTTAATAATATTTGGAATAGATTCTTTTAAAGATATAAAGTATACAATGTCATTTTCTTTTAAAATTGTTTCTCCACTTATAATTAGAGTAAGATTATCTCTGTGAAGGGCTAGTGGTTTAAAACTTAGATTTGGATTTAGATCTGCGCTTTCTCTTACTGTTTTATTAATTAGCTTAGAGTTTTTAGATAAAGAGATTCCGAAAACAGTGAGTTTACCATTTTCAAATTCTATATCGTCGGTAAAAGCAGATTGGTTTACTAGTCTTTGAATTTCAAGAGTAGCTAGATAGGTTGGAGATATTAGTGTGTCTATGCCAAGTTCGTTGTAAAAATGCTCTTTGTTTTCTTTAATTATATTAACATCATTTATTCTAGCAATGGTGCGTTTTGCTCCAAGTTTTTTTCCCAAAATACATATAAGCATATTCGTCTCTTCACTAGATGTTACAGCAATCAACAAATCGCAAGAGCTTATTAGCTTTTGTTCCATTATTTCTACAGACTTTGCGTCTCCAGCAATAGTGAAAACATCTATCTGTGAAGAAATAGTATTTAATCTTTCTTCATTCTTATCTAGTAAATATATATCGTGAGATTCTGAAGACAACAATTTAGCAAGATGTGATCCTAAGTCACCTGCTCCAGCAATAATTATCTTCATAGGATAGAATTTAAGAGCAAATATATAAGTCTTTAATTACTGAAATACAGATTTTAGAAAAAAAACATTGTTCAATTTTAAAAATACAATTACTAAGTTGTTTGTTTTTTTACTTTTGTGATAAATTAATAAGGATGTCAGACATAAAATTCGGTACCGATGGATGGAGAGCTATTATTGCAAAAGACTTCACTGTTGAAAATGTTTCTAGAGTTGCCTATGCAACTGCAGAATGGACATTAAAAAATTTTAAGAATCCTTCAATTGTTATTGGCCACGATTGTAGATTTGGTGGAAAGTTATTTGTTGAGACAGCTGTCAAAGTATTTGTTTCGAAAGGAATAAAGGTTCATATGGCAAAAACATTTATTTCTACTCCTATGATTTCTCTAGGGGTCAAAGAATTAAAAGCTTCTTTAGGTGTAGTGATTACCGCTAGCCACAATCCACCAGAATATAATGGTTATAAGCTTAAGGGCCATTTTGGAGGTCCTCTTTCATCTGAAAAAATAAGTGAAGTAGAAAGCTTAATTCCTTCTGAAGATAAAATTTACCTGAATCAGATAGATATAAATAAGCAAATAGAAAAATCTAATATCTTATTGGTAGACTTAGAGCAGATGTATATTGATAGGGTAGAGTCTTCTTTTGATCTTGAAGCCATTAAGAATTCTGGATTAAATTTTGCTTACGATGCAATGTATGGAGCTGGTCAGAATGTGATGAGAAGATTATTTAGTGATATGACTTTTTTACATTGTGATGAAAACCCTTCTTTTATGGGGCAAGCGCCTGAACCTATTGACAAAAACTTAACAGAATTTTCCAAATTAATTAAGGATAAAGGGAATATTGCTGCTGGTCTTGCAACAGATGGAGATGCGGACAGAATAGGTCTTTATAATTCTAAAGGAGAGTTTGTAGATTCTCACCATATTATTTTATTGCTCCTTTTATATTTAAATAAAACTAAAAAATTAAAAGGAAAGGTGGTAGTTGCTGCTTCAACAACCCCAAGGGTAGCTAGATTGGCTGAGATTTTAGAATTGCCGCACGATACGGTAAAAGTTGGCTTTAAGTATATAGCTCAGCAGATGATCAAAGAAGATGTTTTAATTGGCGGCGAAGAATCTGGAGGGATTGCAATTAAGGGACACATTCCAGAACGAGATGGTATATGGATGGGGCTTGTTTTATTTGAATACATGGCTAAGTCTGGAAAATCTTTGCAAGAACTTATTGAAGAAGTTTATGGATTAGTGGGCGAATTTAAATACTGGAGAGACGATCTTCATATTGAAGAGAAATTAAAAAATAACATCGTAAAAAAATGCAATAAGGATGAGTACCAATCCTTTGGGAAATACACTGTTCAGAGCATAGATAAAACAGATGGATTTAAATTCATCTTGAGTGACGATGAGTGGTTAATGATAAGACCATCGGGAACAGAACCAGTATTAAGATGTTATGCAGAGTCTAAAGACCTAAAAGGAGCAAAAGATATACTTTCTGCTTGCAAGAAAGAAATAGGGTTTAAAGAAGCTTAAAATCCAGATACTTTACTGTCTGAAGGATGTTTCACAGTAAAACTAAATTTTTTCTCAACTACTTCGTTTGGATTTAATGCTATATTCCATTTGAGTTTTCCATTTTTCTTATTAAAGATTGCCTCCGTGCTTTCCAATAGTTGAATATCAATAGATTTTTTAGTGGACTTTGGTATTTGGTCTACAAGAACTACTGTAACTGGCTGGTCTTTGTTGTTTCTAAGGGTAAGCTTATAGGATTTTTCAAATTTTATATTGTCACCAACTTTTGTTTCAGAGCTGAACTTTTTTTCTAAATTTCTTTCACAAATAATAGAAATATCTCTACTTAGAGATAAGTCATTAGTTTTTTTAACTGAGTAAGGGTCTAAGTAAGTTTTTCCTACAGACTTGCCTTCAAAATAAACTTGTCCATTTCCAGGAAGTAAGTTTTTATTTCCCAGCGATTCAAAGTGACACATTAAGAAAACATCTTTATCTAGTTTTGGATAGCAATAATAGTCGTAGGTAGCATCTAAAGTTAGTTTTTGAATCTCTATAAAAATCGGTTCGATTTGAGAAGGAATAGAATAGGGAAGTGCTATCGAATAAATTATTTGAGTTCCGCTGTAATCTACACTGGTAAATTCTGAGGACGACAAAGATTCTTCTATAGAATCATCGCTTAACATTGCTTTGGCTTTAAAGCCATTATAGGAAGTCGATTTATCTTTTCTGTTATTGATGCTGTAGGTATTTACATACTGTGTTTGGAAAGATGGAGCGTTATTGGACTGGTTTAGTTCACCTGTTGAAAGTGAAAGCAGCACATTGGACCAAATCTCATTCGTGTTTTGGAAAATTTTTGCTTTGTAGGTTATGTCTAATGATGAGTTAATCCCCTTAGATCTTATTTCATAGTATGGTACCCATCCAGCTTTATTGGAATTGTAACTGAGTTCATAGTTGTAATTTCCAGCTTTGGTACAGGTCAATTGAATTAATATACTGCTGTATTGGTTTTTAGTAGTTTTAACTGTAGTATTAATTTGTTTCAGGAGTTTTCCTTCAATAATAGCTAGCGAGTTAACTTCTTTTTTGGCAGATGAAATATCTGATTGTATTCTTAAAATACTTTTCTTAAAGTAATCCGAGAGATCCATTAAATCGTCCACTATGAATTCTCTGGTGGTCTTTAAAACAGACTTATTTTTATTGAATAAATCTTTTTCTTGAAGAAAAACTTCGATATTAATTTCTTGAAGTCTTTTCATTTCTTTTATTTGTCTTAAGCTATCTTTTAAAAAATCAAGTTCCTTATTCCCATTAGTTTCTTCGTTGAGATAGTTCATTTTTTTAGAAATAGAATTAACTATAACATTGTTGGAGTTCATAACAAACTGTATAGATTCATTTGTTAGGCTGGGAGAAAGATTATTTATTATTAACTGATTTGCACCAAGATTTATATTTGCAGTTCCTATTCTTTCAATATGTGCTCCCACATTATGAATGGTAATATTTTTAATTTCAGATTTTTGAGAAATAAAACTAGCTGAATCTTGTCCATGGAAACAAAGGGAGGATAGTCCCAATATAGAAGTGAAAATTATAGATAGGGTTTTAATCATTGCATATTTTTTACAAACATACTTCAAAGTTAATGCCAAAAATTTAATTATCCTTAACTTAGCTTAATGTCTAAGCCATTAATTTTAATTACCAATGATGACGGATACCAATCTAAGGGTATTAGGTCTCTTATAGATTCTGTAAAAGATTTGGGAAGAATTATATTAGTTGCACCAGATAGACCACAATCTGGAATGGGCCATGCTATTTCGGTTAATAAACCTATAAGGTGTTACAAAACAGATTTTTTTAATGCAGTAGATGCTTACTGCTGTACTGGGACACCAGTAGATTGTATAAAAATGGGATTGTTTTTGCTAAAGGGGGAAAAACCCGATTTGATTTTGTCTGGAATTAACCATGGTTCTAATGTTAGTACGAACATTTTATATTCTGGAACTATGTCTGCTGCTGTAGAAGGGGCCTTGGCTGGTATTCCTAGTATTGGCTACTCACTAACGGATTTTAGTGAAGATGCAGATTTTGATTACTCTAAAAAAATAGTTCGATTAATTGCTGAAAAGGTAATAGAAGAGGGGTTAAAGAAAGGAACTTGTTTAAATGTTAATATTCCCAATGTTGGAGAGGATCAAATAAAAGGAATAAAAGCTTGTAGACAGGGTAAAGCATTTTGGGACGATACTTTCGACCATAGAAAAGATCCACTTGGAAAAGATTATTATTGGTTAACAGGGTCTTTTGGTTCTAAAGAATCATCAACAGATACCGATATAAATTATTTGGAGAATAATTATGTAACTATAGTTCCTGCACAGTACGATTTAACCTGTCATGAATCTGTAGATGAACTTAAAAAATGGAAATTATAATGGCTAATTGGAAAAACAAGATCAACCAAACTAAATATGGAATTATAGCTGGATTAACCCTTCCTGTTTTGGGATTTTTTATCGCATTTCTTGTAAATGGAGGAGATTTGTCTTTTTCTACTTTTTGGCAAATATTTACTCAAAATTGTGATGTGCAATATTATTCTAACGTACGTAGCCAATGTCAAGATACTAGACAAAGCACTGCAATGTTTTGTGTACTGGCCAATATGTTGGCGTTTTATTTTTCTTTCTTTTTAAATAGGCTAGATCGTTTTTCTAAAGGTTTGGTTTTCATTACGTTGTTACTTGCAGCCATTTCAGTACTATTCATTTATTAATGAAGTATTACATTATAGCTGGTGAAGCTTCAGGGGATTTATATGGTTCTAATCTGGTAAGAGAACTTAAAAATAACGATCCTAAAGCAGTTATAAGAGCATGGGGAGGAGATTTAATGCAAGCTCAAGGAGTAGATCTGGTAAAACATTACAAAGACCACAACTACATGGGTTTTTTAGAAGTAGTTGAAAATCTAGGAACAATTTTAAAAAATATTTCTTTTTGTAAACAAGATATTAAAGAATTTCAGCCAGATGCACTTATATTAATAGACTTTCCTGGGTTTAATATGAGAATAGCCAAATATTTTGACCAGTATTCTTTTCCTGTTCTTTACTACATAGCTCCTCAGGTTTGGGCGTGGAAAGAAAATAGAGTAGAGGCCATTAAAAAATATGTAGATAGACTATATGTGATTCTTCCTTTTGAGAAGGAGTTTTTTAAAAAGCACGGTGTGGAGTCCAATTACATGGGCCATCCGCTCTTGGAGCATATTTTGAATTTTAAGAAGAAACTATCAGTCTCAAAGAAAGAATTTATAGAAACACATAGTTTAGAAGTTGGAAAGCCAATTATTTCTTTGATTCCTGGAAGTAGAAAGCAGGAGATAGAGAAAAAGCTTCCGGTTATGCTTAAGGCTGTCTCTAGATATTATAAGGATTTTAATATTGTAATAGCTGGAATGAAAAATTTAAAGGATTTATATGGGGAGATTTCTTTCAATTCTAAGGCTAAGGTTATCTACAACGATACTTATAATATATTAAATAACTCCAATAGAGCATTGGTTACTTCTGGAACAGCAACTTTAGAAACTGCATTTTTTAATGTTCCACAAGTAGTAGTTTACAAAACTAGCTGGGTGTCTTATTTAATTGCCAAGACTTTGGTAAAGATAAAGTACATTTCATTGGTGAATTTAATTATGAATAAAGAAGTTGTTAAAGAGCTTATTCAGAATGACTTAAGTGTTTTAAATTTAACTAATGAGTTAATTAAATTCGACGATAGTTTGGCTTTAAATAAAATGCAGGAAGACTACCAACTTTTAATTGCCAAATGCCAGGGGGACAATGTATCAAAAAATATTGCAACAGATATGTTCAAAACTATAGATAGTTTTCAAAAATAATAAAGCATATTCTTTTAGTTTTGCCCTTAATAATTTTTGAATGAAGCATCTTTTATTCTTATTTTCTCTTTCATTTTTGCCTTTTTTGGGGTACTCATTAGATTTTAAAATTGGAATATTAAGAAACGTCCAGGTAAAGAAATTTGCTTTTAAAGTAAGTGAATCTACTTACAGTTTGAAATCCTCTAACAAGATTTTAAAAAAAGAAGTTTCGAAAAAAACTGAGATTGTTGTAGCTTATAGTAGTGGTAAGTTATCTCTAAGTGTGGATGGAAAATTCATAGGTAATTTCGATACTTTAAAGTTATCTCAAATAGAAAGTGATACTGGTATATTTTCTGTTAGTGGACAAATTCCTTCTTTCAAAACCCGTTTATACTATGACGATTTGTTGATTTTCCCTCAAAAGAAATCTTTAACGCTCGTTAATGTAGTAGATTTTGAGAAATATATTATTGGTGTATTGGAATCCGAAGTTGGTGAAGGAAAAAGCAAAGATTTTTACAAGGTACATGCTATAATTAGTAGAACTTATGCCTTAAAAAATCAGTACAAGTTTATCCACGAGGGTTTCTATTTAACAGATTTGGTCAATTGTCAGGTTTACAAGGGGAATATGTACAAGGACTCCAATCTAATAATGGCTGTACAGGAGACAGAAAATCTTATTTTGGTAGATGAGAATATGGAATATATAACAGCTTCTTATTTTTCTAATAGTGGTGGCCAGACCAATAACGTAGAAGATGTTTGGTCCAAGGCATTGCCATATTTAAGAAGTATTCATGATCCATATTCTATGGGAGGAACTAATTACGATTGGGAGAAAACCATTTCTAAATCTAAATGGTTGCAATATTTAAAGAAGAAGTACCAATATCCAATTAACGATGTAGAGGCGAGAAATGCTGCCTTAAATTTTAAACAAAAAATAAGACATAAGTTTCTTATAGATTGGGTATATCAAATTTCATTGACAGAAATCAGAAAAGACTGGAAATTAAAAAGTACATATTTTTCTATTTTTGATAATGGCGAGACTTTATCTTTTAAGGGAAAAGGCTTTGGCCATGGCGTAGGCTTGTCTCAGGAAGGTGCAATGCGCATGATAGATCTAGGTTATGATTTCTTAGAAGTTTTAAGATTTTATTATACAGATGTTCATTTGATTGATATGAAAATGAGACAATTCTACATAATAGACTAGTAGTTCAAAACACCCTGGTTAACATAATATTAATTATAGGACAAATAAGATAAGTTTATTATATTCGTACAGAACATATATATTAAGTAATTACAATAGCTAATTGTTTAATACATAAGTACTTATATAATTAGAACTTTTAAAATAGATATTAAAACTAAGTCGGACATATCGTCGGACGACTTGTATTACTACATTGCTTTGTCCCGTAATGAAATCTTTCACTTTACTAATTATAGACAAGCTT
>CAJIYZ010000057.1 GCA_905181675.1 Bacteroidetes bacterium MED-G20
ATTAGTTAAAGCAATAACTTCACCATTAGATGCAGAAAATGATACGTCCTCAGCAGGACTTCCAGAAACAGGCGCTTGAGCACTAAGGACCACTGCACCATTTACGGTGACGTCAACGGATGCTCCGTTCCAACCGTCCCCATAGGAATCAACCATTCTAAAGGTATGGTTACACTGAGCGTTAGCATAAGTCATACCTAAGAATGTTAACAATAAAGTAAATATTTTTTTCATATTTGTTAGTTTAGTTTATAATAAAATCATTGTGTTATTAACAATGATTTGTTAAACATAAGAAATTCTTACGTAAAGAAAAAATTTAATAACCTAATTTTTAACTTTAATTTAACAATTTGTTTAGGTTTAATTTTGTCAAATTAACATTTGATGAGTAGCTATTGATAAGTATATTTTCCATAGTTTTGCTATTGAAACTAATTGTGTCATTTTGATAGAAAATAATTTAGCATTTAATAATAAGAACATATTTGTCGGAGGATCTACCAATGGAATTGGATGGGAATCGGCAAAGCTTTTTGCCAAATACGGAGGTAATTTAACCATAGTAGCAAGAAATAAAAATTTGCTGCTCCAAAGACTCCAAGAACTTCCCAATAATGGAAATCAACATCACCAATATATTGTTGCTGATTTTAGTGATCCTGAAAATTTAGAAACAATACTTAACGAATTTGTAGAAAAAAACACCATCAATTACGATGTGATAATTAATAATACTGGTGGACCTCCAGGTGGAGCGCTTGAAAAAGCATCTACTGATGAATTAACAAGTGCTTTTAATTTACACCTTGTTTCTTTTCATAAAATACTAGGAGCTTTACTTGAAGGAATGAAAAGTAGAGAAGCAGGTAGCATAATAAACATTATCTCTACATCTGTAAAACAGCCTTTAAATGGTTTAGGAGTTTCTAATACAATTAGAGGTGCTGTGGCAAATTGGGCAAAAACTCTTGCCAATGAATTGGGACCTTATAATATAACTGTAAACAATGTTCTTCCAGGAGCTACCAATACCGGAAGACTTAAAGAAATTATAAAAAACAAAGCCCAAAAACTAAACCTTGAAGAAACTACCATCGAAAAACAAATGGCAGATCAAGTTCCTTTAAAGCGAATTGCAGAGCCAATTGAAGTTGCCAATGCTATAGTTTTTTTGGCATCTGACAAGGCAAGATATATAAGCGGAGTTAATCTTCCTGTAGATGGAGGAAGAACCAAAAGCCTGTAGTTTTTAAGTCAATAATTTAAATCCTCGACCATGAACATTGATAATTTGAATTTGTTCGTCGTGTTTTAAATATTTTCTAAGCTTAGCAATATAAACATCCATACTTCTTCCATTGAAATAATTATCGTCTCCCCATATGGCTTTTAATGCATGATCCCTTTCTAAAATGTCATTTTTGTTTTTGTAAAGTAAAATTAGAAGATCTGATTCTTTGGTAGTTAAGCTCACACTAAAATCATCCTTCGATAAGATTTGCATTTTTGGATTGAAAGTAAGTTTACCAATTTTTATATCGTCAAAATGAGATTCGGAATCTAAAGAAACTCTTTTTAAGATAGCATTTATCCGAGCTGTTAATTCTTCCATATTAAATGGCTTTGTGATATAATCGTCCGCCCCAATTTCAAAACCCTTTAAAGTATCTTCTTTCATAGATTTTGCCGTTAAAAATATAATTGGAACCTTTTTATCAATTCCCCTAATATCTTTTGCAGTACTAAATCCGTCTTTAACAGGCATCATAACATCTAAAATAACAATATCATAACCACTCTTGACAAATTCTCTATATCCCAATTCCCCATTTATTTCCCACTTGCAATTAAATCCTTTTGCTTTTAAATATTCAGAGGTAATTGATCCTAAATTGGAATCGTCCTCTACCAATAAAACTTTTATTTCTTTTTTCATGACGATAATATTTTAGAGGATTTTAAATTTATTGTAAAAGTACTCCCAGCTTCTAATTTGCTTTCTACCATTATTTTCCCTTTATGTAAATCAATTATTGATTTTACATAGCTTAACCCCAAGCCAAAACCTTTAACATTGTGCAAATCACCAGTTGGCACTCTAAATAACTTTTCAAATACCCTTTTATGGTTATCCTTTGCAATTCCTATGCCATTGTCTTTAATTCTGATAATTATTCCTCCAATTACATCTCTAGTAGATATAATAACTAACGGAGATTTTGAAGAATATTTCAAAGAGTTGTCCAATAAATTATGAATCACATTGGTTATGTGTAATTTGTCTGCTTCAATAATTTTATTTTGAGCCAAAAAGTCAGTTTTTATTATACCGTCTCTAGTATTGTATGAAATTTGAATAGATTTAATTGCTCTTTTTATAACCTCTTCAATATTAAAAACTTCTAATTTAAGATCGGGACTGGCTTTAACAGAAACAGAACTTTCTAAAACATTTTCTACAAGTTTTCCTAGTCTTTCATTCTCAGACTTAATTGTCTTTAAAAATTTTTTTTGACTTGAAATTTCTAGCTTTATGTTTTTGTCTGTTAAGGCTTCACATGCAAGTCCAATTGTAGCTATTGGTGTTTTTAACTCATGTGTCATATTGTTGATGAAATCTGTTTTAATACGAGTATTTTTCTTTTGATTTTGAATAATTCTAATACTGTAGATAAATGTTCCTAGAATAATTAAAATTAAGACCATTGAAATAATAAAAACATGGCTAAAGGATTTTGCAATTGACCAAGGAAGTTTTAGAATATATAAAGTGAAAAATCTTTTTTCTGTAAATAAGTCGTCATTTAAAAACTCAACGGAATAGCTGCTAGATTTTTCTAAAATTGAATTGTCAATATTCTCAAAGTTAGAAAGAAATAAAAGGCCATTTTCGTCGGTAATACTGTAGTGAAAATCGTTTTTTATTGCATGTTTTTCTAAAGACGCTTTTATTAACGAAACCACTTCCTTTTCTTTAAATGCCTGATCAAGATTAATATTGATATTTAATGCCAGTTGCTTGTTAATTACCCTCAGAAGACTTTTCCTCTTATCTGAAATAGATTTTTCAGATTTTCTTATGCTTTTAAGGCTGTCTAAGAATTGAGAATTAGTACCCAAACTATTTTTAATAGGAAAAATACTTCCTCCCATTTTAGGATTTAAATAATTGGATTCATTTAAAATTTTTTCTCTTAACCCGTCACCAATTTCAGTGACACAAATCTCAAATAAACTGTGAAAATTATTTTTTTTCTCATTAAAGGTGTTTTTTGCCCAATATACCTGAATAAGCAAAAATCCAAGTAAAGCAAAACTGCTTAGAAAAATTATAATCGGAATGTATTTACTGTTTTTCTTCAATTTTTTAATTTCTCTATAGAGGGATATTGCCGTGTTTCTTCTTTGGAATGGTTGTTTTTTTGTTTTCTGAAATTTTAAATGCTTTGATTAATTTTTCTCTTGTGTTGGAAGGCAAAATCACTTCGTCCACATAACCTCTTGAAGCTGCGTTATACGGATTGGCAAACATTTCGGCATATTCGTCTTGTTTTTCTTTGAGTTTTTCTTGAGGATTTTTTGAATTAATTATTTCTTTTTTGAAAATTATTTCAGCAGCACCCTTTGCTCCCATTACTGCAATTTCCGCAGTTGGCCATGCAAAATTCATATCTGCACCAATATGTTTAGAATTCATTACGTCATAAGCTCCCCCATATGCTTTACGAGTTATTACAGTTATTCGAGGAACTGTTGCTTCGCAAAATGCATACAACAGTTTTGCCCCATTTGTAATAATTCCATTCCATTCTTGGTCAGTACCTGGTAGAAATCCAGGAACATCTTCTAAAACAAGAAGAGGAATGTTAAATGCATCACAAAATCTTACAAATCGGGCCCCTTTTACAGAAGCATCTACATCCAACACACCAGCAAGTACCGCTGGTTGATTAGCTATAATTCCAATGGATCTTCCTGCTAATCGAGCAAATCCAACTACTATGTTTTCAGCAAATTCTTTGTGTACCTCAAAAAAACTATTCGTATCCAATAGCTGATTAATAATTTCTCTAACGTCGTAAGGTTGGTTTGGGTTTTCCGGAATTATATTGTCTAAATTTGGTCTTTTTTCATCTTTAAAATCATAAGGTAAATTTGCAGGAACCTCTTGACAGTTTTGAGGGATATAAGAAAGAAGAGTTTTTAAATGCTCAATAGTATCCAATTCGTTTTCGCAAGCAAAATGTGTTACTCCAGATTTTACCATGTGTGTTTCAGCTCCTCCAAGTTCTTCCGCAGTAACTTCCTCGTTAGTTACCGTCTTTACCACATTTGGACCAGTTACAAACATATAAGATGTGTTCTTGGTCATTAATATAAAATCTGTTAAAGCCGGAGAATAAACAGCTCCACCGGCACATGGCCCCATAATAGCAGACAATTGTGGAACAACTCCAGAAGCTTTGGTGTTGTTATAAAATATATCTGCATATCCACCAAGAGAAACAACCCCTTCTTGAATTCTTGCTCCGCCAGAATCGTTTAGTCCAATAATAGGAACCCCGTTTTTCATAGCTAGTTCCATAATTTTACATATTTTTTCAGCATGAGCTTCCGCAAGAGAACCACCCAAAACCGTAAAGTCTTGTGAATAAACATAAACCAACCTTCCATATATAGTTCCATAGCCAGTTACTACTCCATCCCCTAAAAACTTGGTTTTTTCTAATCCAAAATTTGTAGATCTATGGGTAACTAAACCACCAATTTCTTCAAAACTATTGGTGTCAAGTAATAATTCTAGCCTTTCCCTAGCAGTTAGTTTTCCTTTTTTGTGTTGGGAATCAATCCTTTTTTGACCACCACCAAGTTTGGATTCTGATATTTTATCTTCTAATTTTCTACTATTCATCTTAGTTCATTAAATCCTCAATTTCCTCTGCTTCAATTGGAATATTTTCCATTAGATTTTTAGGCTCACTATTTTTTTGGACTACTACATCGTCCTCTAATCTTATTCCAATGCCTTCTTCAGGGATGTAAATTCCTGGCTCAACTGTGAAAACCATATTTGGCTCAATTGGCTCTGTCCAAGAACCAACGTCATGTGTGTCTAGGCCAATATAATGGGATGTTCCATGCATAAAGTATTTCTTGTAGGCTGGCCATTTAGAATCCTGATTTTTTATGTCTTGGGAAGAAATTAACTTGAGTTTTAATAATTCTTCTTCCATAAGTTTTCCAACTTGTTTATGATACTCATTGAGTAAAACACCTGGAGTTAATAATTTTGTTGCTTCTTTTTTTACATTTAAAACTGAATTGTATACCTCTTTTTGTCTTTTAGTAAATTTTCCGTTTACAGGGACACACCTTGTTAAATCGGAAGAATAATTTGCGTACTCTGCACCAAAATCCATTAAAATAACATCTCCATCTTTACAAGATTTATTATTTTCAATGTAATGTAAAACACAAGCAGATTTTCCAGAAGCGATTATTGGGGTATAGGAAAACCCTTTGGAACGGTTAGACAGAAATTCATGCATTAACTCAGCTTCAATTCCAAACTCCATTACTCCTGGCTTAATAAAATTTAAAATCCTTCTAAAACCCTTTTCTGTGATATGACAGGCTTGCTTCATGATTTCTATTTCAATGCTGTCTTTTATAGAGCGAATTTGATGCATTATTGGCGCGACTCTAAGGGTAGAGTGAATTGGAAAATCTGAAAGAAACTTTTTTACAAATCTGTCTTCTCTTGTTTCCATAGAATTTGCCGTTCTTAAATGCTCATTGCTATTTAAATAAACACATTCACTCTCAATGACTAATTGTCTAAATATAGATTCGAACTGATCTAACCAATAAATTGTTTTAATTCCCGAAACTTCAGTAGCTCTTTTTTTAGTGAGTTTTTCACCTTCCCAAACTGCAATATGCTCATTGGTTTCTTTTAGGAATAATATCTCTCTATGTAATTCGTTTTTACAATCTGGGAAAATCACCAATATACTCTCCTCTTGATCTACTCCCGAAAGATGAAAGATATCTCTGTGTTGGGTGAAAGGAAGTGTGCTGTCAGCCCCAGTATTGTAAATGTCGTTAGAATTGAAAATAGCCAAACTATTTTCTTTTGTTTTACTTATAAATCTTGCTCTATTATTTATAAATAACTGACTATTAATTGGAAGGTATTTCATGCTTTAATATAAAAAAAATTATCAGTAAAAATAACAATATTTAAGGGATTGTTGAATCAAAAAGTAATTTAGGTCAAATGACAAATAAAATTCGTTCAACTATTTAAAGCAATGACAATATGGTGACAAATAAATTACACATAATTATTGACTTTTGTAAGTAATAAAATTTATTGAATACTATCCAAATCATAGCGTTTACTCACAAGCAATTTAATTTCGATGAAATTGGTCTTTTTCACTTGGATGATAATCAAAGAATTGGTTTTCTTACAAATTTAAAAACAAAATTGGATATTGAAGAGCTTATGTACCTCTCCACATGCAATAGAGTAGAATTTATAATAAGTCGCGAAAAAAAAATTAATAAGTCTTTTGTAGAGAAATTAATCAAGAATCTTTTAGCGGATCAGATACCAACTAATTTAAAAGACATTGTTGATAGGGCAGAAATAATGGACAATAAAGCTGCAGTGCATCACATTTTTTCAGTTGCCTCTTCAATTGATTCATTGGTTGTAGGTGAAAGAGAAATAATTACTCAAGTAAGAAAAGCTTTTGAAGAATGCAAGGAAAATGATTTGTGTGGAGATGTGATTAGAGTTTTAGTTCAATCCACTATATCTACGGCAAAAAAAGTTTATACAGAAAGCAACATCGGAACAAGACCTGTTTCTATTGTTTCATTGGCTTTTTTAGAGTTGAAGAAATACATTTCCAAAAAACCAAAAAAAATATTAGTTATCGGTGCTGGTAAAACAATCACATCAATGTTGAAATTTATAAGCAAGAACCAGCAACACCAATACAGCATCTACAATAGATCTATAGACAAAGCACATAAATTAGTAGAACTTTTAAAAATAGATGCGAATGTTTATCCCCTATCAGAACTAAATAACCATAATTCAAAATTTGATTTTATAATTAGCTGTACTGGATCTAAAGAAGTGGTTCTTTCCATAGAGAAATTTCAAAAAATTAATCCAGATGAAAATAAATCTGTAATTGTTGATCTTGCTGTGCCAAATGACTGCGATATGAAAATTTCAGAAAAGAAGAATGTGAAACTCATAAATGTAGACCAGCTAAAAGTTAGAGCAGAAGAAAATTTAAAAGCAAGGGGAGAAGAAGTAGAAAGATGTTTAGACATTATCGATAGACAAATTCTTAAATACTATATGGCCGAGAAAGAGCGTAACCTCGAAAGAGCATTGAGCTCTGTGCCAAAAAGCATCAAAGGAATAAGACAAAAAGCTTTTAGAGAAGTTTTTGCTAAAGAGTTAGAAGCGCTGGATCCAGGAGCAATCGAAGTGGTGAATAGTCTGGTAGATTATATTGAAAAAAAATATATTAGTGTTCCAATGAAAATGGCCAAAGAAATTCTTCTTAAAGAAACAACCAAGTAATTTTTGCAAATCAATAAAATAACCATAGGATCTAGAGGTAGCAATCTTGCCTTATGGCAGGCAAATTATGTGAAAGATAAGTTGTCTACTTTAGGTATGGAATCCGAGATTAAAATTATTAAAACTAAAGGGGATAAAATTCAAAATTTAAGCTTTGACAAAATTGAAGGTAAGGGCTTTTTTACCAAAGAAATTGAAAATGCTCTTTTAAAAAATGAAATTGATCTTGCTGTTCATTCTTTAAAAGATCTTGAAACAGACCAACCCAAAGGTCTTTGTATAGCTGCAATCCCAAAAAGAGAAGATCCAGCAGATATTCTATTAGTTAATCCAAATTCAATTGATAAATCGCAGATTTTAAATATTGTTAAAAACCCTATTATTGGAACTTCATCAGCAAGAAGAAAAAATCAATTGCTTTTGTTCCGTGAAGATATTGTTGTTAAAGATTTGAGAGGCAATGTTCCTACAAGAGTCCATAAACTAAGAAAAAAAGAGTACGATGCAATTGTGCTAGCTAAAGCTGGTCTTAATAGATTAGAAATAGATCTTTCTGAATTTTATATTCAAGAATTGCCTGCAAATTTATTTATTCCTGCACCTGGACAAGGAGCATTAGCCCTTCAAGTAAGAGAATCGGACAAAGAGCTTATAAGTTCTCTAGGAAAAATCACCCATAAAGAAAGCCAAGAAAATGTGAATTTTGAGAGAAAAATACTAAATGGTATAAATGGTGGCTGTCACTCACCCTTTGGTGTATATTCTTCAAAAGACCAAAATGGAGTAAGAACATCTTGGATAAGCTATGCAGATAAAGTCAGTGAAACACCTTTAAGATTCATTACTAAATCTTCTAATTTTAAAACAATAGTTGATAAAATTAATAGCGAAATTTCGCCGTTTTCTATTTGGATTTCTAGAACCTTAGCCAAGGATAGTATTTTTAAAAAACTGATTAAATCACAAGATAATTTACTAACTGCAGACTCTTTAATTGACATGAAAATTGTCAAAATTCAAACAATTCCTATGTGCGATTGGATTTTTATTAATTCTGCTTTTGCACTTGACTCTATAGCCCATTTAAAGAGCGACTTTAAATCAAGAAAAATTGCTGCATTTGGCCAAGCTACTGCAAAATATTTACAAAAAAACGGAATAAAAGTTGATTTTACTGGAGAAGGCTCTCCAAATGAAATTGCACAAAGGTTTTCTTCAATACTAAATTTTGATGAACTAGTTTTTTTTCCATCTTCCAATATATCTAAGGGAACTGTTCAAAGTGTTTTAGACAATAGAAATAAAATTATTGTAGAAACATATAATACCCTTTTAATAGATAAAAAGGTGAAAAATCACGATTTTTTAGTTTTCACAAGCCCAAGTAATGTTGAGGCATTTTTACTTTCTAATAAATTTAATAAACAAAAGATCATAAGTATTGGCCCTAGCACAACAAAAGCTCTCAAAAATGCAGGCGTAGAGAATGTAGTTGAATCTTTTCAAAGTTCTGAACTAGCCCTTGCAGATGCTGTATTTTCTTTAATTTAAATAGGTGAATTATCTTGCTCATTTGGTTTTGTCAGGCAATAACGAGGAAATTTTATTTGGGAATTTTATTGCTGATGCAGTAAAAGGTAAATCCTATTTAAATTGGTCCAAAAATATTCAGAAAGGTATTTTATTGCATCGTTTCATTGATCATTTTACAGATACAAATCCTCATTACTTAGCAGGCAAAAGAAGGTTTTACAAAAATTTCCCCAAAATGGGAGGGGTCATAACAGATATTCTTTACGATTATCTATTGTGGCAATACGAGCTTAAACATAAAAACCTGAAATTAGATAAAGAAATAATACGTTATTACAGAATTCTAGATGGTTTTGAAAATAAAATGCCCGATAGTATTAGATACATGTATAAATACATGAAAAAAGACGATTGGCTGACTAACTACCAATACAAATTCGGAATAAAAAAAGCCATTAATGGAATTGGAAAAAGGATTAAATATTCCGATAATCTTGAAAGTTGTTTTGAGATCTTAGAGAATTTTATTTTTGATTTTGAAAAAGAATTTGAAATGTTTTATAATGAAATAAGACAGCAAACTTCTTCTTTTTATGTAAATTAAAGTTTTAAAATTTCAAAGATGGATATTAAAGCACCTTTTAATTTATTTCAATGGATTGAAGAAAACCGTCATTTATTAAAACCGCCAGTTGGGAATAAAAATCTCTATGTTGAAGCAGGAGATTATATTGTAATGATTGTCGGTGGGCCAAATGCTAGAAAGGATTATCACTACAACGAAACTGAAGAATTGTTTTTCCAACTTGAAGGTGAAATTGTTGTAAAAACACAACAGAACAATAAATGTGTTGAAATCCCAATTAAGGCTGGAGAAATGTTCTTGCTTCCAGCAAAAATTCCTCATTCTCCAAATAGATCAGAAAACTCTATTGGTTTAGTTATTGAAAGAGTAAGAAAGGGAACTAATATGAAAGATGGCCTAATGTGGTTCTGTGAATCTTGTAACCATCCATTGTACGAGTCTTACTTTCCTCTTAAAGATATTGAGAAGGATTTTTTAGGAGTTTTTAAAGTTTTCTACAACGATAAGGACTTAAGAACTTGTGATAAATGTGGATCTGAAATGAATGCTGACAAAAGATTTACCGATTAATTATTCTAGTAGATTTATATGTCCTCTTACTGAGTTAAAAGTATTGTCAAAGTCAAAATATTCAATAGCCCATATATAGCTATCTATTTTGCATTTATTTCCTGCATATTTTCCATCCCAAAAATTATTTATTTCGGTTGTATGGTAGATTTCTTCCCCCCATCGATTGTAAATCCATAATTCAAAACTTTTAATATTTTCTCCAATTATTTCAAATTCATCATTGTTTAAATCGCCATTTGGAGTAAAAGTGTTTGGCACAAAAATAGAACCCTTTATATTGACTTCAACCGTGTCGGAATCAAAACAGCCAATAGAATCTGTAACATTTAATATATATAGTGTTGTTTCCGTAGGGTTTATTTGAGGATTTAAGCAATTAAAACAAGAAAGCCAAGATGAAGATTCCCAGAAATAATTATTGCTATTTGTATTGCCATTTAAAGTAATAGATTCACCGTAAGTCATCCAGAAATCTGTGCCAGCATTTACAATAGGAAAAGGAGCTACATTGACAGATACCTCAAAAGTGTCTTCACACCCAAAACTATTTTCGATTATCACCTTGTATTCTGTGTTTTGTAACGGGTATGCATAGGTCCAACTACTGTCATAGTTAGATAAATTATTACTTGGATACCAAAAATATTGGATGCCGTCTTGAGCATAAATTTCTGCACTATCTCCAATACAAATTGAAGTATCTCCAAAAGCACTTCCAGAATACCCAAAAACAAGAACACTAATAGAATCTGACGCTTGACCACAAGCATTTTGAGAAGTCATATAAAAAGTCATATTAGAATCACTCTTAATCCATATGTTATTTCCAATGGTGTCGTAAGAATTGATCAAGGGATTCCATGTAGCAGATTCTATATTCATTGGAGAAACCAATATGGAATCTCCAAAGCATAAGTTTAGTGTGTCCTGTAGAATAATATTTGGAATTGAAACATCTACATCAATATATACTGAATCTGTATATACGCATCCGTTTGGTGTAGTGATATCTACATAATAAGTCGTGCTTTGGCTTGGATTTACAATAGGATTTGCACTGTCAACATATGTTATGTTGGCTCCTGACCATCTGTAAGTAACTCCCCCAATTGCAAATAGGGATAAACTGTCCTCTTTGCAAATTACACTATCGTTACATGTTTGGTAAATATCAGTTGGTAGGTTTACATCAAAATAGGTAGTGTCTATCCCACAGCTATCAAATGCTATTAGCATATAAGTAGTTGAAACCGATGGAGTAGCAATAACCTGTTGAGAAATACTATCGGATAGTGAACTAGTTGGAGACCAAATAAAGTTGGAACCTCCATAAGCATTTAAAGTTGATACAGTCCCAGGGCACAAAATACTATCTCCAATAACCATAGCATTATTTACAGCATAAATATTTATTTGAATATTTGCAGTATCTGAAAGTACACAAGCATTAGAATCAGAAACTATCAAAGTCACATGGTAAGTTCCTGTGTCACTGTAATTGTGATTTGGACTATCTATATTTGAGGTATTCCCATCTCCGAAATCCCAAAGGTATTGGTTGCCACCTTGAGAAAGACTCGTGAACTGATAAGAATTTGGTAGACAGGCAAAGTAGTTAGGGATACTAATACTTGAACTTATACTTTCTAAATCAAATTTAAAAGCGCCAAGATTGCAAAATTGACCTCCGTTGTTATTAGAAACGACATTTGGTGTTGTTGGAAAATCGTTATTTCCTTGGCACCCAGCGCATACAGCTTGGTAAATTTTACCATTTTTATCAAATCTACTAGTTCCTCCATCAACATGCTCCTTGCTTTGATTTCCCCCAAAATAATCTCCGTATAACATCGATTGCATATCTAGATCAAAAACTGCTAAATAGAAATCAGATCCATCTGTATTACTTTGAATAGAATTTACCAAAGGCATATTATTTGAGGTTCCATTTAATGAATTTAGCCCACCCCAACCTGAGATATAAATTAGCCCACAGTTAGATACTAAAAATGCTGATGGTGTAATGTTTTTAGATAAGCTTCCATTCCCAAAACTTGTGGAGACTAAAGTATTGGATAGATTAGAATCTAGCTTGTGAATAAACTGAGAACCTATAGAATTATAAACATTTGCAGGGTAAATATTGTAGGAAGAATCTGTCAATCCAAATAAAAACACATCGTTATTTAAATCTATTTGTACAAAGTAGCACTGATTAAAACCTCCGTCGCCAATATAAGTGGAAGCTAAAACATTGCCATTGGATGTTAGATATTTGGTTGCAAAACCATCAATATTTCCACTGTATGCCGTGTTAACAGCCCCAGTAGTAGTAATGAAGTCGCTACTCATTGTTCCACCTGTAATTAAAGGTTGATTTTGATTATTTAACTGAATTGAATATCCGGCATCATCATTAGAACCACCATTGTAAGTACTCCATAATAGACTAGATAAATCATTATTTAACATAAAAGCAACAGCATCTTGTTGTCCTCCAATTGTGTTTTGAGATGCATTCGCTAATGGGAAATCAATCGAAGAACTGCTTGAAGCAACATAGCAATTTCCTTGACCGTCTAGTGTTATTTCCCCACGATATTCATCTGCATAAAAATGACAGAGATTATTGCTGTTGTAACTATTGGCACCAGATTCATTTATGCCATCGTTTTTACTCCCTCCTACAAATGTAGATCCCAATAAATTACTTCCATCATTAGAAAATTTAGTTACAATAATGTCTGTTCCATTGGGATATTCTAAGTAATAGGATGTTGATCCTTGTGGATAGTTTATAAAACCAAAGAAATCTCCACCGTTAAAGGAAGTGTCGTAAGCATTTAATGAAGTTGGAAAATCAGAAGAACCAGTACTGCCAAAAACGAACAATTCATTGTTGTCATTTACCACCAAACTGTGGGGGTTTTCGTTTCCACTTCCACCAAGATAAGTACTATATTTTAGAGAATCTCCATTGGTGGAAAATTTACTAATACAAATATCTGTTCCATTATTGCCATTTCCTATTCCGCCGTTGTGAAAAATGTCGTAGGCTCCTAATGAAAATGGATATCCATTCCCAAATGATATACTCCCAGCATATAAATGTCCTAAATCGTCGTAAGTAGCTGTCTCTCCCCAATTATTGGTGGAAGATCCTGAGTATGTAGAGAAAATTAAAATAGGATCAATAATGAGTGGGTAGTTCTTGTTGTAACTATCTAAAATTTTGAAACTTAATTCTTCGTCTTGAAGATGGAACTTGCATTTTATAATTTTTTTTACTCCATTGATAATTTGATAACTTAAAGGAGCTTGCTCAATTATATTTCCAATGCAAGTTTCTAAAATAAGATGTCCAGATTTAATATAAATATTATTTAGACCTTGGTATTCAATTTTTATTGAATTTGTTTTTCCACCTGGATTAACAATAAAATCATACTTTAATTTGCCTCCATATGAATAATAACTTAAGTCTACTCCATCGTATATGTTTTGATATTTTATTTTATTGTAGATGGGAACATTGGACTTCCATTTGCTAGAATCAGCTCCAATAAAATAGTTGTAATAAGCATCAATTTTCTCACTTCCAATAACTTTCAAGTTTTTATTACATCCAATAAAATTATTTTCATATACATGTCCCAAAACTTTTTTAAAACTAGTGTCACCATGCCTTATTGCATCAATTTTATCCCTTTCAAAAAGGTCAAATTTCATTTTGTTTTCCTCAAAATATATATTCCCTGCTCTATGTTCAAGTTTGAAAATAATATTGCTTTTAAATTGTCCGTAGTTTGGAATAAACCTTGGATTTTCATTTCCTAGAGTATTTAGGAGAATAAAAAAACTAACTCCAAATAGAATAAATTTATCTAAGACACTATTTTTAAAAAGTTTTTTCAAATTTAACAACTGATTATATTTATCTTTCCAAATATAAGTTAGAATTAATGAAAAATTGTACTCTTTTAAAGTTAAAAAAACCTAATGAGTGACCCTATAAAACACGAGTGTGGTATTGCTCTTTTAAGACTAAAAAAACCATTAGAATTTTATTTAGAAAAATATGGAACTGCACTTTATGGTTTAAATAAAATGTACTTGCTGATGGAGAAGCAACACAATAGAGGGCAAGATGGTGCAGGGTTGGCCAACATAAAGTTTGATGTTGCTCCGGGAACAAGATATATTAGTCGATACAGAAGCGTAAAGAGTCAACCTATTAAAGACATTTTTTCCTACATAAATAAAAGGTTTGAGTTACTTCACGAAACTCAACCTGAAAAACTAATTGATGTTGACTATCTAAAATCTCATGAGGCATTTACTGGAGAACTTTTCTTGGGACACTTAAGGTATGGTACTTTTGGCGGTAATAAAGTTGAAAACTGTCATCCTTTTTTAAGACAAAATAATTGGATGACCAGAAACCTTGTTGTCGCAGGAAATTTCAATCTTACCAACGTAGAAGAACTGTTTGATATCTTGGTTAATATTGGACAGCATCCAAAAGAAGTTTCAGATGCAGTTACAATCATTGAAAAAATTGGCCACTTTCTAGACCAAGAAAACACCAAATTATTTAGAGAATACATCAATAAAGGACTAGACAATAAAGAGATTTCGTCTTTGATCGCAGAGAATTTAAATATTCAAAATATTTTAAAGAATGCTTCTTCTGACTGGGACGGTGGGTACACTATGGCAGGATTATTTGGACATGGAGATGCTTTTGTAATACGTGATCCAAACGGGATAAGACCTGCTTTTTGGTATGAAGATGATGAAGTATTTGTAGTTACATCTGAAAGACCAGTAATTCAAACAGCTTTTAATGTTAAGTGGGAGGAAATTAATGAGCTAAAACCTGGTAATGCTCTGATTATTAAGAAAAACAACATTAATAAAGAAGTAGAAATAAATTCTCCAAAAGAAATAAAAAAATGTTCCTTTGAGAGAATCTATTTTTCAAGAGGAACTGATAAAGATATTTACAAGGAGCGGCTAAAATTAGGTAGCCTTGTTGTTGATCAAATTTTATCTTATATAGATAATGATTTAGTAAATGCAGTATTTTCTTTTATTCCTAATACTGCAGAAATGTCTTATTACGGAATGATTAAAGAGTTAGAGAATCGCTTATCTATTATGAAGCAAGAGCAGATAAAATCATTAGATCCAAAGTCTGAACTTTACGATGAAAAACTGAAGAAAATTTTAGCATTTAGAACCCGAGCAGAAAAAATAATGGTTAAAGATGCTAAATTAAGAACTTTTATAACTCAAGACGATTCTAGAGATGAAATGGTAGCTCATGTATATGACATTACTTACGGATCCTTAAGAAGAAATAAAGATACAGTTGTAATTATCGATGATTCTATTGTAAGGGGAACTACCTTGAAACAAAGTGTTATTAGAATTTTAGACAGGTTGGAACCTAAGAAAATTGTCATTGTTTCTTCTGCTCCACAAATAAGATATCCTGATTGTTATGGTATAGATATGGCCAAAATTGGAGATTTTATTGCATTTCAAGCAGCTATAGCTTTATTAGATGATAGAGGAATGGAGAATGTTATTGAAGAGGTTTATCAAAAATGCAAAAAATCAGAAATTGACAATACCCTTAAAGATCAAAACCACGTTCAACTTATTTATAAATCCTTCTCTGATCAAGAAATTTCAGATAAGATTTCAGTACTATTAAAGCACGAAAATATTAATGCAGAAGTAAAAATAATTTTTCAAACTGTAGATAATTTACATATAGCCTGTCCTGGTCATACAGGCGATTGGTATTTCACTGGAAACTACCCAACTCCAGGTGGAAATAAAGTGGTAAATAGATCATTTATAAATTATGTTGAGGGGATAAATAAAAGAGCTTATTAATAAGATTGGAGATATGAGTAATTCTAATGATGTACGTGGATGGTATAATAATTTTTCAAAAAATCAGACTGAAACTGGAGTGAATATTCGTCATTATAAAATAATGAATGAATTAATTAAAAGTGGTCTGAGAAAAGACAGTATTGTATTAGAAGTTGGATGTGGAGTAGGAACGTTAACTGTTTTATTAAATAAGTTTTTATCTAGAGGGAAATTAGTAGCAACAGATATTAGTGATGAATCGATAGAAAAAGCTAAAAAAAGAATTCCCAATTCTAACAAGATTGATTTTTTTGTTACTGACATGAAAGATTTCTCGTATCCCAAAAAGTTTGACTTTATTGTTCTTCCAGATGTTTTGGAACACATTCCAATCGATCAACATAAAGAATTATTTACTTGTTTTGAAGAAAATATGAACGAAAAATCTATGGTTTTTATTCATGTTCCCCATCCAAGAATGATAGAGAATGTTAGAAAATTGAATCCTGAAAGACTGCAAATTATTGACCAGTCTATCGAAGCTGAAAGATTACTTTCTGACGCTTGTTCTAATACTTTAACCCTTATCAGTTATGAACCGTATGCGCTTTTTCAAGATAAAGATGATTATGTAGTTATTAAGTTCACTAAAAAGAATTTTGTCAATTATAAGCCAATAAGTAAATTATCAATCATTTATAAAAAGACTATTGAAAGGGTTAAATTTATATTTTCCTAAAATTTAAAATGAAAAAGGATGTAGTATTATATATATCACCATCTGATTCTGAATTCGTTAAAAAAGACATTAATTTTTTAAATAGTCATTGTAAGGTAATTCACTATTCACAAGACTGGGGAAATAAGGCTCAAATCCTAAAGTTATTTTTAAATCAGTTTTTCTTTTTAGTAAAAACAGTCAGAAAATCGGATTCTATCTTTATTATGTTTGGTGGATATTGGTCTTTCTTGCCATCTATTTTTGGTAAAATATTTAATAAGCGGGTGTATATAATTTTAGGTGGAACTGACTGTGTTTCTTTTCCATCTATCAATTACGGAAGTTTAAGAAAAAAAGTACTTAAAAAATTTATTCATTGGTCTTATAGAATGGCAACTAGATTGCTTCCTGTAGACGATTCTTTGGTGTTTTCAGAAAATATATACTATGAAAATAGGGTTTTTAATAATCAAGGGTTTAAATATTTTTTCCCCAAATTAAAAACTCCTTACTCAGTGATTAACAACGGATTTAATCCAGCTTTTTTTAATGGAAATATAAATCATAAAACACAAAACAGTTTTATATCGGTTGCTTTGACAGATGACTTTAACAGATTTAAATTAAAGGGAATAGATAAAATCTTTTTTTTAGCAAAGGAATTTAAAGACTGTAGTTTTACCATAGTCGGCCTAAAAGACCAGTTTAAAAATCAATTGAAAAGCGTGCCAAAAAACATAGAGATCTTAAGCTTTTTATCTCAAGAAGATCTACTTATTCACTTAAATAGGAGTGAGTTTTATCTTCAGTTATCTATCTCAGAAGGATTTCCTAATGCTTTATGTGAGGCAATGTTATGTGGCTGTATTCCGATTGGATCTAAAGTAGGTGCAATTCCTAAAATTATTGACAATACTGGCTTTTTAATGGAAAGCTCCAATAATAATTATATTAAAAAAGAGTTTAATAAAATACTAACTATAAATATTTCAAAAAGAAAAGAGTTAGCTAAAAGCGCAAGGTTAAGAGTTGAGAATGAATTTCATATTCAAAATAGAGAAGATAAATTTTTAGATTTAATTAAATAATCACATTGGGAGTTATACAAAAACAAGGACTACTTAATACTGTTATTACTTATTCCGGAGTGGTAATTGGTTTTGTTAGTTTGTTGTTTATTCAACCTCAATTATTAACTAGTTCAGAACTAGGACTTGTTAGAATTCTACTGGCATTTTCTACGATAGTTGCAACTGTTATGCCTTTAGGAGTTGGTAATATTAACACTAAATTTTTCCCTCATTTTCGAAATAAAGAAAAAAAGCACTACGGTTATTTTGGCTTTATGCTTTTATTTTTAATTGCTGGCTTTATAATTTGTACCGCTTTAATTTTTCTTTTTAAAAGTAACATTATTGAGCTTTATTCCGAACAATCTCCACTATTTGTAAATTATTTTTACTTGGCAATTCCTTTTGCATTTATCATTGCTTGTGTTGCTATTCTAAATACTTATGTTTCTTCGCTTTACAAAACTGTTGCAGTAACTTTTTGGGATTCTATAATGAATAAACTACTATTTGTGGTAGTCATTGTTCTTTATTATTTAGAGATTCTTAGCTTCGATTTATTTGTTTTTTCGTTTATTGGTTTATATGTTATACAAGTCTTATTTCTTTTAATATATGCATTAGTTACGGATTCAGTTTCGCTAAGAATTAATTTTCCTAAAATAAAATCAGTGGGTGTAAAACCTATGATTAAATATGGACTTCTTTTATCCTTAGCCTCTATTTCTTCTTCTGGACTGAAGCTTATAGATACAGTAATGATTGGTGCATTTCTCGAGTTAGATTTTGTTGGAATTTTTGCAGTAACTTCTTTTATAGCATTGATAATAGAAATCCCCTTAACCTCACTTGAAAAGATTTCAAATGTCCAAATTGCCAGGTTTTGGGTAGAAAATAATATTGAGGGAATAAAAAATATTTATAAAAAATCCGTAAGATATTTAATGCTAATTGGAGGAATATTGTTGATTGGTATATTATTGAATATACAAGACATGCTTTCATTTCTTCCGCAACAATATGCTGATGCTAAAAATGTAACTATCATAGCTTCTATTGGGGCATTTATTAATATATCAACAGGACTTAATAACGCTGTTTTATTTAATTCAAATAAATATATATATGGGACATATCTTTTGTTGTTACTATTAGTTTTGGCGGTAATTAACAATCTTATATTTATCCCACTTTTGGGAATTGAAGGCGCTGCTTTCGCCTCTGCCTTGTCATCGGTTATTTATAATATTATCAAATTTATAATTATCAAAATAAAGTTTAAGATGCAACCCTATGACTTAAGTGCTCTTAAAATTCTATTAATTATTAGTGTTACTTATTTTATTGGTTGTTTAATACCGTCATTTGAGTTTACAGTTTTATCTATGGTGTTCAGATCTGTAATAGTTTCATTTTTATATGTGTCTTTGGTATATCTATTTAGAATTGTACCAGAGTTTGATCACTACTTTAAACTTAAGTTTAAATAAAGTTTCCCATAATAATTATTTAGGACTTGAATATTGGCACATTAGAACAAGCTTCTCCAAACATTAAGGATTTAACATTCTCAATTAATTTGTTGCTTAGTTGAACATAACTGTCTTCAGGAATATAGGTGTCTGTACAACCCTTAAGAAGAACTCTTTTATTTACTAACGGTTTGATATCAAAATCATTAATATTTAGAGTAAATATTAATTTTTCAAGATCTTTTTCATTTCCATAAATTATACTTGATGCGTAAGGGTTCAGATATTTTGTAAGAAGCATATAGGCCCAAACTGGGATTATAGTATCGTTTGAACAATGTAAAGAGACAAATGTGTCTTTATAATCTTCCCATTTTTCTGTTTTTAAATGCTCTCTAAATTTTTTTTCTTTGAGAACCATCCCCTCAAATAGCCAGTTTTTAACATCTATAACTTTTCTTTTCTGAGACCCTTTAAAAGTCTTCATATCCAATGTTATTAGACCACTTAATGCTATTTTATTTACTATTTCGCTCAATTTTTTTTATAATGTCTAAATCCTACTTTATTTTCTTGATTATCAATTCTGTCTAGAACAATATTTTGATGATTGGATATTGGTTTTTCTAAACTCCCATTGTGGAGTTTTTCATAAGTCTCAAAGTCAATCATCTTTCTTTGTTCGAGTTTTTTGAAAACTTCTAACTCTGCTATTTTTGACTGCCAATTATCAACTACAGTTCCTTCAAAAATCTTAGATTTAGAGCCACTACCATAGCTTAAAAAACCAACAGTATGACCTGTA
Organism: Bacteroidetes bacterium MED-G20; assembly: GCA_905181675.1. GTDB lineage: Bacteria > Bacteroidota > Bacteroidia > Flavobacteriales_D > Parvicellaceae > MED-G20. The sequence continues at coordinate 20,265 of CAJIYZ010000057.1, forward strand.
ATACTCTTGTTTTTTTCATAGCTAGAATAAAGCAAACTAATTAACGACATAAAAATAGATGCGGTATACATATTGCCAATATATCCACTAGCAATTTCACCATCCTCAATTTTATTTTCCACAAAATTATTGTAAAGAACTGACTTTGAAGCTGCTTTTCTCCAATCTTTATAATCCATACTTTTTGAATGTCCTATTTCGTTTTCTAGTTCTAGCAATAAATTATTTTTATCCAACCACCCAAGCCATATGTCTAACATTATTCTTCTTCCTTGAAAGGCGTATGGAAGGTGGAAAATTAAATGATCCCAATCTTTAAGAAAGTCTATTTTTTTCTGGGATTGGAAATGATCTAACCCTTCATTAATTCTATCTTGGTAACATTTATTAGAATATTGACCATCAAATACGGGTTCTTCAAAATAAAAATCTAGGGTTTCTTTATTACTATCGGTTAGTTCTTGGACAGTTGTATTCTTATCCTTTAGAAATGAGTTGTTAATTTTCTTTCTTGGTTTAAAAAAATCTCCAACATGCTCCATGCTAATTCCAATTGTATTTTTAAAGGAAATTATACTAGGGTTTGATGATAATAACATTGCTACTGCACCAGCTCCTTGAGTATATTCTCCAGAGGATGCTAGTTCATATTTGGCAATGTCGGAGGCAATTACTACCGCTTTTTTTTCTGGATTAATTCTTACCCAGTCTAAACAGTTTTCTACTGCATCAATGCCACCAATACAAGCAAAAGTTAAATCGACAACATCACAGTTTTTAAAACATCTAGAACCATGATCTTTAGAAAGAATTTTTTCAACTGTTCCTACTGCATAAGTAGCAGTGGGTTTAGCAGCATCTACTGCGCTCTCAGTTCCAAGATATATTCTACCAATAGTCTTTGGATCTATTTTATTATTTTCAATAAGATTTAGTAGCGCATTGGCTGCCATTGAAGCAGTATCTTCATTTACATCTGCTAGAGCCATAAACTTAAGGCCCAATCCTTTTTCAAGTTTTGCAGGAATAATATCTCTTTTTTCAGCCAAACTAACTATTGGTAAAGCGATGTTTGGTAAATAATAATCTATTGCGTCAATTCCAAATTCCATTTCTCATCTTTAAATCATTCCTAAATCCAGTTTAGCCTCTTCACTCATCATATCCTTATCCCATGGAGGGTCAAATACAATATTAACTTTTGAAGTTTCTACTCCATGAACCTCACCAACCTTATCCTCAACCTCTTTAGGAAGCGATTCGGCTACTGGGCAATTGGGAGAAGTTAAGGTCATTATAATTACAGTATTAAATTCGTCGTCAATTTTGATTTCATAAATTAAACCTAATTCGTAAATGTCGACTGGAATTTCTGGGTCAAATATCGCTTTGAGAACATTTATGATTTTGTTTTCAATTTTTTTCTTGTCAATTATAGAATCTTTTTCATCACTCATTTTAATTATTTAAATTATTTTTTATCCTTAATGAATAGGCATAAGCTTTTATCTGCTTCACCATTTCTACTAACCCATTTGCTCTAGTTGGAGATAAGTGATTTGTTAGACCAATTTCATTAATGAAATTCAGTTTCGCTTCAAGAATATTTTTTGGAGTCTGGTTATTTAAAACTCTTATTAGAAGAGCAATAATACCCTTAGTAATAATTGCTTCGCTATCTGCATAAAACGAAACTAGATCGTTCTCATATTCAGCATGTAGCCAAACCTTAGATTGACAGCCTTTAATTATATTTTCATCGTTCTTGTGATTTGAGGATATTAGTGGAAGATCTTTGCCTAATTCAATTAGATACTCATATTTTTCCATCCAATTATCAAACATTTCAAACTCACTAATGATTTCTTTTTCAAGATCTATAACCTGCATGGATTACTTTTTACTTTAAATATAAATTAAACTCTTTATTGATTAACTTATTGAAGACATTATTTAAATAATTGTTGAATGATTTCTTGAAGTTTACCTACCTTAATTAATTGATAATCTTCTGATTCTTTGTGGTTAATTTTTGAATACTTACTCAAATAAATATATTTAATTCCCATTTTTGTCACCTCTTTTATCCGTTGTTCAATTCTGCTAACTGGTCTTATTTCTCCACTAAGACCAACCTCGCCAATAAAACAAATCTTATGATCAATATAGAAATCAAAAAATGAAGACAATATTGCACAAACCATAGATAAATCAATTGCAGGATCTTGAATTTTTAAACCACCAGTAATATTTAAAAAAACATCCTTTTGACTCAATTTCATCCCCCCTCTTTTTTCAATTACGGCCAATAACATGTTAAGTCTTTTAATATCAATTCCGTTAGCTGATCTTTGTGGATTCCCATAAGTGGCAGCGGATGTTAATGCTTGAGATTCTATCATTATAGGCCTTACCCCTTCAAGACTACAGCCTAAAGCAATACCACTAAGTTTTTCTTGATTGGTAGAAATAAGCATTTTACTAGGTGAATTCACTTCTTCTAACCCGCTTTCATTCATTTCATAAATACCAAGTTCATTAGTACTTCCAAATCTGTTTTTAATACTTCGAACCAAACGGTATAAGTGATTTTTATCACCCTCAAACTGAAGAACAGTATCTACCATATGTTCCAATACTTTTGGGCCAGCAATTGCACCATCCTTAGTGATATGTCCAATAATTATTATGGGAATCAACCTGTCTTTTGCATATTTAATAAGAATTTCAGCACAGTGCTTAATTTGAGAAACGCTTCCTGGAATAGCATCTACATCTTGAGTATGGATAGTCTGAATAGAATCTATAATAATTAATTTAGGTAAAACTTCCTCACAGGTTTTAAGGATAGTATTTACCTCAGTTTCATTGTATATATAGCAATTATCGTTGTTAAATTTTAATCTATCTGCTCTTAATTTAATTTGTTCATTACTCTCTTCCCCGGAAACATACAGTACTTTTTCTTTGAGAGTTAATGCAATTTTTAAGGTTAGTGTTGATTTTCCAATCCCTGGTTCTCCACCTAGAAGTATTACAGAGCCTTTTACCAATCCATTCCCTATTACCCTATTAAATTCTAAATCGTTTATAGGAATTCTTTGCGCTTTATCTCCTGAAATCTCACTTATTCGCTGAGGGATTTTTATACTGCTGACTATGGAGCTTGAGGAGGATTTTGACACGGTTCTCTCAGAAACTGTATTCCATTCACCGCATTCTCCACATTTTCCTGTCCATTTACTTGTTTCGTGTGAGCAGCTTATGCATTGAAATATTTTTTTTGATTTAATCATAAGCAATAATAATTTATCACAACATACACTTAATACGTTGTGTTTTTAGAAATAGGACTTAAATAAGTTTTAATGGTAATAAATATTCCAATTAAACCCCAAATTGGAATTGCAGCCTTGTCGGTGTCTAAATAGTTATTTAAAACTCCGTGAGTGAAATAAGTGGTTAGAGATAATATAATAAAAAGAGTTAAAATTTTATAAAAATCATCTTCACATTTTATATAGAATATTCCAGTGTAAACAAAAACAAACCCTATTAAGAAAATATTAATTATAAATCCAAAAACTCCTTGCTCAGCCAAAGGACTTAGATACTCACTATGCGCATTTCCCCCATCGCCAAAATTGGTGCTGATAATAGTTAAATCTTTGGACTTCTGAAATGGAGCATATACAAATGCAAATGTTCCTGGTCCCCATCCGAAAAATGGTCTTTCTGTAAATAGTTTAATGGCACAATTCCATCTATTTAAACGTTCTAAATTGGAGGCATCTGAAGAAATATTGGACATAGATTCTATCCTTTCAGAAAAATTCTCGGTGGTGTGTTCAGCATCATTTTTTTGAATGAGATATGAAATTTCTGTCAAATTATAAAGAATAAATATTGAAGGAATAATTATAATAGCAATTAGCCATTTAAATTTTATTTTGAAATAATACAGGAAAAATACTCCCATCGCCAAAACGATACTTAACCAAGCAGCTCTAGTGTAACTAAAGTATAGGCCTATTAAAAGGATTACTAAAAAAACAATTAATAAAATTCTAAAATAATTTTTTTTGGACTCGTACAATAACCAAATATTGATCGGAATAACTAGAGCTAAAATTGCGCCATAGGAAGTGTGGTCCTTGAAAAAAGGCCACATTACCCAATGGCCAGCTTCTTCACTAAAACTATTAAACATGTGGTTGACTAAAGTATAGCAAGTCACTATTACCATTGCAAATAGATATGCGAAGAAGAATTGTTTGATTTGCATCTTTCCCTTTTTAAAAAAGTGAATACCATAAAGAAGAATTGGCACAATAAACCAGCTTCTTGATATTAAAAACTTAAAAGAAACTGAAGGGATTTCACTAACTATAGAGGTTGTGAAAATCCATAGTATTTGAATTAAAACTAGTACTATAATGGGATTTTTATAGTGTAGAAATTCTTCTTTGACGCCACTTTTGTATAGTGATTTAAAAAGAAATACAACGTTGAAAACAAGCAACATTGGTTCCGTTGGGAAATAAAATCCTATTCCAAGTAAGTCTAAATTTTCAAAATTGAAAGATAAAGGTGTGCAAAATACTATTGTGAGAAAAACAAAATCTAACCTGAATACAAACAGATAGCCAATTAACATAACCAATGGGAGTGCTAACAGATAATAAATATCAAAGTAAATTAAAATTGAGTTTAGTATGATGAATAAAATCATCAAAAAGTAAGAAGTTCTTCGACTAAGAAATTCTAAAATCATTAATCTTTTAAAAGTTTTAGTTTGTTTTTAACTAGAATTCCAACAATAGCTAGTAAAATTGAAGAGAATGTAGAAAAGACAACAATAAGCCACCTAATGGGATAAGCTTTTTTTTCTGCAGGATAGGCTTTTTCTACAATAAATTTATGAGAAAGATTGCTTGTTGCATCACTTTCTGCTTGTTCGTAGGAAGCTTCCATCGTGGCAAGTCTTTCAGAAAGAAATTCTACTTTTACTTGCAAAGATTTTAGTAAAGAACCATATTTTTCCGTCATATTCATTTTGGTTTTAAATGATTTTTTCATCTCAGAATCTTTAGAATTGACGTAGCCTTCTGTTAGTGCTCGGTAAGCATCGTTGGTTACAACGCCAAGAGAGGATAGTTTTGACATGGTATCTCTTAGGTTCTGCATTTGAGAAGTTATTTTATCTAGTTTGTCTTTTTTAATTTTAAAATCTGTCAAAGCCCTTTCGTGAATCATTGCATTTTTTGTATTGTCAAATAACGATGCAATTTCGTTGGCTATTAATGCTGCAGTATCTGGATTTTTATCTAAAACAGAAATTAATACTGCACCATTGTTATTTCTTTTAAAATTTATATTTTTAAGATAAGTTTTTGTCAAATCAGTATTGACATATTTTGACTCAAAGTCAATTTCATAATGCTTTATAAGATTGAACTTGTCCATAATTTTACTTCTAATACTGCTAGACTCTAAAATTTGAAGCATTTGTTCTGCTTCTTCATCTTCTCCAAACTTAGAAACACTTTGATCTTCAGTAATTACTTCGTTGAATGTTACTGAACTTGTTTTTGCTGGGTACAGAGTCACAGTAGATTCAAATTTCTCATCCATTAATAGAGAAACAATTGAGGAGGTCACCAACGCAATAATTCCAATAGTAAGTAATGGATTTTTATTTTTCCATAAAAAAGAAATTAAGTCGTAAGATTGATTTTCTGTTGAATTCATTTTTCAATTTTAGATATACAAATATAAGTTATAGCACGAATCTCTACAAATTAAGATGATTTATCATGTTTTATAAGGTTGTAAAACTGTTTCCAATTAACAACTTTTAAAAATAACCCAATAATTCCACCACCTATTATATTCAACACGATTTTTTCTAACCAATTAATATTTAAATTGTTTTCAATTGTATAGACAAGTATTATAAATAATAAGCTGAATGATGAAATCTGAATTATATATAATAAACTAGATTTAAAATTAAATATTTTGTAACACAAAGCTATTTGAAATGCCAATATAAAAAACTGGGTAAAAGCACTTGCAAAAGCTGCTCCAGAAGATCCTTTGTCGGGAATGAGTAATAGGTTTAACGAAATATTAATCAAAATTCCAAAAACTGCCAATATGTTTAATTGTTTCATGCTTCCCTTAGCGGTTAATAAAGTTCCAAAAATATAGTTGCAAGAAACAGCTATAAAAGAGATTATTAACCATCCAAAAGTTTCACTGGAATGCAATAGCAAAGAACCATTTATTTCATATCTCCAATGAATAATTTCTACTTTATAAGTCCATACAGTAACACAAATAATTAAAGCAAAAAAATAAATTAGTTTAAATGATAGCCAAGAAACTGGCACAACACTTTTCTTTTCTTTAATAAGCTTAGAAAATATTGGAAGTAATAGACCGGCAAATAAATAACCTAACATATTAAAAGCCATAAAAAACCTATATCCGTGAGCATAATTAGCCACTTCAATATTTCCTCTTATTCTCTCTACCATAACAACATCCGAATAGTAGTATACCGACATTAGAAATATTAAAAGAGCATAAGGCAGGCTTTTTTTTACAATCATCTTGAAAAAAAGTTGATCCCACTTAAGTTTAGGAAATTTGGAATGTTTTACTAATAATAAAAAACCTGCAATAAGGGTAATTAAATATGCTATAGTTTGAGATAGAATAAAGAAGTCAATAGTTATAATTGAATCATCACCAATGCTCCATATAAAATAGCCACAGAAAAATATCAAAATCAATCTGTCTGTAACAGATAAAACACTGTCTTTTTTGAATAAAAGTAACGCAGACATATTAGATCTTATAAATAGAATTAAAGCCACTAAAATTTGATTAAATCCTATTATAATTAACCATTTCATTTCTTGGAAAGAGAAATTAAAAATTAGCCCCACTATAAAAAGAACACTAATATAAAATATACTTAAGATTAACTTTAGAGAAAAAATTTTAGAAAAATGCTTTTGAAGTAATTGATTATTCTGAGCAATGTTTCTTGTGTTAAAGTTATTAACTCCCATATCTAAAATGATGTTGAAAATAAAAGCCAAGCTTAATAATGAAAAATAAGTACCGTACGAACCTGGGCTGTTTTGCTCTGTTATTTTTAATATTTCAGCATCAATTCCAAGAATATAGAAAGGCTTAATAACTATATTTAGAACAAGAACCAGTATTAAATTTGAAAGAAATTTTTTTTTCATTAATCCTTTTGGTAAACTCTTACAACTCTGTTAGAAATAGAACTTATAATCTCATATGGAATTGTATTTGCAGCATCTGCCATTTCAAAAATTGAATGATTATTTCCAAATATTTCCACTCTGTCATTGATATTTAAATTAGAGTCGGTAATGTCTAAAAACATCATATCCATACATATATTACCAATTGTTGGATATATAGAATCATTTATAAATACACTTCCTTTCCCATTACCTAAGGATCTAGAAAATCCGTCTGCGTAACCTATTGGAATAATTGCGATTTTTAATTTTTTCTCAGAAGGATTATTTACTCCATATCCAATATAATCTCCCTTATTTACCGTTCTTATTTTCGATATTCTAGAAACCAAAGACGCCACATTGAAAAGGTTTTTACTTTGTGAAATTCCATATAAGCCTATCCCAAGTCTAACCATTTGCAAACTTTGGTCTGGATAATTTTCAATTCCTGCAGTATTAAGAATATGCTTAGATGTTTTAATTCCTAGAGATGATTCAATTTCTTTGGACATCTTATGGAAGCAATCAAATTGATACTGAGTTAGTTTTTTACCAGTTTCTTGATCACTTGCAGCTAAGTGACTAAAAATACCTTCTACTTTTATTTCGGGTTGGCTTAACAAAAAGCTACATAATTTTTTAATATCGATAGAATCAAATCCCATTCTATTCATTCCGGTATTTAATTTTATATGAATAGGATAATTTTTTTCTCCCAATAAAATAAGTTTCTTAGTGAATTCATCTAGCTGACCAAGGTCGTAAATTGATGGAGTTAATCTATTTTCTATTAAATTATCCATCGATTTTTGTTCAACATTCATTACTAAAATTGGAGACTTTAGACCATTTTCTCTTAGTTCTGCACCCTCATCCGTATATGCTACCCCAATGTAATCTATATGATTTTGCTCTAATATTTTGGCAGATTCAATTAACCCCGTCCCATATCCAGCTGCTTTAATCATCACTAGTAATTTAGTGTTTGGAGTAACTAAATTCCTGTAATAGTTTAAGTTTTTAATTAGATTAGTAAGGTTTATTTCTAAAACAGTATTGTGTTTTTTCTCTTCTAACTTTAAATAAATCTTTTGAAAATCGGCTACTTTTTTTCCTTTAATTAATATATGGTGACCCTTAAAATCTAGATTATTAAATTGGTTTAAAAATTCATATTCATCTTTATATAGTAAATTTTTATCTGGGAATATTTTAGTGTTTTTAAAGAGTTCTTTGCCAATCCCAATGAACTGCGTTATTTCGTAGGATTCTATTAATCTAGAGAGTTCCTCAAAGTCGGTTTTTTTCTCATTTAAATCTGAAAGTATTAAAGTTGTTTTGGAAGATCCGGATTCGGATTTTAAGGTTTCTAGGGAAATTTTAAGGGATTGAAAAGTATTCTGATAGGAATCGTTTATAATAACCGAATTTCTAATTCCAGATTTTTTTTCAAATCTTAGAGCAATTTCAGGAAGTAAAGAGCTCATGGTTTTAATTTCTTTTAAATCGTATTTTATTTGGTCTAAAAACCCTAGACAACAAGCAAAGTTTTTTGCAGAGTATTCGTCTTTTTGTTTAATAAAGAATACCTCTTTTTTATTGTTGTAAATGCTGTGTATTTCTTGTCCTTTTTCTAGAATATTCCTTTCAAAATTATATTTGTTATTTTTAAAATAGGTGTAAAGAGTTCCCTCTAAAAGTTTTTCTTTTTCTTTTCGTAGTTCATCTGGAGAATTAAAGTTGTCAATATGTTCTTTTCCAATATTGGATAAGATAACATGAGATGGCTCAATCATCTTTTTCATTGAATCCATTTCCCCTGGCATAGAAATTCCTGTTTCAATAATAGCGAGTTCGTGGTGCTTATTTAATGAAAGAAGGGTTAAAGCTGCTCCAAATTGTGAGTTGTAACTTTTTGGACTTCTAAGAATATTTATTTTTTCTTGAGCAATGAAATTTATCCATTCTTTAATCACTGTTTTCCCATAGCTACCTGTAATTGCAAGGACAGGGATTTTAAAAGTTTTTCTATGGTGGCTTGCCCATTTTTGAAGTGCAATTAACGTATCTTCTACAACTAGGTAACCAGCCTCTTTTTGATGTTTTAATGGTTTTTCATGGGTTATAAACTGTTTAATTCCACTTTTATAGACCTCGTTAATATATTGATGACCATCATTGAAATTAGTTTTAAATGCCAAAAAAACATGCCCGTTATTTTGAACGAATCTTCTACTGTCGTAATGTACATTACTAATTGGCAAATCTATATTTCCTATACATTCGCCACCTGTTATTTTAGATATTTCTCTAAGAGTATATGAGTTGTTTATTTGCAATTTTTTCAACTAATAGTTTGTGAACGAACAAATTAAACAAAATGTTATGTTGATAACATTCAAAAGGTAACATTCACATATTATGCAAAAATATTGAATTTTGCATTGAAATCTTAATATTATGGATGAGTTTAATTATAAATCTTTAGAAAGTTTAGCAAGTGAACTTAAAGAAGGAGTCTTTAAAATAAATAGTGGAGCTCTTAGCTCTGAAGATATTCTTGCTCTTTTGAATTCATCAAGGCAGTTACATGAAAGACTGGCGGTCTTGCAATACCTTTTAGAAAAGGAACCTGTAAATACAATTGCTCCAGATGAAAAAAATGCAGACGAACTAAACACTGCAGAAGAAAATCAAATTAATTTAATTGATGTAATTGTAGAGGAGGAGGCAAAAACAGTAAAAGAAGATTCAAATATTACAACAGATTTTAAATCTGTTAATGAAATTCATTCTGATAGTCCACAAACTTCTTTAGCCGATCAGTTTGGTCAACAGCCAATATCGGATTTAACCAAAGAAATAGGTATTAATGAAAAGTACTTAATAACAGAAAATTTATTTTCTGGTGATAACGATGCATGTTTAAATGCAATTAAGGAGCTAAATGAATTTCAAAATATGGACCAAGCAAGTGATTTTTTAAAAAATACTTTGTCTAAAAAACACAACTGGAACTCAAAGTCTAATCAAGTAAAAAGATTAGTTAATTTGGTTGAAAGAAGATACCATGTTAAATGATTAGAATTTTTTTATTTTTTTCATTTCTTTTTTCTCTTGAAATTCAATCTCAAAATCAAAACTTTTCTAAGTATGTTGACACACTCTGTAGCGACTACTTTATGGGCAGAGGCTATGTCAATGACGGACATCTAAAGACTGCAAATTTTTTAGTAGACAAGTTTATAGAAATAAATCTAGAGCCTTTAAATAACAATAAATTTACTCAGGATTTCAATATAAACGTAAATACTTTTCCGTATCCGCTGGAGTTAAAATTAGATGGGAAATATTTAATTCCAGGTGAAGAATTTATGGTAGCTCCTCATTCTAAATCATCCCAAGGTGTTTTTAATGTTGTAAAGGTTAATATAAATAACTGGAGTTCTGTTTTAAACACTAGCAAAGTCAACAAACAATCTATTATTAGCTTGGATCTTACTGGAATAGTCAATAGAGATACTATATCAATGTATAAAGAGTTGCAAAATATTTTAAATAAAAGGTTTCCTGTTTTGTGGATTTCATCTGAAAAATTACAATGGTCTGTGGCAGACTATGTTTCCAATTATCCATTGATAAAAATAGCAAGTAAATCTTTAAATTTTGATTTCTCGTCAGTTGAGATAAATATTAAGCAGGAATTTCAAAAATCTTTAAAAACTCAGAATATTGTAGGCAAGGTGAGTGGGAAAAGAAAAAAATCCATAATAATTTCTGCACATTATGACCATTTGGGTATGATGGGGCAGGTAAAATTTCCTGGTGCAAATGATAATGCTAGTGGGGTGAGTCTGCTACTTAATTTGGCTTCCTACTTTTCAAAAAAATCTAATAAATACAATATTGTTTTTATTTGTTTTGGTGCAGAAGAAGCAGGTTTGAAAGGGTCTAAATATTTTACTGAACACCCATTATTAGATCTAAAAAAAGTGAGTTTTCTAATTAATTTAGATATTGTAGGAACTGGAGAGGAGGGAATTGCAATTGTAAATGCCCTTGAAGAACATAAAGCCATTAAAAAAATAGGCAAATTAAATACTCGATTAAATTATTTTAAAAAAATAAAAATACGTGGTCAATCCCCGAATTCAGATCATTATTGGTTTTCTCATCATCAAGTTCCCTCAATATTTATTTATACTTTGGGAGGGATAAAAGCTTACCACGACCCTTTGGACAAACCAGAGACATTGCCATTAAATAAAATGGAAGATTTATACAATCTGGTCATTGATTTTGTAAATGGATTTTAGTAAATCCCTTTCTTTAAGATTTTGAAGGCTTAGATTTTATTAAATAAATCCCGCAAAATATTACTAGGCATAAATAAAATTGAACTATCCCAAAAACCTCTCCATCAATAACGCCCCAAAATATGGCAACTATAGGTATTAAGTAAGTTACTGAAGATGCAAATACCGAAGATGTTTCTTTGATCAACAAATTAAATACCCAAAAAGCGAATCCGCTTCCTAAAATCCCAAGAATATTTATACAAATAAAGTTTAAGTAATTAGGGTCGTTATTTATTAAATTATTTGAAAAATCTGTCTGAGAAAAAAGTAAAAATCCCGCTATTGGGCCAATGAGTATAAAAGACCAACTAGTTATTTTTAAGGCAGGGATATCTTTTAGATATGTTTTGATAATATTTATATTTAAAGCGTAGCATGCAGATCCTATAACAGGTAAAATAGCGTATAATATAGAATTAGACCAAAGATTATTGCCTGTGCTTAAAAATATTAAACTAGTTGCTCCAATTAATCCTACCAAAACTCCAATTACCGCTTTGAAATTTGTTTTTTGCTTGAATAGTACTACCCCAAATAAAAGCGTAAAAAGAGGAGTTATAGAATTCAATATTCCATTTAAAGAACTATCTATTTTGGTTTGAGCTTTGATAAATAAAAAATACGGTATTACACTTCCTATAACAGCAGATAGAAGAAGAATATACCCAGTTTTTTTTTTGATTTTAAAAAAACTTTTAATTCCAAGCGGGAAGAAAACCAGAAAAACAATAAAAATTCTGTACAGAGTTATTTCTATAGGAGAATAAGTAGTTAAGGCTTTTTTCATTAAAATAAATGAACTTCCCCATATTAGTCCTAAAACACAGAGTGTTAAAATTTGATTAATTTTTTTCGAAAAATCCATCTAATGAATTTCAAATATATCTTTGGTAGACTTTCTAACTTTTTTATAATACTGAGAATTATCTGATTCAGATCTGTAGCCAACAGCAGCAACAACTCCAGCGCTCAAGCTTTTTTTATTGATATCTAGAAATTCATTGTATAGCGTAGTGTTAAATCCCTCAATTGGACAAGAATCTATCTTTAAAGAAGCACAAGCAGTCATTAAATGAGTCAATGCTATATACGTCTGATTTTTGGTCCATACAGAGGTTTTTTCAGAATCTTTGTTAAGTAGTGTTTTTTTTAAAAAGTCACCATATCCTTTATTTTCTTCAACAGGCATTTCTTGGCTTATTGATTTATTCTGGATATATACGTCAATATCTTTTTCAAATACTTTAGTGGAATTACAAAAAATAAAAAGATGAGAGGCATCGGAAATTTGAGATTGGTTGTAGGAGAATTTTCTTAATTCATCTTTCTGCACTTGATTTTCTATGATAATTACTTTAAATAGTTGCAATCCATAAGATGTTGGAGCCAGACGGATAGATTCTTTAATTAGTTCTAGATCGGTATTTGGAATTTTCTTGTTTGGATTAAATTTTTTTGTAGCATACCTCCAGTTGTAATAATCTATTATATCCATATTCGATCCAATATTACCACAAATAAAGTTCTCAAAGTATTTTGTTAAGTAATTTCATTATAATTCAATATAACGTATTAAGGGTATGTTGTTAAAATATATATTTATATAGAAAATTACTTATTAAAAATGGAGACTAGAAAATATCATTGGAAAAAGAAAGAAGTTGACCAAAACATAAGTCTCCAACTAGCTAAAGAACTTAAAGTGTCTAAAGTTATATCTGAAATTTTAGTTTCTAGAGGAGTGGATGATTTTGCTTCTGCTCAAAATTATTTTAGGCCCAATGAAAAACAATTTAACGATGGGTTCTTAATGAAAGGAATGAATCTTTCGGTAGATAGATTAAACAAGGCTGTCTCCAATAATCAAAGTATTCTTGTTTACGGAGATTATGATGTCGATGGAACATGTTCGGTTGCAATGATGGTTCGTTTTTTAAAACATCTAAAAGCCAATGTTATGTATTACCAGCCACACAGAGAAACTGAAGGTTATGGTATTTCTTTAAAAAGTGTAGAATGGTCCATTGAAAACAAAATTGATTTAGTAATTGCCTTAGATTGTGGAATTAAAGATTTTCTTGCCTCTGAGGCATATTCTAATGAAAATATAGATTTAATAATTTGTGACCATCACAACCCTGGAGAAAAGCTTCCCAATGCATTTTCAATACTAAACCCCAAGCAAAATGGCTGTGAATATCCATTTAAGGAGCTTTGTGGATGTACTGTGGGTTTAAAGCTAATTCAGAGCTACGTAAATAATTTCGATTTAAAACTTGACTTCAGTCCTTATTATCAGTTGGCTGCAGTTGCTTCTGCAGCAGATGTAGTTCCGTTAGTGAAAGAAAATAGACTAATTACTTTCTTGGGACTTTTGGAGATTAATAAAAATCCAATTGAACCATTTACGTTACTATTCTCTAAGCTAAATAAAGTTGATAATATTAACCTTGGAGATTTGATTTTTAAAATTGCACCTAGAATAAATGCAGCAGGAAGATTGGATACCGCATTATTAGCTGCAAAATATTTGATATCAGACTCCAAGGAAAATATTGAAGGCTTAGATAAAATTGAAACTATCAATGACCAAAGGAGAAAATTAGATGAATTAATAACAATAGAAGCACTACAAGATTTAGAAGACCAAGCTGAAAATAGGTGCACCAACTTAGTTTTTTCTAAAAACTGGCATAAAGGGGTGGTTGGGATCGTAGCATCAAGAATTATCGAAACTTACTATAAGCCAACTATTGTTTTATGTGGTCAAGGAGATATAATTACCGGTTCGGCTAGATCAGTAAAAGGATTTGATATATACAGAGTATTGGAAAATTTAAAACATTATTTTGTGAGATTTGGCGGGCATAAATATGCAGCAGGGCTCAGTCTTAAAAAAGAAAACTTAGCGTCATTTAAAATTGATTTTGAGAATGAAGTTGGTAAATACATCCAAGAAGAAGAACTTATTCCTGAAATCACTATTGACTCGGAGCTTTCTTTAAGTAATCTTTTTGAAGGAGTTAAAGCTAAAGAAACTCCAAAAGTTTATAGAATTTTAAAGCAAATGGAACCTTTTGGTGTTGGCAATCCCAAACCTGTTTTTCTTTTTAAGAACTTACATGTTTTAAATAATCCTAAAGTAGTAGGTGAAAAGCATTTAAAGTTTATTTTTTGTGATTCCCAAAAGCTAAATAAAATTGATGGTATATGGTTTAATAGTATTTCTTTTTTTAAAACACTAAAAGATCAAGAAACTATGGACGTTGTTGGCACAATTGATGAGAATTTTTTCCGTGGCAACAAAACTATGCAGATAATTATTAAAGATATAAGAGTTGACTAATCTTTGTTTTTTCTTAAATCTGAAACTATGTGAAGATCTCTCTGAGGATAAGGTATTTTTATTTCATTGTTTCTAAACGCTTGGTCTATTGCAAGTCTTATATCACTTTTAATATTTATAATTTGCCAAGTCTGTTGGGCCCAAAAATAAACTTTAAACCTTAGCGCGTGTTCTCCAAAGTCTTCTAGTTCAATTGTTATATTTCTTCTTTTTTCTACCAATGGATGTTTTAAGGCGCATTGGTAAAGAATTTCTTTTACCAATTGGGTGTCAGACCCATAACCCACTCCAACAGAAATATTAAATCTTGTTACTTTGTCACTAATTGTCCAGTTGGTTACGCTTTCTCTTGTTAGGTATCCATTTGGAACAATAATAGTTTTGCCATCCAAAGTTTTTAATTGTGATGTTCTAATAAAAATATGATTGACTTTACAAATTTCTTGATTGGGCATTTCTACTACGTCTCCTACTTTTATACTGCCATCAAAAAGTAAAATTACTCCTGAAAAAACATCTGCTAAAATTGATTGGAGACCAAATCCAATTCCCACAAAAAGAGCGGCAGACCCAGCTACTAAAAAGGTAATATCTATTCCAACTCCCTGTATTGCTATAATAGCAGCAATAGAATAAATTACATATTTACTCAATTGAATTATTGTGTAAGTCCCACCTTCATCTATCCATTTTCTCTCTCGAGTAGATCTGTGGATTAAAACTCTAAAAACACTTATGGATATTTTGGATATGACAATTACAAAAACCAGGTAAAAAACACTTCCAATGGTGAAACTAAACCTATCGTAAGTGCCATCAGCTTTTGCTTCGAAGTCAAATCCAAATAATTCTAGATGGGTAATATTGCTAATTGAGAATTCTTCATGACCAATTATCAGCGCTTCTAGAGCAAGAAGACTACATACTAGTAAAAGAACTTGCTTTATAAGTTTCTTAATGTTTTTTTCTCTTCCTTCAACTAGCCATCCTTTCTGTTTTAAATATCTCTCTAGATTTTTATTTATCCAGTTGTTGAGAATTAGCCAAATAAGTATAACAATTCCGAAGAGACTTAAATTAAGAAAATGTTCTAAACTAAAATAATCTATAAAAGCCATAATTTATTGTGTTACAATGATACCCAATTCATTTGCAAATATATTGCGTACTTTAATTAATTCCTTAATTTCTTTAATTATTGACTCACTTGGGTTGTTTGGGTCCATTTCTTTTAGTGCCTGTTGCTTGTCTAAAATAAGATTTTCTGTAATTCTTAATTTAAAAATAAAAACAGATTCTTCAGCTGCTTGTTTTAAACGTTCAGACTCAATTTTTGTATGAATTTGATGCTTTTTCTTCCAATTTTCACTTAAAATATTTTGTGATGTTGTTAAGTCTGCAACTAGACTTGTAAGATTTGGATTTTGAACAAAATGTTGCTCATTTAATACAAGCCCTTTTTCTAGCCCCTCCAAAAACTCATTAAAAACCAATTGATATTTTTCATTTTCATAAGAAAGTTTATCGGATAAAATTTCCTCGACAATAAATTGCGCTAAAGGGTATTCTACTATTGATTTTTCATTTTCGTTGAGCACTTCCACTTTTATAGAGTGTGCACCATAACTCAACATTAGTCGTATTAAATCCTGTTCTTGATTACTTAAATCGTGCTTAACCCCTTTCTGAAAAGTTTTACTAGGTAAGTTTTTTGGGCTTATTGATGGAAGTGAATTGGGAGATTGTGGTTCTCTTTTGCTGCGAAATTTTTTTTGAACTTCATTTATAAGAAGTTGTTCATCCATTTCAAATATTTGAGCTGTTTTTTTTATGTAGACCGAACGAGATACAGCATCAGGAATGATTGAAATGGAATTAATTATATCATTAATGGTTTTGGAGATATTTATCGGATCATTTTTTGTTTTTTCTAGTAAATGGTTGGCTTTAAAGGATATAAAGTCAGTTTGTTGGTCATCGAGATAAGATTTGAAATCTTCTGTGGATAGTTGATGCGCATAGCTGTCAGGGTCTTCCCCTTCCGGAAATAAAACAACTTTAACATTTAAGCCAGCTTTTAGTAACATATCAACTCCTCTAAATGAAGCATTAATTCCAGCTGGGTCACTATCGTAGAGTATAACTACATTATTGGTGAACCTTTTTATTAGCCTAATTTGTCCATCTGTAAGCGATGTTCCACTTGAAGATACAGCATTTTTAACTCCGTTATGGTGAAGGGAAACAACATCGGTATAGCCTTCAACAAGTAGACAAGAATCACTTTTAATAATCTCATTTTTCGATTGGTATAATCCATAAAGAACATTACTCTTATTATAAATTTCACTCTCTGGAGAGTTAAAGTATTTTGCTACTTTTTTATCAGTTCTTAATGTTCTTCCTCCAAATCCTATTATTCTTCCAGTTATATTGTGAATTGGGAAAATAATTCTTCCACGAAAAAAATCATAGTTACCTTTTTCGCCTTCCTTAATTAGGCCAGATTTTTTTAGAGGTTCAAGGCTGTAATTAGAATTTTTTGCTTCATTTTCAAGAGCGTTATAGTCATCTGGTGAATAACCAATTTCAAATTCGTCTATGGTGTTTAGGTTGTAGCCTCTTTTCTTCAAATAAGATAATCCAACTGACTTTCCTTCATTGGTTTCTTTTAAGGATTTTTTGAAAAATACATTGGCAAATTGATGGGCTAAATACAATCCTTCTTTTTGGTGTTTTGCTTCTAACTGCTGCTCAGTTTCTTGAGTTTCTTCAATTTCAATATTGTATTTATTTGCAAGCCATTTTAATGCTTCAGGATAGGATAATTGGTCGTGTTCCATTAAAAATGTCACCACATTTCCCCCCTTTCCAGAGCTAAAGTCTTTAAATATTCTTTTCCCAGGAGAAACCATAAAGGATGGTGTTTTTTCATTGGCAAATGGACTAAGGCCTTTAAAATTAGAACCTGATTTTTTTAAGTTTATAAAATCGCCAATAACTTCTACAATATCTGCAGAATCAAAAATTTTCGCTATAGTTTCTTGGGGTATCAAAATGTTTTTAGCTATAAAATTATGGTTTTGAAGTATAAAAATACGAATAGTTCATTGTACACAATGCAATTTTAAAAAAATGCATCAACAATTAGCCATAGATTTTTAATTACCTATACATTTGTGTAAAATTAACAAAATGAGTAAAGATCAATATCAGGCACACGACTATTACTTTATGGACGAGCTCTTATCTGATGAGCACAAATTAATAAGAGATTCAGCAAGAGCATGGGTAAAAAAAGAAGTTTCCCCGATTATTGATGATTATTACGAAAGAGCAGAATTTCCCAATCAAATCCTTAGTGGACTTGCTGGTGTTGGGGGTTTTGGTCCATACATTCCAGAAGAATACGGTGGAGCAGGGTTAGATCAAATCTCCTATGGCTTAATAATGCAAGAATTAGAAAGATGTGATTCCGGATTAAGATCAACGTCTTCGGTTCAAAGCTCTTTAGTTATGTATCCTATTTATAAGTTTGGAAATGATGCACAAAGAAAAAAATATTTACCAAAATTAGCGAGTGGAGAAATGATTGGTTGTTTTGGATTGACAGAACCTGATTTTGGATCTAATCCAGGTGGAATGACCACTAGCTTTACTGATGATGGAGATCATTTGATACTCAATGGTGCTAAAATGTGGATATCCAATGCGCCGTTCGCAGATATTGCTGTTGTTTGGGCCAAAGATCCAAATAATAGAATAAAGGGTGTAATTGTTGAAAGAGGAATGGAAGGTTTTCAAACTCCTGAAATGCATGGAAAACATTCACTCAGAGCATCAGCTACAGGAGAACTTATTTTTAATAATGTAAGAGTCCCAAAAGAAAATATCCTGCCAAATAAAGATGGTCTTGGAGCGCCTTTAATGTGTTTAGACTCCGCTAGATATGGTATTGCTTGGGGAGCAATTGGCGCTGCAATGGATTGCTACGATTCTGCTTTAAGATATTCGAAGGAAAGAATTCAATTTGGAAAACCAATTGCAAGTTTTCAGTTAATTCAAAAAAAGTTAGCAGAAATGATTACAGAAATTACTAAGGCCCAACTTTTAACCTTTCGTCTAGGGCAGCTAAAAAATGAGGACAGAGCTACTTCGCCTCAAATTTCTATGGCCAAGAGGAACAATGTTGATATGGCTCTAAAAGTAGCTAGAGAAGCTAGACAAATTCATGGTGCTATGGGGATTATGAACGAATATTCTGTAATGAGACACATGGCAAATTTAGAATCTGTTATTACTTACGAAGGTACTCACGATATTCATTTGTTAATTACCGGTATGGATGTGACTGGAATTCAAGCGTTTAGTTGATCCACTGAAAAGAACTTATCATTTCTTCTAAATCTTCAATTATAACCTCTATGCACGGTTTTAAAGAGTCGTAGTTAGGTTTTGTTTGAAAAAGTAATTGACCTGAAAAAAAATGTTGAGTACTATCTGTAATTGTGAAAGCATAATTACAAGCAGTATTGCCTTTTATTTCATAAGCAAGTGCAAAAACTTGATCATCTTCATTTTTCCAAACTCTTTCTACAATAGCAGATGATTTAAAGCTGTGTTCGTAAACCATGTTTCTAAATCCTTCTGACATTTCTAATAAGTTGTCCTCTAACTCAAAATATTCACAAAGGACTTCTGCTTTAAATTCTGGAAAGATGATGGTTTTGCTACATATAGGATAGTCTTTAAACTTTTGCTCCCACGAAGCATACTCAGGTAGCTTAAAAGTAAATAAACAAGAGTCTTTTATGTTGTAAAAATCTTTTTTAGGAAAATCTATTCTTAAGTAACTTTTTGGCTTGGGGAAAGTCTTTTCTCTTTTGCAACCAAGAGTTGCAATCAAAATAAATACTAATAAATATTTTAGGAAATTAATCAATTCTAACTTTTAATTTCTTGATTCTTCTTTTGTCTGAGGCTTCAACGGTGAAATTGTAATTTTGATAAGAGATTCTCTCATTTTTTAATAAAATCTTACCCGCCTGTTCAATGCAAAACCCTGCCAAAGTATCAGATTCTCCCTTCGATTTTTCGAAATCCTTGCCGTCTATATTTAAAATTTTATAGAAATCAATTAAGGGTGTCTTGCCGTCAAAAATATAATTTTGCTCATTGATTTTTAAAAAAGTAACGTCTCTTTCGTCAAATTCATCTGTTATATCTCCGACTATTTCTTCAAGTAC
>CAJIYZ010000058.1 GCA_905181675.1 Bacteroidetes bacterium MED-G20
AACAAGGTATTTATTTAACATTCTTTCTTACTTATTCCTTCAAATTGGTAATTTAGGCTATCAAATATATTTTTATGTCGTCAAAGGGTATAGTTAAAAGAAGCGAAGATTTTTCAAAATGGTACAATGAGCTAGTTCTAAAAGCTGATTTAGCAGAACATTCTGATGTTAGAGGATGTATGATTATTAAACCTTATGGTTATGCTATATGGGAGAAAATCAAGGATCAATTAGATGTTATGTTCAAAGAAACTGGACATCAAAACGCTTATTTCCCATTATTAATTCCTAAATCTTATTTAAGTAAAGAAGCTGCCCATGTTGAGGGTTTTGCCAAAGAATGTGCGGTAGTTACTCATTATAGATTAAAAAACTCCGAAGATGGTTCTGGTGTCGTTGTAGACCCCGATGCAAAGTTGGAAGAAGAGTTAATTATAAGACCAACTTCAGAAACAATTATTTGGAACACATATAAGAAATGGATTCAGTCCTACAGAGATTTGCCAATTTTAGTTAATCAATGGGCTAACGTAGTAAGATGGGAAATGAGAACTAGACTTTTCCTTAGAACTACAGAGTTTTTGTGGCAAGAAGGGCATACTGCACATGCTACTAAAGTAGAAGCTGTAGAAGAGACTGAAAAGATGTTAGAAGTTTATGCGGAATTTGTACAAAATTTCATGGCAGTCCCTGTTATTAAAGGATTAAAATCTGAAAATGAAAGATTTGCTGGTGCAGAAGAAACCTATTGTATAGAAGCTCTTATGCAAGATGGTAAAGCTTTACAGGCTGGTACCTCGCATTTTTTAGGACAAAATTTTGCAAAAGCATTTGATGTGACATTTGCTGATAAACAAGGAAATAAAAACCATGTTTGGGCAACTTCTTGGGGTGTCTCTACACGACTTATGGGAGCTCTTATAATGACTCATTCTGATGATAAAGGATTGGTTTTGCCACCTAAATTATCTCCAATTCAAGTCGTAATAGTTCCTATTTATAAAAATGAAGACCAGCTTAAGGATATTTCCGAGTATGCCCATAAACTGAAGAAAGCACTTAAAGAACTGAATGTTTCAGTAAAGTTTGACGACGATGTTAATAAAAAGCCCGGTTGGAAGTTTGCCGAATATGAAATGAAAGGGGTTCCTCTTAGAATAGCAGTTGGTCCAAGAGATATGGAGAATGAAACTGTAGAATTGGCAAGAAGAGATGATTTAACTAAATCTACAGTTGACCAAAACGGGTTGCCCAAGCTATTGTTAGAGACTCTTGATAAGATTCAAGAAGACTTATTTTCAAAAGCAAATTTATTTTTGAAGAATAACACCACTCAAGCAGAATCAATAGCTCAAATGAACGACATTCTAAATGCTAAAGGTGGTTTTATAGAAGCGTTTTGGAACGGAGATTCTAAAACAGAGCAAAAAATTAAAGATTTAACAAAAGCTACTATTAGATGTATTCCTTTGGGTAATTCTGAGACTGGAAATTGTGTGCTAACTGGAGAATCTAACTCTAAGAAAGTTATATTTGCTAGAGCTTATTAAAAATAATCAATGGATTATAAAAAAAACCAAGATTTACTTTTTAATCTAATTAAAGATAAAAGCGTTCTTAAGCAGGATGTTTTTAGCAATATTATTTTAAATTTTAAAATCCTTAAAGGAGTATTAAAGGAAATAGGAGATGATTTAAACGATAAACTTTCCAATGTTGATGAAAGAATTATTATTGAATACAAAGACTCTGGAGAGTTTGAAGCCCAATTAAGAGTTTCAGGAGATTTATTGGTTTTCCAAATGCATTCAAATGTGTTTAAATTTGATCCGGAGAATAGCCTTTGGAAGACAAGTTATCTTTCTGAAAATCCAAACAGAGGCTTTTGCGGATTAATTAATGTCTACAATTTTTTAAACGACTCGTTTAAATACAATAGATCCAACGATTTAGGGTATTTAATTGGAAGATTATTTATTAACCACGAAAACCATTTCATGGTTCAAGGTAAAAGACAATTAGGATTTTTATACAACGACTTTATAAATGCAACTGTTGATAAGGATAAATTAAAATCTATCGTACAGTCTGCTATTTTATACTCTCTTGATTTTGATCTACTGGTTCCGAGTTATAATCTTGTAAATCAGGTTTCTGTTAATGAGGTTAAACAAGTAGGAGACACCCATAAATTAAGAACTGCTAAAAGATTGGGATTTGTATTTGAGAACAATAACGATGAAATTTAAAATAATTTATTTGAATTTGATTTGATTTTTTTTTGCCTAACTAAAAAAAAAACTAAATTTGCGCTCCATTTGATAAAAATGGCCCGTTCGTCTAGGGGTTAGGACGCCAGGTTTTCATCCTGGAAACAGGGGTTCGATTCCCCTACGGGCTACTAAATTTGAAATAATATGGCAAACCATAAATCTGCAATAAAAAGAATAAGGTCTAATAAAGACAAAACTTTAAGAAACAAATATCAGCACAAGTCTGCTCGTACTGCTATTCAAAAGCTTAGAGAAACTACGGACAAAAAAGAAGCTGGTTCACTTTTAGTATTTGTTTCTTCTATGATAGATAAACTAGTAAAGAAAAATATTATCCATAAAAATAAGGCTTCTAACCTTAAGTCAAAACTGACTAAAAATGTTAATGCTTTGTAATTTAGGTGCTTGTAAAGAAATTTAAAGAGTTAGAATAGCTTTTTTTTACAATAATTTATGAAATTTTCATTTACTATACTGACTATTTCATTTTTTATTTTTTTTCTCAGACCACTCCAAAGGAACTTTTAGCAGTATTAATATAGACTATAATTCAGTT
>CAJIYZ010000059.1 GCA_905181675.1 Bacteroidetes bacterium MED-G20
ACTTAAATCTAGCATTTAGAAAGTACTTAATTTCTATTGGATTCCAAGTTGGAATATAGTAATTAATAATTAATTATCATGTAATCAATTAGTTACATTCTTTATAATTAGGATTTCTCCTTTAAATTTTGTATAATATAAATATAGTTCTAAACCTTAATTCAAGTTATGATAAACTTTACCCCAAAATTTATAAAAGAAAATAAAAAAAAAATAATTCATGAAACTGCTTCAGATTATATGACAACAAATGTCATAACTTTTAAAGCAGATCAGGAAATAACAGATGTTACGGAGACAATCATTAATAGAAAAATCTCAGGAGCACCCGTAGTGAATAATGAAGGGGAAATAATAGGAATTATTACTGAAAAAGATTGTCTTCGTGTTATTTATGATGAGAAATACCACAATTTGTTTCCTAATCAAGGAAAAGTAACTAATTACATGTCTAAAAAAGTTATTACAGTAGATTATAATATTAAAATTTACGAATTAGCTAGTCTATTTATGAAATCCAACTTTAGAAGATATCCTGTTCTTAAAAATGGTAAAATGGTTGGGGTCATAAGTAGAAGAGATGTTTTAAAAGCTTGCAAAAAAATAAAAAAAACATCTTGGTAATTTTTGATTTAATTTCAAAAATGAAACAAATATTGTTTAAATAATAATCCCTTTAGCCCTTTGCTTTCTTAACTAAGTAAACCTTTTTTCTTACTTTAATGGTTTAAAATCTATGAAAGTTTGCAAGTAAATTATCAGAGCGAAAATTCATATTTCTTTTTCTTTAACAAAGTTTTTCTATGTATATTAATTAAACTTACTGTACCTGCAATTATTGGAATAACAGCAACTGCAGCAGTTAATAAAAAAAGCTCACCAAACCAACTATCTTTATACTTATAGAGGCTCCAAAATTCAATTAGACCACCAAAAACCAATGTAATTATTCCTTCATATTTATTTAATCTATAGTGCTTGATGGTTTTTATCAACTCAAATGGAATTGTCTTATTATCTATTTTTAATTGTGTTACATTCAAAGAAGAATCATAAAACATCTCAAGATTCCCCCTAAAAGATTCATTATTACTTAACTTAACTTTAATTTTTTCCCCTTTTTTTAGGGAAGTTTTTTCATTATTTTTTTTGTTTCTTATAACAAGCGAATCAGATTGTCCTATTAATAATTGGGATATTAGAAAATAGGTAAATATTAAATAGAGCCTTTTCATAACTTATTTCTAAGTGAAGTTATTTTATTAAACGAACTATTAGAAATGAAGTTTTAATAAAAAAGGACTTAAAATTTTAACCTCCCTTTGATTTCTTAACTAAGTCAGCTATAAAAAATAAGAGATGTTTGCACTATTCAAACACCTCTTTTCTGTTAGGTAGTACCCAAGGAGGGACTCGAACCCTCACGCACAAAGTGCACTACGACCTCAACGTAGCCCGTCTACCAATTCCAGCACTTGGGTAGATATTTATTATTCATAAAGGTAAATAACTTAATCAAAACTCAAGTCTTCTAAATAAGTATTAATTTTAAAAATGATTAAACTATTTATTACAATATTTATAACCTTTTTAATTATGAATGAAGATATTGCTCAGTCTGTAAATGTATTTGGCCAACCTTTAGGGCTTTGCTGCAGCTCACCTGTAACTGGTTTTTATAGAGATGGTTTCTGTAATACAGGAAATTCAGATGTTGGAACCCATGTCGTGTGCTCTGTAATGACTCAAGAATTTTTAGAATTCTCTAAATCTAAAGGGAATGATTTAACTACACCCAATGTAGCCTATAGTTTTCCAGGGCTTTTGCCAGGGGATAAGTGGTGTTTATGTGTACTAAGATGGAAAGAAGCTTACGATGCTGGAAAAGCGCCTAAAGTATATTTAGAAGGAACGCATGACAAAGCTCTAAAATACGTAACAATAAAACAGCTCATAGAACATGCTCTTAAATAAAAAAAGCCTTCCGAGGAAGGCTTTAGTGATTCGTCTGGGGTTCGAACCCAGGACCCCATCCTTAAAAGGGATGTGCTCTACCAGCTGAGCTAACGAATCGAATTTTCGAGTGCAAATATAATGTTCATATTGAAATCTCCAATTAGTTTTGTAAAAAATAGTTGATTGTTTATCATTTGTTTTAATTATTTATGGTTTTAATAGCCATCTTTACGTATTTTTAAAGCTAAATGACCGAAAAATCCTACAATAAAATATCTGAATCTATTTTAAAAGAAATTTTTCTTTTGCTTGGAAAAGAGTATGTATTTACCGATAAAGAGAACTTAATTAACTACGGACATGACGAAACTGAAAATTTAATCTATCCTCCAGAAGTTTTAGTAAAACCTGCAAATGTTGACCAAGTTTCAAAAATCATGAAATTGGCTTACAAAAACACTATTCCAGTTACTCCTATTGGTGCTAGAACCGGATTAAGTGGCGGTTCGTTATCTATTCATGGAGGAATTGGGATTTCTATGGAAAGATTTAATAAAATTCTAGAAATAGATCAGGATAATCTTCAAGTTCATGTCCAGCCAGGGGTTATTACTCAAGTTTTGCAAAATGAAGTAGCCAAAAAAGGTCTGTATTATGCTCCAGATCCAGCAAGTAGAGGAAGTTGCTTTATTGGAGGCAATATTGCAGAAAATAGTGGAGGTCCAAGAGCTGTTAAATACGGAGTAACTAAAGACTTTGTACTGAATCTTGAGGTGGTTCTGCCAAACGGAGAAATTATTAAAACTGGTGCAGATACTTTGAAAAACTCTACTGGATACAATCTTACTCAGTTAATAATAGGTAGCGAAGGCACTTTAGGAATAGTAACCAAGGCTACTTTAAAGCTAATTCCCTTGCCAAAATACAATAAATTAATTCTTGTTCCTTTTTCATCTGCAGTAGATGCATGCTCTGCAGTTGCTTCAATTTTTAAAGCTGGTGTTGTTCCTTCAGCTCTTGAATTTATGGAGAGAAAAGCAGTGGATTACACCATAAAACATATTGAAGAGGCACAGTTAGAGATGTCTGAAAATGTAAAAGCTTTGCTGCTCATTGAGGTTGATGGAAACCAGCCAGAACTATTAATGGATGAAATTCAAAAAGTTATTGAAGTTGTGGAATCTCATAATTCAGATGAAAATATTTTATTTGCTGAAGATGAAGCACAAAAAGAAAAGTTATGGTTTATTAGAAGAAGAATAGGTGAGGCAGTTAAAGTAAATAGCATATACAAAGAAGAAGATACTGTAGTTCCAAGATATAGGCTGCCAGATTTATTATCGGGTGTTAAACAAATTGGTGAAAAATATGGCTTTGAATCTATTTGTTACGGACATGCTGGCGATGGAAATCTGCATGTCAATATTATCAAAGGGGATTTAACGCAAGAGCAATGGGACAAGGAACTTCCATTTGCAATTAGAGAGGTATTTAAATTAACAGTTTCTTTAGGAGGAACTATTTCAGGAGAACATGGTATTGGCTGGGTACAAAAAGATTATATGGATATAGCATACAAGGATGTCGAACTAAATTTAATGAGAGAAATTAAAAAAGTTTTTGATCCTAAAAATATAATGAACCCAAGTAAAATATTTTAGTTTACTCTACGCCATGCATTAATTTCTGAATTGGTTTGTTCAGAATAAAAATAATTGCAGCTATTATTAAAAGCACATAGCCTATTGTAGCAAATGTGTCTAAGTATTGTAGCAATCCAGCTTCTGCAGAAGTAACTTCACCACCACCATGACCACCTGTGAAAGAAGCTATTTTACCTCCAACGTAATTTGCAATAGCGAAACTTAAAAACCATGCACCCATCGCTGTTCCAGCCATACTTTTTGGCGAAAGTTTAGTAACCATAGATAGTCCAATAGGAGAGAGAAATAATTCACCAGAAGTATGAAGCATATATAAGAATACCAATGTTAAAATAGGAACTTGGTAAGCTTCATTTACAAATTGAAACCCTACTTGAGTTAAAAGAAAACCCAATGCCAACTGAACTATTCCAAAACAAAATTTTAGAGGAATACTAGGGTTTTTACCAATATTTGAAAGTTTCACCCACATCACAGAAAATATAGATCCAAATAATATAATAAAGAAAGGGTTGAAAAATTGAGTCATACTTGCTGGCATTTCCCATCCAAAAATAAATCTATCCACGTTTCTGTCGGCAAAAAGAGTCAATGACGTTCCTGCTTGTTCAAAACAAGCCCAAAAAGAAATATTTATTACCATAAAAATAATTAAGGCAATCATTCGGTCTTTCCATATGGAAACATTATTTAATTTATCTTCCTTAGTTCCAGCTTTAATCAAAGTAATAGATATTCCAATGAACAATCCTAAAAGAATATAATCCAACCATTGATTTTGCATTATAAGTACATAACAAAGTGGTATTAAAAATAGTGAACCCAATGTTATCAACTGAACCATATTTAAAGGTCCCAATACTTTTTTCTTTCCTTCTTCATGTATGTCTAGCCCAGGTGCAGCTGCATAATTTTTTCTTCCAGACCAGAAAATAAATAGTCCCAGCAGCATCCCTAATCCAGCTAATCCAAATCCATAGGTGAATCCGTAAGTTTCTCCAACATAGGCCACTAAAGTAGTTGCTAAAAGCGCTCCAACATTTATTCCTATGTAAAATATAGTAAATCCAGAATCTCTTCTTGGGTCGTTGTCTTTGTACAGTTTACCAACAATTGTAGAAATATTGGCTTTAAAATATCCATTTCCAATAATTAGTGCTCCCATTCCAATATAAAGCATTTCTTTACTTTCTCCAAGTATTAGAAATTCTCCGATAGCCATTAAAACAGCTCCCAGCATTACAGCATATCTATATCCTAAGTACTTATCTGCCATTCTCCCTCCCAGAATAGGCGCAGCATAAACTAATCCAGTGTATGCTCCGTAGATTAAAGAAGCCTCGCTATCTCCCATCATTAATGATTTAACAAGGAAAAGAGTAAGAAGTGTTCTCATTCCATAATAGCAAAATCTTTCCCACATTTCAGAAAAGAATAAGGTCATTAATCCCTTAGGGTGTTTTGCATTGGCTTCAATAGTTGTCATATTTTTTTTTTAGATATACTTTTGTGAAAATAAACAAATTTTTTAATCCATAAATCTTATATAAAATACAATTGACAATTTTTATCAAATTGAAATACTATTTTTGATGAAATTTATTAAAATGAAAATTAATTTTGTTGTCAGTATCTCTATGCTATTCTTCTTAGTTTCAAGCTGTAATTCCAAACCTGAAATTAAGGATGTTGTTGAGAAGAAAAACCTTATTATGGATACACATACTCTTTCCAATTACCAAGATTTACCTATCATAAACTCGCATTTAGAACTTTCGGTTGACTTCAAGGAAAGAAAATTAAAAGGTTCTGTAACTCATGAGTTTGATAAAAACAGAAAAGACAGTGTATTAAAATTAGATACTAAATATTTAAAAATTGACAGTATTCAGGATAGTGATGGTAATAATCTAGAATATTCCTTAGGTGAATTGGATGAGTTGTTAGGGTCTGCTCTTTCTATTAAACTGAATCCTAAAT
>CAJIYZ010000060.1 GCA_905181675.1 Bacteroidetes bacterium MED-G20
ATTCTCTTGGTTTAAGTAGTCAATTACTTCTGGATTCTCGCGATTATTTAGCCAATAATAATCGTCTATTCTTTCTTGGTTATGAATGGACATAACTTTGGGCTCTTTCTTGCAAATAGGTGAGTTGTTTTTCATT
Source organism: Bacteroidetes bacterium MED-G20 (assembly GCA_905181675.1). Classification (GTDB taxonomy): domain Bacteria; phylum Bacteroidota; class Bacteroidia; order Flavobacteriales_D; family Parvicellaceae; genus MED-G20. Next base: position 137 of record CAJIYZ010000060.1, read on the forward strand.
TTCATTTTTGATTCACAGTTGGCAAAAGTAATTAAAACAATGAAGTAGTATATTCTCATAAATAATTAGTATAAAGAAATGGAAATAATAGCTAAACCAAGTAGTAGTTTATAAATACTATTAATTCTTTGGTATTGGTTTTTAGTTTTTGCAAAGTGGAGCAAATAAATACTTGACAAAATAATGAAAAAAGCAGTAATGAAATAATACGAAAAAGGTTTGTATAAAATAATAGGAAGAAGAGATAAAATAGCAACCATAGAGCTAATCATTAGAGAAAATATGATGTATTTACAGTTTTTAATTCCAAAATAAATAGGAATACTTTTTTCCCCAACAATTAAATCTCCCTTTAAGGAAATCATTTTTTTGACAACTTCTCTTGTTAAATCTATAGTGAAAATATAGGTGCTAAAAATCGCAAGTGTAAGATCAAATTTTTGATTTAGAATACCAACACCTAAGAACAAACTGATGAGAAGTAGTGAAGCACTTATTTCACCAAGTAAGACATTCTTTCTCAGCTTATGGGAGTATATCCATAATGCTGCTATTAAAACAGCCGAAAGCAATAAAATTTTATTAGATATTAAATATGCAATAAATAGTCCAAAAACATTACACAGCATGTAAATATTCAAACAACTTTTTTTACTAACTAATCTGTCAAAATAGGTTTTTTCTGGCTGGTTAATCATATCCTTTTCAAAATCGTAAAAGGCATTGATTAAGTATCCACTAACTACAATTAAATCAATTGATAGAATATATAAATGCAGGTTTAATCCACTATAAGAAAATAAGAAACTAATAGAATTTTCAAATATGAATATATGAATTGCATATAAACTGACTGTAATCAGAAATATATTGTACCATCTAGCAATTGAGAAAATTGCCAGTATTTTAACTAATATTGAATTTGAATTTTTAACTATTTTATTACTAGAATCTATGGATGACATCAATTTGATAGCTACTAAGTTTAGCTTGTGCCTCCTGAAAGTCCTTAGTAAACCCTAAAATGTATCCACCACCACCAGAACCACAAAGTTTTAAATAATAAGAATTAGTATCGATTCCTTCTTTCCATAACTCCCTGTATAGTTTAGGAATCATGGGTTGAAAATTTTCATATAAAACTTTTGAAAGAGATTTTACATTTTTGAGTAAAGATTTGCCCTCGTTTTTTAAAAAAGCATCAATACTAGCATCGTTGTATTTTTTAAACTTGTTTTTAAGCATTTTTCTAAATCCTTCTTCTTTACATCTTTCTAAAAAATGTTGTACAAGTGGTTGCGTATTTCCAACTTCACCAGTATTTAATAAAAATACTGCACCCTTGCCATTATTTGAGTCTGGTATACCAACTGTTCCTAAATCCGTTTTAGATTTTATTAAAATAGGTAGGTTTAAATAGCAAATTAAAGGATCTAAACCAGAGCTAGTTCCATGGTAAAAGCTTTCTAGTTTACTAAATATCCCCTTAAGTTTTAATATTGATTCATTTTGGACTTCTTTGCTAGAAGCTATTTTATTTTTGTTGCAATACCTGTCGTATGTCGCAGCTACAATAGCACCAGAACTACCAATGCCAAAACCCTGAGGAATGGAAGAATCAAAATATATATTGTTTTTTAAATCTTTTTCAAATGCTTTCAGATCTAGAGAACATGGAAGGGAATTAGAACTTTGAAGTTCTTTTAAGTTTAGAAAAAAGCTATGTAATTGTTTGTTGGATTTTGAGGATTTAGGATTGTTGTCTTTAGATATTAGAAACTTGCCATTGTAATCTGTGTAAGGAATTGAGAGACCCATTGAATCTTCAATTATTCCATACTCTCCGAAGAGAAGGATTTTACCGTAGTACAAAGAATCTTTAAGCATAGCTTGCCCTTATTATATTTGCCCCACTTCCAACTTCATCACAAATATACTGCTGATTTTCACAATAAACAATTAATTCACTACCTATAAAATCAAGAACTTGTTGTTTATAAGCCAATGGATAGAGCAAGTGTACATTAGCTCCAGCATCCAGAGTAAAACTTAATGGAATATTAGATTCCTTTCTGAAAGACCATATCAGCTCAATAGCTGATAGTGTTCCTTGCTTCATTAATATGAAATATGGCTTGGAAGTCATCATCATTGCATGAAGAGTAAGTGCCTCGCTTTCAGAAATTTCTATAAACTTATCTAAATCACCATTTTGAAGAACACTTATCATGTTTTCTAAATTATTGTGTGCTTGTAAAAATCTTTCTTTAGAAAAAGGATGGTTATGCATTAATTCATGACCTACTGTTGAACTTACTTTTTTAGTTCCCTTATCAATTAGTAGAATAGTGTCTTGGTAATTTTTAAAATTTTCGTGTAAATCATGGTAAGCAATTGCATAGTGATCATTGGTAGATGAAATATTTTTGTGATGTCCCCATATTGCAGCTGGGCCATACAAAGATCTACTAGCACTACCAGATCCTAATCTGCTCAAGAAAGATGCTTTCAAATATTTATTCTCGTTGGTAATGCCAGTTATTTTTTGTTCTAATTCTACTATAGCTAGAGATAAAGCACTAAAACCAGATGCTGAGGAAGCAATACCACTACTGTGAGGAAATGTGTTTTCTGTATCTATATCTATTTGATAATAAAAAAGGAATGGGCACCACTTTTTAATTCTATCCAAAAAAGATTCTATTTTTGGAATAAATGAAGGTTTTGCTACTCCCTTAACTGTGAAATTAAATGAGAAACTATTAGATTTTTTAAATGAAATAGAAGTTTTTGTAAAGCAGTTAGTCAACGTAAAACTAATTGAAGGATTAGTTGGGATTTGAATTGGTTTTTTCCCCCAGTATTTAACTAAAGCAATATTGGATGGACTCTTAGCTGTGATTTCTCCAGACTCTGGAATAGAATGTATAGGTTGGTATTTTAATTGGTCTAACATTAAGAAAATGTTTTAAATGTGGATTCTTTAATTAGCTCTGAATAGGAAAAAATAGTGTCAAATCCTTTGTCAATAAAATATTTCTTGTTATTTCTTGTCGCAAGAACGAAGTCACCTCCCCATGCACCTAAGGATTTGATAGACCCTTTGTAATCGGAGAAATACCTGCTTTTAACAGTTTCACTTTTAATATATTGGCCAGTAATTGCTTCATGCTCGTTGACTAAATCCTCAAACTCTTCAATTGTCTGTGATTGAATCATATTTTTTGTAATACTAGATATGCTGTTAATCAAATCTTTGTCCTTTTTTAGTTCCCTAAACCTTTTTACTTCCAAATTACTTTTTTGTTTCTTTTTTAAGAATATAAAAAGAATTTCATCTTTAAAACTAGCTGACCAATTAATCTGTTTAATTTCCGGAGTGTTTTGAGATATTTGATATGTCAATGGGCCATTACTTGAAGCACAAGCAATATCATAGCCGCTACCGTTGGTTGTGGAGAAATGTAAATCGTATGGACTAATTTCATGTAAGCTAGCCAAGTTGTTTAAAAGAGTAGAGCTTGACCCCAGCCCCCAATTATTTGGGAATTCTAGTTTGCATTCGATTGTGCCTTGCAAATTTTTATTTTTAAGTGAGTTTTTATTGCAGAATTCTAGGATTTTTTGAACCCATTTCACGGTATTGTAATTACTAGTTTTCAATACTTCAAGTGTTCTAGCTTCAAAGCAAGCTGTAAACCAAATATTGTCATTTACATCTTTACTAGTCCATTCTAAAGTTTTATTGGAATTTGGTGTAAAGTTTAATGATTGTCCATACTTGCAAGGTAAAGCAAGAGACAAGGCCCCATCTAGGACAAGGTATTCTCCCGAAATTAAAAGTTTGCCGTTTGAGTGGAAAGATTTCAATGGATACTAATTTTTTTAATTGGAGATATTTCTTAATTCTTTGAAATAGTTTACTACCGAACTGTGTTCTACCACTTTGTCTTTAAAGTATTCTTTAGTTTTTTCTACTTCATTCTTATTTGCACCAAGTTGATTCAAAATATTTAATAAATGCATTTTCATATGACCCTTTTGAATCCCAGTAGTTACCAAAGATCTTATTGCGCCAAAGTTCTGAGCCAGTCCAACGGCTGCTATAATTTCCATCAAGTTTTTTGAATTTGGATTTCCCAGTAATTTATAAGAAAATCGTACCATAGGATGAAGTGTCGTTAAACCACCTACAGTACCAACAGAAATTGGTAAGTCAATCCAAAATCTAAATTCACCATCTTTAATTTCAACATTACTTAAACTTCTATACTGTCCAGACCTTGAAGCATAAGTATGACCACAAGCCTCAACAGCTCTAAAATCATTTCCAGTTGCTATGACAACTGCATCAATGCCATTAAATATTCCCTTGTTATGGGTAGTTGCTCTATATGGTTCAATATTTGCAACATGAATAGCTTGTTCAAATTTCTTAGCAAACTCTTCATTATTGATAGTAGGATCATTGGATAATTCCTCAATACCACAATTAACTTCACATCTTACAATGCATTCAGGAGTGTAATTGCTCAAAATACACATTATGATAACTATTTTCTTATTGTTTTCACTTAAGTTACTATTGCTGATTTCTCGTTGGAGTATCTTTGAGAACTTTTCAAGAAGACTATTAATGAAATTCGCACCCATTGCATCACAAGTTTCAAATTTTGCTTGTAATTGATAATAATTTGGCTCTAAATCTGCTCTGTTAATTAACTCTATTTCTAAAATCCCACCACCTCTAGTGTTCATGTTTTTAGTGATTTCTTTAGATTCGTCAAAGAATTTTTGTTTGATAGAATTGACGAAACTCTTTAAAACTTCGTATTCTCCATACCATGCAAAATGCACATGTCCAATTTTGGTAGTAGAAATTACGGTGGATTTAAAACCTCCTCTTTCCATCCAAAAAGATGCATTTTTTGAAGCAGCTGCAACCACAGAACTTTCTTCAATTGCCATAGGAACACAATAAACCTTGTCATTGATTAAAAAATTAGGTGCTATTCCAAAAGGAATATAGAAGTTGGTAATAGTGTTTTCAATAAATTCATCGTGAATTTTTTGAACTTTTGGGTCTTCATGCCAATAGCTCTTTAAAAGATTTACATATTCTTGCTCATCGTTTAAGTATTCTTTGGTTATCCATTCAATTTTTGCTTGTTTGGATAATTTCGAAAATCCTTTAATGATTTTATTATGCTGCATCGTAAATAAATTTTTTCGCAAATGTAATTTAAAGATTATTTAATCATATTGTTTAACAAACATAGATATAAATTAAACAAATGAAAAAAAATAGTATTTGATTTTGAATTCAAACAAAATTATGATGCTTATTTAATTAAATTATTGTTTTTTTAGGTAAAATAAATTAAGATGAATAAAAAAGTAAATATTGGTGCATTTTCCACTCTGATCTCAATTTTCTTTTTTTGGGGTTTTGTAGCAGCTAGTAACGATATATTAATTCCTGTCTTTAAAAAAGCGCTGAGTTTAAGTCAATTTGAATCACAATTGATCTCTTTAGCTTTTTATATTGCTTACACTGTTGGATCCCTTATGTATTTTGGAATTTCTTCTATCTTGAAAAAAGACATACTAAATGTAATTGGCTACAGAAATGGACTTTCTCTAGGACTTATAATTTCTGCTCTTGGAACTCTTCTCTTTATACCTGCATCAAACAATGAATCATTTCCTTTATTAATTTCTGGGCTATTTATTGTTGGCTTAGGTTTTTCATTGCAACAAATTGCTGCCAATCCTTTGGCCATTCAAATGGGTGATCCATCCAAAGGAAATATGCGTTTAAGTTTAGCTGGTGGGATCAATAATGTTGGAACAACTATCGGACCTGTCATAGTGTCTTTTGCTATTTTTGGTGGTCTTTCTTCGGGAGAAACTGATTTGAATTTACAAGCAGTTCAAACACCTTATCTTTTTCTAGGAGCAGCATTTGTAATAGCAGCCGTGTTCTTTAAATTTTCATCAGTTCCTGACCGCCTTAGTGAGGATACTGAAAGTAATAGTGGAAATATTTTAGCAACTCTTAAATATCCACAAGTAGTGTTGGGAATGATAGCTATCTTTCTTTATGTTGGTGTAGAAGTTTCTACAGCTAGTAACCTCCCAGAATTTATGAAACAAGAATTGGGAACTGCAGAAAGTGGAGTAGCACCCTTTGTTTCTTTATTTTGGGCAAGTTTAATGATTGGTAGATGGACTTCTGCCGCAGGCGCTTTTAATATTTCCAATAAATTGAAATCTTTGTTAGGCTTTGTTCTTCCTTTTGTAGCTTTTGGAATATTTCTATTTGTAAACTGGATTGCAGGTAACGCTATGCAACAATTTTTTCCATATGTAGGGCTAGTTGTATTATTAATAATTGCCGATAAATTAAGTAAAGGCAACCCTGTTAATCAGATTATGATTTATTCTGCTGTGGGGATTCTATCTATGATTGTTGGTATTTTCGCAAGTGGAATTATAAGCGTTTTTGCTTTTATTTCGGTTGGTTTATTTTGCAGTACTTTATGGCCGTGCATTTTTACACTTGGAATAGCAGGTTTGAAAGAAAAAACAAATACAGCCTCTAGTCTATTAATTATGATGATTATGGGTGGAGGATTTGTATCTACATTACAAGGAGCGCTTGCCAGTAATGATTTATTGGGAATTCAGCACTCTTACTGGGTTGGTGTTGTTTGTCTTGCTTACTTATTTTTCTTTGCATGGACTGTCAATAAAAAGTTAAAAAAACAAGGTGTAAATATATCCTCAACTGAGGATGTAAGTCACTAATTCTCTTTTAAAACTTTAAGAATGTAAAATGAAAAATATTCAATTATTAGTTTTCAGTTTTATTCTTATTGGTTGTAGTAACAAGACTTTAGATAATGCCAAATATGTTAACCCTTTTATAGGTACTGGAGCACATGGCCATACTTTTCCAGGTGCTACTTCACCTTTTGGAATGGTTCAGTTAAGTCCAGATACAAGAATTGAAGGTTGGGACGGTTGTTCAGGATACCATTATTCAGATTCTGTAATTTTCGGATTTAGTCATACCCATTTGAGTGGTACTGGTATAGGAGACTATTGTGATTTATTGTTAATGCCCACAATGGGTGAGAAGTGTTTTAACAATGGACATAAAAACAGTAAGAAAAAAAATTATTCTTCCAGATTTTCAAAAGAAAACGAATATGCTTCCACTGGATTATACCAAGTTAAATTAGAAAAACATGGAATTGATTGTAAATTAACTACTACTCAAAGAGTTGGAATTCATCAATATACGTTTTCTGATACCATTAATACTCCTGCTGTGGTCTTGGACTTGGAACATAGAGATATTTTATTGGAATGGGATATTGATGTAATTAATTCTAGAGAAATATCTGGTAAAAGAATTTCAAGATCTTGGGCTGATGAACAACATTTTTACTTTCATATGGAGTTTTCAGAGGATTTTGACACTAGCTTTAATATGAAAGAAAATCCTACCAAGTTGTTTTTGAGTTTTAATAATTTACCTAGCAACCAAATTATGGTTAAAGTGGGTGTTTCAGTAGTTAGCGCCAAAAATGCCAAGGAAAACCTAATGTCTGAAGCGATGCATTGGAATTTTGAGAAATATTTGTCCAATGCCAAAAACACCTGGAGCAAGGCACTTTCAAAGATTGATATTTCTTCAAATAACGATTCTTTAAAAGAAATATTTTATACCTCTCTATACCATACAATGATTGCTCCTAACCTTATAAGCGATGTCAATGGGGATTTTAGAGGAACAGATATGGAAGTCCATAGAGACAGTTTGCCTAACTACACAGTTTTCTCCTTGTGGGATACTTTTAGATCAGCACATCCCCTTTACAATCTTATTGAAAGAGAAAAAACTGCATTATTTCTCAATACTTTTTTAAATCAATATCAGTTTGGTGGTCAATTACCTATTTGGGAATTATGTGCCAATTATACTGGATGTATGATAGGTTATCACGTAGTATCTGTCATTTTAGATGCGTATGTTAAATCAGTAAAATTTGAAAATTATCCAAAATTATATACTGCAATGAAGGAAATATCTAATAGAGACAAATTAGGGATTCCCGAGTATAAAAATAAAGGATACATTTCATCATTTGAAGAACCTGAGTCAGTTTCAAAAACACTAGAATACGCTTACAACGATTGGTGTATTTATAAAATGGCACAAGTCTATAACGACTCAACTACAATGAAATCTTACATTAAAAGAGCACAATCCTATAAAAACATATACAACTTAAGCTCTGGATTAATGCAACCAAAAACAAATGGCAATTGGAAATCTGGATTTATTGCATCTGAAGTGAATTATAACTATACCGAGGCCAATTCTTGGCAGTATAGTTTCTTTGTGCCTCACGATGTGGAAGGACTAATTAACCTACACGAAGGAAAAGAAAGTTTTGAAAATAAATTAGATGAATTATTCACTGTTAATTCTTCTTTAGCTGGTAGACAACAGGCTGATATTACTGGATTAATTGGACAATATGCTCATGGAAATGAACCCAGCCATCACATGGCTTACTTATATAACATGATTGGAAATTCCTCGAAATCTCAGAGCATGGTTAATAAGATTTTAAATGAAATGTATTCTGCTCAACCAAGTGGCATTGTTGGAAATGAAGATTGTGGTCAGATGTCTGCATGGTATGTTTTAAGTTCCATAGGAATATTTGATGTGAATCCTGGCGATCCATATTATGTAATTAATTCGCCATTATTTGATGAGGTTACCCTTCACTTAGAAAATGGAAATAAGTTTAAAATTATTTGTAATTCTGGAAGCGATATATCCAATATTTATATAAATTCTGTACATCTAAATGGGGAGGAATTAAATAGGAATTATCTTCATATTGATGAGATTTTAAATGGTGGTATTCTGAAAATAGAAAAGTCTAACCAACCAAACGATCAGTGGAGTTCTGAAAACTTTTATAAAACTTCAATAAATAGCACATATAGTATTTTAACAATTCCAAGAATTATTGCTTCGTCAAATACTTTTAAAGACTCCTTAGAAATTAAAATAGAGGCAAAAAATGCTGAGCAGATTTTTTATAAAACATCCAACCAGTCCGATTATTCTCTTTACACTTCTCCATTTTATTTATACAACTCAGACACAATATATTGTTATTCAAACCTCAGTGATAAGAAAAGCAAAATTGAATCTGCTCATTTTTTGAAATTCAACAAAAAAAGATCTATAAATTTAAAAACAACTTATAGTAATCAGTACGATGCTGGTGGTGAAGATGCTTTAGTAGATGGTCTAAGAGGCCCCAATAATTACCTTACTGGAAGATGGCAAGGATTTCAGGGAGCTGATTTTGAATCTACAGTTGATTTGGGGTCTAGAGATAACATTACGTATTTAAATATTGGGGCAATTCAAGATGTCCGATCTTGGATTTGGTTGCCAAAAAAAGTAGAGTTTCTAGCCTCAAAAGACGGAAAAAAATATGAATCTATTGGCACTTTAATTCACACTGTTTCTGACAATACTTCAGAGTCTGTTATAAAACAGTTTGAGTTAAAATTAAAAACACCGGTTCAAGCTAGGTATATCAAGGTGAAAGCAGAAAATTATGGAAATTGTCCAGAATGGCATCTTGGCAGTGGAGGAATAAGTTGGTTGTTTTTTGATGAAATAACTATTTTATAGTTCTAAATTTTTTAAAATAGAACTTATTTTATTTTCCTCAATTTTTTTGTTTTTATCAATACTAAAATGAATGCCATCTAAGCCAATATCTAAAAATTTTCTACAGTTTTTTTCTGACACTCCACCACCTGCTAAAATTTTAATCTTTCTATTTTTTATAGATGCTAAATTTTTTAAATTATACAAACCTAGTTCTGCAGTTTGTTCTCTTCCAGAAGTAAGAACCCAGTCAAATCCTATTTCAGATAATTCTACTAAACTTTTTTGCATGTTATCACAAAGGTCAAATGCTTTATGAAATGTGCACTTTAGATTTAAATCTTTTGCAAGATTTATTAATTCCTCATTATTTTTAAAATCAATTTTATTCTTATTTAAAACTCCAAAGACTACACCTTGGGCACCATTATCTTTTGCAGTTTTAATGGATTTTTTCATTTTTTTTATTTCCTTTTGATTGTATTCAAATCCATTGTTATGTGGTCTAATCATTACATATCTCTTTCCATTAAATACTTCATTGGCAATAGATTGTAGTTTGGAAGAAGGAGTCAACCCTTCTAAATGCAAATCCTTGCAAATTTCAACCCTGTGAAGTCCAAATTTCTCAGCAGCTTTTAAACCATCTATTGAAGATATGCAAGCCTCTAATATCATTCAATAATAATTTCATCAACAAATAGCCAGCTTTCTGCCCCAGCAGCTT
>CAJIYZ010000061.1 GCA_905181675.1 Bacteroidetes bacterium MED-G20
ATTTGTAAGAGTTAAAAATAATTTTTCATCTTCTAGAATTGGCCAAGGAGGACCCTACAATAGTGAATGTTTTCATTTGTCATCTAATAGTGAAAATCTATATGTTGCCGCTGGAACACCAGATGGAACAAATTGGAATAAAACTTTTAATTGGCATGGGGTATTCCAATTTAACAATTCATGGATTTTTTACAATCAGATAAATACCCCAATTATGGCACAAGAAATAGATACCATATCTGACATAGTTTGGACTACTCCCAATCCCAAAAATGAAAACAAATTTTTAGCATCTTCATTTGGAGGTGGACTTTTAAGTTTTAATAATAACCAACTCGAAGAAAGATTTACTTTTCATAATTCCTCTTTACAAACAAGAATAGGTCAAAACGGGAACAATGTTTGTGTTGCTGGTGCATCGTATGATAACTTAGACAATCTCTGGGTGGCAAATTCATTTGTAACCTCTCCTTTGTCTGTTAAAACACCAGATGGAGTTTGGAAATCTTTTTATTGTAGCTCATTAGCTTCCAACCAACTTTGTACAGACTTAGTTGTAGACAACCAGTATGGATACATTTGGATGATTATAAAAGGAGTTGGAATATTGGTATATGATTTTAATCAAACACCTCTTGATGAAAGTGACGACCAGTATAAAATTATTGGAACTAGCTCCGGTTCGGGGTCTTTACCAAGCAGTTATGTAAATACTTTAGCCATAGATAACGATGGTGAAATATGGATAGGAACAGATAAAGGACCAGGTGTTTTTTACAGTTCTTATGCTATAATGAATGAATCCAGTTACGATGCACAAAGTATTCTAATTGAGCAAGACGGGAATTTGCAGTATCTTCTAGAGAATGAAATAATAAAAGATATTGTTGTAGATGGCGCCAATAGAAAATGGATAGCTACACAAGGAGGGGGGCTTTTTTTATTGTCTAAAGAAGGAACCCAAACAATTTATTCTTTCTCAGAAAGCAATAGCCCGCTATTCAGTGATAAAGTAAATTCATTGGCAATAAACCAACTTACAGGAGAAGTATTTATAGCTACGGACAAAGGTGTTTTGGGATTTAAATCTACCGCAACATCTCCTGCAAATGAATACGAAGAGTTAATAGTCTATCCAAACCCTGTAAGACCAGAGTACCAAGGAAATATTGCAGTAAAAGGAATGATGAATAATTCTGAAGTTAAGATTACAGATGCAAGTGGACTTCATATTAAAACAATTTTTTCCAATGGGGGACAGGCGGTTTGGGATGGGCTTGACAAAAACAACCAAGTAGTGGGAAGTGGCGTATATTATTTTCTTGCTACCTCAGAGGATGGGTATTCTAAAGCCAAATCAAAGATTCTCATAATACGATAGTTTTAATCTCCTAATTGTGAATATCTATCTCGCGATATTGAAATAACATCTTAGGTAAAATCTAATTTTATAACATGGGTTGGTTAGATATTGTTTTATTAGCACCTTTAATTTGGGGAGCATATACAGGGTTTAAAAAAGGGCTTATTGCACAAATACTTGGACTTGCAAGTCTTCTAGTTGGAGTATGGCTAGGTACGCAACACCAAGAATTAATAGAGTTTCTAATCGTCGATAAAGTCCAGGAGAAATATCTGTCTATTGCTTGTTTTATAATTCTTTTTTTTGGAGTAGTTCTTGTAGGAGCGATTATAGTGAAAATTACTGAAAAGTTTATCAATTTCATACAACTTAAATTACTAAACAAAATAGCTGGAATAATTCTTGGAGTGGTTAAAATTCTTTCTTTTTTGATAGTGGTTGTTTTTATTTTAGAAAGATGGGATATTAATAGTTTTGTGATAAAAAAAGAGACTAAAGATGCCTCCATAGCATATCCAATTTTTAAAAATATTGGAATTGTGGTTCTGCCAAAACTTAAACAACAAAATTTTCACAAAGAGATGAATATACCCGAGATAAATCAACTGGATATTTAATTTAAACTTTAACTATCTTTGAGTGTGTATTTTTCAGACTTTTCAGGGCAAGACGATACTAAAACTCAGTTAAAAGATTTATTTAAATCTAATAGAGTGCCTCATGCCCTTCTATTAAATGGACCCGAGGGTTGTGGCCATTTGCAATTGGCACTTTCATTTTCTGCTTTACTTCTTTGCCAAAATCCAACGCCAATAGACGCATGTAAGAACTGTCCTTCATGCAAGATGTTTGAAAAATACCAACATCCAGATTTACATTTTTCTTACCCAATTCACCTTTCCAAGACCGAGCATTCTGAAATATCTGACGATCAAAGACCTTCCTTTTTAGAAGCATTAGAGAAGTACAAGTGTTTGGGTAAAAAAACTTGGTACTCTAAAATGGGTAATGAAAATAAGCAAGGTGTAATTGGAGTAAAAGAAAGTCAATCTATACTATCTAAAATAAGCCTGAAATCATTTTTTGGCAATGCGAAGGTGCTTATTATGTGGATGCCAGAGCTAATGAATGCTCAAGCTGCTAACAAACTATTAAAACTAATTGAGGAACCACCAGAAAAAACCTACTTTATTTTTGTTTCTAACGACCAACCCAAAATACTACCCACCATCAATTCTAGGCTTCAGAGTATTAATATTCCTAGTCTAAAGGGTGAAAATATTTCGGTGTTTTTGCAAGAAAAATTTCAAATAGAGCCATCTTCAGCAAAAAGTATTGCCAAAATTTCTAATGGGAACCTTAATAGAGCTATAACTATTCATTTAGATGCTGGTGTTTCAGAACTGAACAGATCTCTTTTTGTGAATTGGATGCGACTTTGTTACTCAAGAAATATTGCAGACACTATTGACTGGGTAAATGAATTTTCTAAAATTGGAAGAGAGCAAATAAAAGATTTTATAAACTACTCATTAGAAATGTATAGACAATGCATATTGGGTAATTACAATCTGGTAATCGAAGGTGTTAATGAAAGCGAAAGAAGTTTTTTAGAAAAATTTAAACCGTTTATAAACCACCAAAATATTTCGGAAATTAATTCTCTAATGAATGAAGCTTATTACCACTTGGAGAGAAATGCAAATCCTAAAATTTTAATGCTGGATGTCTCTATTAAACTTTATAAACTATTGAGAAAATAAATAACTTATCATTTCATGAAATTAAAATCTTTTTTAAAAATTGCAATCTTTGGATTTATTGTTAGTTGTAGCGATGAAAATATAATTTTTAACGATTATGTCGATGTTGAAAATACTCAGCTATCTTTTAAAGACACAATTGTTTTTCAAACATCAATTTTAGACACCATTAACCCGCATAATATATTCTTACAATTAAGAACATCTACCGATTATAAATGGTCAAATATGTTTATTTTTTCTGAGATTTACTTCCCCAATAACAAGACTAGAGCCGATACTTTTGAAGTTTTTTTGCTGGATAAAAATGGAAATTGGAATGGCAAAAAATCTGGAATAGTTGCAAATTTCAACCATTCACTTTACAAAAACATTAAGTTCCCAATCAAAGGAGACTACAAGTTCAAACTTATTCAAGCTATGAGAGATACTATACTCAACGAGGTGATAAGTGTTGGATTAAAAATCACCAAGCCAATTACGAAGTCCTAATTTTGCAAATACTATTTTGAGAAAATCACCACCGTCTAAATTACCCAATAATGGGACAAATATATTTTCTTCAATGTCTAAACTAGCCATGGAGAACAATGCAATTAATTTATCTCAGGGCTATCCAGATTTTGAAGTCGATCCAACCCTAATAAACTCTGTGGCTAAGTATATGAAACTTGGATTTAATCAATACGCTCCCATGCCCGGTGTTCTAAAATTAAGAGAAGTGATTTCCAGAAAAATCTCTAATAGCTATAATCAATATTATAATGAAAATGATGAAATTACGGTAACTGCCGGTGCAACCCAAGCTATTTTCACTACTATTTCTGCTCTCATTCATCCTAAAGATGAAGTCATTATTTTTTCTCCATCTTTTGATTGCTACCAACCAGCAGTGGAGCTAAACGGTGGAATTCCAATTTTCGTTGAGTTGGAATCTCCTGATTTCAAAGTCAATTGGGAGACTCTAGAAGAAAGTATTTCTTCAAAAACAAGAATGATTATTATCAATTCTCCACATAATCCACTTGGAACTGTCCTGTCAAACCAAGACATGGTTAACTTAGAAAGAATTTCTGAAAAGTACGATCTGCTTATTTTAAGTGATGAAGTTTATGAGCATCTGGTTTACGACAATAAAAAACACCTGTCAATTTGTAGCTACCCTAAGCTTTTTAATAGAGCTATTGCTACTTTCTCTTTTGGAAAAACATTCCATGTGACAGGCTGGAAATTAGGATATGTTGTAGCCCCCAAACATCTAATGTCTGAAATTAGAAAAGTTCATCAATTCAACGTTTTTTCTGCCAATCACCCTTTACAGCTAGCAATAGCAGATTATTTAGAGAATGAAGAGCACTTTTTGAGTCTTAATCATTTCTATCAGCAAAAGAGAGATTTATTTTTGGAAATTATTTCAGCTTCTAGATTCCTTGCTAAGGCTTGTGCTGGAACCTATTTCCAGTTATTAAATTTTTCATTAATATCTGAAATAGCCGACACAGAAATGGCTAAAAAGTTAACTATTGAAAATGGAGTAGCTAGTATTCCAATTTCTGTATTTTCGCATTTTAAAAAAGACGAACAGAATCTTAGATTTTGTTTCGCAAAAAAAGAAGAAACCTTGAAAAGAGCAGGAGATATTCTCGTTAAAATATAATTATACACAATCCACTCTTAAGATTTGATTTTCTGTTTTTAATTCTACTTTCCATTTTAAATTACATTTACCTCGATGAAAAAACACATACTTTATTTTTTTATACTGTTGAGTTTAAATTCTACAGCTCAAAATATTATAGATGTTTATTGTTTCGATGATAGCTGTAGCCACGAGATGATTGATCCTGAAATGTTGGTTGTAGAGCGTTGGGACACACTAGCACAATCTAAATTTTGGAAAACAATTATTACCACCACCAAAGATACTTGTGTAATTAATATCGCCAGCACAAGACAAATTTTAGACTACATAAATAGAGATAAGTGGTTTGAACAGTCCGAAAAAGAAAAAAATATATTTAAAGATTCAATTATAGATTTTTACTGTTTAGATTCTAATACCAGATTATATATAACTACTGGTAAAAAAGAGTTTTATCAAATAGAG
This sequence comes from Bacteroidetes bacterium MED-G20, assembly GCA_905181675.1. Taxonomy (GTDB): domain Bacteria; phylum Bacteroidota; class Bacteroidia; order Flavobacteriales_D; family Parvicellaceae; genus MED-G20. The sequence continues at coordinate 5,234 of CAJIYZ010000061.1, forward strand.
CAAGTAATTCCTTCACTTGCAACCGCAATTAAAATTTTTCAAGAAAACAATGTAGATCCTTGGTTTGCACAATCTATTTTATTGATAGAAAGTCCTGCCCAATTAAAATATTCTAGTGTTGGTGCTTATGGCCCATTTCAAATAATGAAAAGTGTAGCAAGAGACATGGGCCTTACTATCAATAAGTATGTCGATGAAAGAAAAGACTTTAATAAGTCTGCCTATGCAGCGAGTGAATTGCTAAAAAGAGTCTGCATTCCTCAGGCCTACAGAATAATGTGTAAAGTTGGAGACATTGAGCCAGAAGGAGATGAGCTTTGGTTTAAGCTTTTAGTTCTTCATATTTACCATGCCGGTGCAAGAAATGTAGAATCATTATTAAGCCAATTGGAAGAGCCTCTTCAAGGAATGGAGTTAATAAAGTGGATGTGGATAAATGAATATGGCAATTTCAAAAATGCTTCGCAAAATTATTCTCAAATAGCCATTGCTGCTATGCTAACTCTTAAGGACATTGTCCTTTCTGATTGTGAATATATTTTCGACTGTAACGGAAACAATCCTATCGAAAATTAATGAATAGGTTTCTAAATCTGCTCTCTAATGTTTTGGTAATAGGATTTGGATTATTAGCTTTCTTATACCACAACCAAGACTTTGGAATACAGCTAATAATATTTAAAGAAATCACCTTTTTTTTTCCGATAATTTTATTGCTGATTTGGGCATTTAAAAGCTATTCTCGATGGCGAAAAGTTAAATTGACTAAAAAAAAAGAAGGGTTCAAAATTTCAAAATCTGGATGGATCAAAGCGTTTACCTATGAAACCTTGCCTTTTTTTATTTTTATTCCATTAAGTATAATGCTCTTGTTTTATATAGATCAAGCACACTTTTTTGTAACTGTGCTTTACATTCTCATTGTAGAAGGTTTATTTTTCTTATTTATAGGGAAAAAAGTTTTCAAGATCATTGTTAATGACCAGGCTTTAATAATTATAAATAACCAACAATATTTTCTTTTTTGGGATAAAATAAAATATATTTCATTTCAGCAAAAAGGAATGTTAATATTAATGAAAACAAAACGCCAAATTTATATTGCAGAGAGTGATTATGAAGATTTTAAAACTTGGAAAGAAAGAATAAAAAATCAAGCAATTTTAAAAGAAATATATATCCAGAATTAGAACGCTATTTAATTCCACTAATTATTATGGCTTCAAGTTCTCTTAAATACTTAGATTTTTCAAAATTGGGAGCGTAAACATAACCTTGGGCGGTAATGATTTTTGTTTTTTTTAAGTTGAGCCAAGAATAACTTACAAATGGACCTCCCATCTTGTCGTTTTCCATTCTCCAACAGCCCTTAAGCTGCTTAACATATTTGTTTTTTATATAAAAAGAGGTATCTATGGTTTTACTTAATTCATTCTCTACTGTTTTCATAAAAGAATTATCGCTCTTTCCGGTGAGATAAGTTTTTCCTAGAGAGTCTTTGATCCAAAGCAGGTTGCTTTTTTCAAATTGATTTTTGTTTATATAGTCGTTTTGGTGCAAAACAATCCCTTTTTGAATTTCATGCGATCCGTTTTGATCTTTTTGAATTTCCAGAGTGCTCCACCACCAAAAGTCTTTAGCTCTTTTATTTAGTTTTATTCCTTCAGGAGCTTTAAAAGTTAGATTCATTGATTTTTCTAATTCATCATTTATGGTGTTTTTTTCAGTAAAGTCTTTTTGAATCTTTTGATAATTAAAATCTTTTAAGATTGATTTCACTTCGGTATTTTTGTGCTTAAAATAATTAATAGCAGCTTTTTCAGACTTGAACTTTAGTTCTATAATTAACTGTCTATTTGCCCAAAGGTCTTTTTTAATAATTGGAACTATATTTTTAGAATGGAAATTTTCAATTTGAACAAAAATAAAACAGTTGTTGTTTTTAATGTTTTTTAAAATTTTATTTGGGACAACAAAATCGATTTCAAATTCTTTTTCATAAGGAAGTGGCGTAGTTTTAACCAGTTTTTCAAATGAGTTTTTCATGGTCTTTCCTAAATCTCCTTTCCAATATTTTTTTTCTAAAGAAAAAAGAATTTCAGAGTAATTTTTCTTTGCCCTTGGCTTCATCAGATTCGGATTATAGTCATCATTTGTATTGCATGTTAACAGCAATAATAACCCGACAAAAAGAAGTACTATTTTTGTTAATTTTAAATGCATAATGTCAAACCATAAGAATAAGTAAATAGATTTTTATAGAGTTTGGAATATTGGGTAATATTGGTCTGTAGGAAAACTCCGACATTTTTCCAGATAAATTTTAGATTTCCAGATAAATGGTAGTTATTATTAAAGAAATCACTTTTGGTTATTTCACTACGGACTAGTCCATTTTCATTGTATTTAAATTTTGATTTGCCCACCATTAAAAATTGATTTACAACTTCTATTTGAGTTTTTATATTGGGTTTTTTCTTTGGAAAAGGTATCCAACTAAAATTTACAGGAATAGTAAAATAATGGTGTGATAAAATACTTTTAGAAATACTGGATGTTTGTATAGTTGATGAGTTATGTAATAAAATGGTGTCTTGAGAAATGTTTAATAACTGTTTATTAAGGTCTAATTTATTTTTTCTTACACCAACTCCAAGAAATAATTTTAAATACTCTTTTTTGATTTCAAAAGATTTTAAGTAAATAGAAAAACTCATATTCATCGAATTAAACGTCTTGTATTCAATGGGACTAAAACTATTAACGCCAGTAAAAATAGAATTGTTGTTTAAATGAATATTTCCCACGGAAAAGTTCATTTTCATTTTATTGTTATTTACTTTTTCGTCTGTTAGGCTATTTTCAAATTCCCATTCATTATCTGTGCTGCTCTTAGAAACAATTAGTACTTTAGAATCTCTATATTTAAATTGAAGTGTATCGCTAAACTGTGCATTTATTGAATTACATAGAAGACAAAAGAAGATGAAATTTTTAGAAAAAACTAAAACTTTTTGGAGAAAATACCAAGTATATTTTGTAGATGTATGGCAATATCTTGTCATTATTATAATCTTTCTAATTGGTTTGATTTTTATTTTGTAATTCTACCTTAAAGCAAAGGATGATTCTCCTATAAAGTAGCCATCGTTGTAGATTTCAACTTTATAATTGCCTGTTTGTAATATTTCTTCAATTTCATGAAAAACACATAAATCCATATTCTCATTTTGGTAATTCACTGTTCGCTTTGAACTAAGCTCAATATTTACACCCTCTGAATTAATTATATTAATAGGATTTGTAGATGAAAGTGTTTTTTGATTTTGATCGATTACCTTGATATAAATATTCTTATCTCCAGACTTAGAAAGTTTATTTTCAAGCAATGTAAAACAGGCCTTAATCATATTTGTTTTGGCAGCTCTAGTAGTTTCGCCCTGTGTTCCCGAATTTCTAATTCTTATAGCAGAAACTGTAATATTTCCAGCTTGTAAAACTCCACCTAGAGCAACTTTGTTTTGTAAGTCCTTGTTTTGTTTTTTGTATTTCTGATTTTCATTAGATACAGTATTTAGTTTATTGGTTTTTTCTGTTAAAGTATTTGATAAATTAATATTTAAGGTGTTTAGAGAATCAATTGTATGAATGTAGCCTTTCATAATTCCTCTAAGAGTTTCTGCTTCTTTTTTTAGTTTAAATATTGACCTCCAGTCTTTCTTAGATTTGCCATTAAGCTGGTCTACTTTTGTCATTAGATTTTTAATTTTTTCTCTTTGTTGATTTATACTATCCACTACTATAGTGTTGCTTTCTTCTAGACTGTCGTAGGATACCAATAATAATTTTAAATTGTCTTTTAAATTAAATGCTTTGGATGCCGATAAAGCATCTTCATTTAATAAGATTTTGTTCATCTCATTGTTTTCCATTAGAAGACTAGAAAGTTCCTTAGAAATTTCGTGATTTTCTTTATTGAGAGTGCTTATTAAGTACCCTGTATACCCTAGACAAACTACTAAAAGTAGAATAACAATTGAAGAATATTTATTTTTGGTAGATAGGTTCTCGTTCATATTAATTAATTTACTATTGAATAAAGATTAATTATTGTAAAGTTAATACATCTTGCTAAAAGAATTTATACAACTTATCTATCCCGATTTTTGTTCTGGATGCAGCCAGCCTTTGCTGTTTTCAGAAAGAGCAATCTGCTCTTCTTGTTTAATGGAGGTTAAATCATCTTTTATTTCTAATTCCCAAACTTTTTTTGGGAGAACTGCGGTAAACAGAGAGATTTATGCTTTTAAGTTTTTCAAAAACAAGTTGCTTCAAAAAATGATTTATGAAATGAAATACAATGGAAATAAAGATACGGCATTTGTTTTGGGAGTTGAGTTGGGGTTTCTTCTTAAAGATATTTATAAATCTAAAAATCAAGATGTTGATTTTATAATCCCAGTTCCTGTAAGTGAGATTAAAAAACAAAAAAGAGGTTATAACCAATGTGAACATATAGCAAATGGGGTTTCTCAAATAATTAAAAAACCAGTTCTTGCCAATCGTCTTAAAAGAAGAAATAACTTAAGATCCCAAGTAAATAACTCTAGATATAAAAGGTGGTCTAATGTAGAAAGTCAATATTATTTGGAGGGAAATTTTAATGGAAATCCTAGGTTATTGTTAGTAGATGATGTGGTGACAACAGGAGCAACAATTAATAGTTGTATTAAAGCTCTTCAAGCTGAAACTAATCAGTTGATTTCTGTAGCTGCCTTGGCGGGGAATAAATAATAAACTGCTATTGGGAATTTTTTTCTGGAGTCTCAGTAGTAGCTTCAATTTCTACGCTCTCAATCTGACCATCTTTAAAGGCTCCTTCATAATTTGCATTTTCTTTCATCCATCGGTACTCACCAATCCCATTCATAGCATCTTCCATCCAGTGGCCATTATAGGTGTTGCCATTCTTCCAAGTGTATTTCCCAATCCCATTTTTCTTTCCAGTAAGAAATCCACCTTTATATTTGTCTCCATTTGCATATATGAAGTCTCCAAAACCTTGAGGCTTGCCGTCTACCCAATATCCATCGTATTTATTCCCATCTTCCCATAAAAAAGTTCCATGCCCTCTATGACAGTTTCCCTTAACACATTGGGAATATGAGGATAGAGAAATTAGAGTAAATAATGATATGGCAAATATATTTTTCATGTTTAATGATCTTAATTAGATTTAAAATTAATAAATTATTAATAAATAACACTAGATAGTAGCAACTTAAATCTTTAAAACATCTACTCTAGAGACTTTGCATAATTGATATTAACATCTTCTATTTTTATTGCAAACCTTTCAATATTTACCAGGGAGTCTAATGGTTTATTTTTATAAATAGTGTCTAATAATTCACTAATTAATAGCGGAGCCATAAGGATTGCCTTACTACCCATTCCATTAATAATATATAAGTTTTTTATAATTGGATGCTCACCAATTAATGGCTTTCTATCCGGAGTTGTTGGTCTAAATCCAAATTTTTGGTCAATAATCTCAATACCATCTGTATCAATAATTTTATTTAGTTTTTTCATTAAATACTCTTTAGCAATCTCGGTAGATTTGTTTTGTTGATCTTCATTGCTATAGGTAGACCCTACAGTAAATATGTTTTTAATTTCTGGAAGAGAGAAAATTCCGCAATTTATTATTTGATTGGGTAAAGTTTCTGAAAACACTTTAAGTATTTCCCCTTTATTAGGAATGATTGGCAAATAATTAAACATAGGATTCTTTAAGGCGTTTACCCCATCACACATGATAATCTTTGAATAAATATCACCCTGATAATAGAATTTATTTTCTTTCAGCTTAAGTTTCTCAGGATAAAAAAAGTCATTTTTTAGAGATTTGTTTTCCAAAGATGAGCGACGCACAAAGTTTAAAAATTCATTAACGGAAAGCCTACTACAAACTTCAACAATCCCACTTCCAAACTTTGTTTCTACACTGCCTATTACTTTTTTATTTAGACTTAATATATTTTTATAAATTTCATTGTTTGACTTGCCAATCCAATTATTTTGTTCTTCAAATGATGCAAATACTCTCAAGAGTTTGTATGGCTTATAAAGTTCAATTCCACTCTGGAAATTAATTTCTTTGTAAAAAGCCTTGCCAAAGTCATAAAACTCTCTCCCTCTCCAAGACAGATTACATTTTTTAAGTGAAATAGGATGAACTATTCCAGCGGCAGCTCTAGAGCTTGTGTTTGGATTACCACTTTCAAGTAATTTGAATTTTTTAGAAATCTTTTTTAATTGTAATGCAACTATTGACCCTGATATTCCTTGACCAACAATTAAAAAGTCATAATTCATCTATAGCTGAATGTCTTTAAGACAAATTGCAAGTCCGAAAAACACCATTAAGCCACCAATTAGAACTCCAATGATTGATAAAACTTTATTATCTAATTTTTCTTTTAACCTACTAGAGAAATAAATTTTAAATACATCTACAACAAACATAGTTAGTAATGTGATTCCAAAAAAAGACAACAATTGAAAATCTCCCAACTTTAACTCATTGGTTGCATAGGTGCTTGCAGCAATCCAGAATATAAGAACACCAGGATTTATAGCATTTAAACCTAGTCCTTTTATTATTAACTGAAATGGGTATATTATTTTCTTACTAGGATCAGCTTCAACTTCTTTCACATCTTTTATTTCCGTTGTTTGTAATCTTAATTGAATAACATTTTTGTATATAGAAACTACTCCTAGTATAATAAATATGGATCCAGCTATATATTTAACAAATGAATTTGTAGTTAACCAAAGATTGATTTTTTCAGCGACAAAAAAAGCTGCTAAAAGATAAATAGCGTCACTTATAAGTATGCCAATATCTAAAAAGATAGCAGACTTAAATCCTTTTTTAATACTAGTTTCTATTAAAATAAAAAAAGCAGGACCTAGCATAAAACTTATAATTATTCCAAAGACTATACCATTTTGAATTATTTCCATTATCAAGTTCAGAATTGATTAAACAAAAAAAAACCGCCATAAGGCGGTTTAATATCTAAATAATCAAATTTTTAATTATCCCTTAACAAAAGGAAGACCTGTTTTAGGACTTTCTACAACGTTTTTACCAGCTGGTAAATCGCAAGCATTAGATCTTTCGTCTTTGCAGAAATAATAAATAGTTTGATTTCTTCCACCTCTAAGTTCTACATCTTTAGTGTGCAAGTAGTAAGTTTTACCTTTACTATTAGTATGTGAATACGCCATTTTATTGAATTTTAATTGTTTACATTTCTAATATAATAAAAACATAGCTATTAATCCCTGAAAAACAAGGATTTATCATTTTTTTTATAATAATCGTGTAAAAAAATGCGTTTGTAATAATTTTTAGCAGTAACTGAGGAGGGACTTTATATAAAAATCAATAATTTTTAAAATGGTTATTTTTCTGGAATAAGCCCATACTTCTTACAATACTTCAAGTAGTTCTTTTCTTGACTGTTTGAAAGGTCAATTCTTCTTCCGTCAATAAAAGCATGACTAATTTTGTTAGTAGATATTTCTAAAGCATCGCCCTCTGAGACAAATAACGTCGCAGATTTTCCTTTGGTTATTAAACCATAATTACTAATCTCTAATATTTCAGCACAATTGGAAGTTAGTGCTTTTATAGCTTCTTCGTATGGTAATCCATAAGCTACCGCTGTTCCAGCTAGAAATGGGATATTCCGAGATTGCATCTGTTCCATATCGCCCTGATTGTCAAAACAGAAGAGAACCCCCGCTTTATTTAATATCGAAGGCAGTTTGTAGGAAATATCTAATTCACTTTGCCTGTAAGAGGGCAATGAATGAACTCGGCTAACAATCATTGATATTTCATTTTCTGCAATTAGTTCGGGGATATAGTGAGCGTCTTTGCCGCCAACTATAGTTAGTTTCTCAATATTAAATTCTTTTTTAAAGGAAATAATTTCTTTGATTTGGGAAACTTTATCTGCATGGACATAAAGTCTTTTCTTCCCAATAAATAGGTCTCTCATCGCTTCCATTCTCAAGTCGATTGTCAAAGAGTTTTTTTGGACATATGCTTTCGCAATTTGGAAGAAATCATGAATTTCGTTTTGGGTATGTTTAACTTTTGATTTTACCTTTTCAATATCTAATTCATTATTCACATTATTATTAACCCTATTTTTTGGCCAATTCATGTGAATACCCTCATCAGCTCTAACTACAGCATCTTCCCAATTCCATGCGTCAAATCTCATTACAGAGGAAGTTCCGGAGACAATTCCCCCTCTTGGAGAGATCTGTCCAATAAGCATCCCATTGGACCTGACTGTTGGAGTAATTCTAGAGTCTGTATTAAAGGATGTAAGAGTTCTTGAGTTAGGATTAAACTTTCCGGTCTCTCTGTAATCTTTAGTGGCTCTTACAGCTCCAATTTCCATTAGCCCAAGGGTGGAGTTCATAGCAATAAAACCTGGATAAACTTCCTTCCCAGTTACATTAATAACAATGTCGTAATAAGAGGTGTCAATTTGATTATATTCAATATCTACAGATTCAATAATTTTACCATCTTTAAAACCTACTGCTGAGTTTTCAATTACCTCACCGTTGCCAATATGCAAATACCCGCCGTATAATAAAATGCTATTTGTTTGCACATCTGCAGGTGTGACCTGAGAAAACCCTTGGTAGATAGACAAAATAATAATTAGTACTGTGTAAAAGAATTTATTCATCTATTTCGAAATCGTTGCATTTGTGAAGTATATCTTCTTGTGGTTTAATTTTTTCAGTTGGAAATCCATTTTTCTTAGACTGTATCATTTCAGTAATAAGAGTCGATCTCTTTCTTTCATTTTCTTTAAATAATTTTTCTTGAGATTTTTCGTCGTAAAGAAGCAACCCATCTACATAAGTTTGTTCTACTCTAGAATAAATGGAAAGAGGGGAGTTATTCCAGACAACAATATCGGCATCTTTCCCAACTGTTAAAGACCCAGTTCTGTTGTCAATATGTAAAAGTTTAGCAGGATTAATAGTGACTAATTTAATTGCCTCATTTTCTGAGCAGCCCCCATATTTAATTGCTTTACTAGCTTCTTGATTCAATCTTCTTCCCATCTCAGCATCGTCAGAATTAACAGCAGTTACAACTCCCATTTTACTCAAAAGACATGCATTGTAAGCAATGGCATCTCTAACTTCAAATTTGTAGGCCCACCAATCGGAGAAAGTAGATGCTCCAGCGCCATGTTGTTTCATTTTATCAGCGACTTTATAACCTTCTAATATGTGTGTAAAAGTATTGATTTTAAAGCCCATAGAATCTGCCATTTTCATTAGCATATTTATTTCCGACTGAACATAAGAATGGCATGTAATAAATCTTTTTTCATTTATAATCTCACTTAACGCATCTAGTTGAAGATTTTTCTTGGGTTCAATTTGCTTTGATTTTTCTTTTTTAGTTAAAAGATTATATTCGGAAATAGATTGTTGGTATTCCTTGGCTTCTGTAAAAGCATCGTAATATATTTGCTCTACTCCCATCCTAGTTTGTGGATATCTTATACTATATCTCCATCCCCAATTGGATTGCTTAACGTTCTCACCAAGAGCAAACTTTATAAATCCTGGAGCAGATTTTATTTTCATTTTTTCCGCAGGGTGACCCCATCTCATTTTAATTATTGCACTTTGCCCTCCAATAGGGTTTGCAGATCCATGTAATAATTGTGCTGCAGTAACACCTCCAGAAAGTTGTCTGTAGATGTTTATATCCTCAGGATTAATCACATCTCCAATTCTAACTTCAGAAGTTATTGCGTTGGAGCCTTCGTTAACCCCACTTTGAATTGCAATATGTGAATGCTCGTCTATAATTCCAGGAGTAACGTGTTTTCCTCTCAAGTCAATAACAGTTGTGTTTTTATCGGTTTGGGTATTAATCTCTTCTCCTAGCTCAACTATTTTACCATTTTTAATCCATAAATCTCCTTTAAATGTTTCTAATTCATCAGCTGTCCATATAGTAGCATTTTTAAATAGAATATTAGATTGCTTAGGTTGCATAGGCGGACAGAAATCCAGATGATGGTTGTCGACAAATACTTGTTTAGATCTTTCAGATTTCTCAGAAGCTTTATTTAAAGCCGTTGTGGTCTTATTTTTTAAAGCTGTCCATTTAAACCAATCTCCATTTTTATCTTGTCCTTCTCCACTTAACTTTACCCCACCTACTACTATATTGCCAGAAAGTCTAATGAAATTATCCCCCTCAGGATAGCTAAGAACAACTTTATTGTCCTCGTAGTCTAAGCTAGCTTTTACAGTTTTATTAATTTTTGTTTTAATTATATCCCCAGAACTGTTGAAAACAATATCGCCATTTATAGTGCTGTCTTTTAATATACCATATTTCAAAATAGCATTGGGTTTTTCTAATGTCCCAGAAATAACTAATTGTTTTTTCTTATTTCCTGTAATTAAGTTGTAATCTCCTCTAATATCTAATAGTGTATTTGGGGACTCAAATTCTTTTTTCCCAAGAACCCAGTTTTCTAAAATTTTGGAATTTCTGGAAAAAATTTCCTTGTCAGTAATAAGGAAATTTGCAAATTTATTTTGCTCTAAAGTGCCATAAATAGAGTCAATTCCCAACCAGATGGAAGGTAGCTCAGTTAGGGAATAAAGTATTTTTTCTTTAGATGCACCTTGGTCAATACTTTGTTTAATCTGTTTAAAAAAATCTCTTGCCTTTAATTTGTCTGAAGTAATACTAAAATCAATATTTTCCTTTTCCAATGTGGCAATATTTGTTGTGGCATATTTCCAATGGGATAAATCAGATGTGCTAACAGATATTGCATCGTACGGATTATCTAAATCCATTGCTTTAGGATAATTTAATGGAACAATTATCCTAGGGTTTATTTTCGTTATTTCACTTAAGTTTTCGTATTCCCGGCCACTTCCCTTGTAAATAAAATCAATATTGGATTCTTTAGATATTTTATCTGCTCTAAAGAGATCAAGTTTCCTTTCTAGAATAAAAATATTCGGATAACTTTTATTAGATAATTGAGCCTCCAATGAAAGATTAATTTTTGGATGGTTTTGCATGTCATTTTTTGAATACCATTTGGCATCAATAAAAAATTGTCTGAGTAAAGCTATGGATCCCATTAGTGAAGTTGGGTAAGCCTGGTTGGAATTACCTTTATCAAAAGAATAAAAATTAGCTGCTTTATCTAGTAAAAACATTTGCTTGTCATTTTTAGTCAAAATCAACAAACTTCCAGTTCCACGAACAATTCCATTTTTCTGATGACTAACCACTAGACCGAATCCTTTTTTAAGATAAGGATTTAATTTTTCGTAATTCACAGAAATATTTTCAACAGAATTGTATTCTGGCCTTACAGCTTCATTCCAATAATAAGGACCTTCTTTCGATGTTTTATACTGTGGCGAATTAGATCTTTTTTTTGTCGCATCTTTTTGGATATTTAAATCACTGTAAAGCTCAATGAATGAAGGATATACATGTTTACCTTTCAAATCATGTATAATCGCGTCTTTTGGTATAGAAATATCTTTACTAACTGAAACAATCCTATTTCCCATTACAATTAAAACACCATCTTCAATAACAATATTTTGGTTTTGATGAATTGTACAATTAATAAAAGCATGTGGAAATTCTGCCTTTTCTTTTATGCCAACATGAGGGTTGTAATTATTTTTTTGAGCTGAAGAGTTAAAAGCTGTAAAAAAACATAAAACAAAGAGAAGGTATCTTTTCATCGCCAATGAATTTATAAATATTAAATATATCTTGCATTATTATTTAGTATAATTATTTTTAATAAAATATTATGAACGAAAAAAAAACAAATTCAGAATTCAAATTTTTAGGCAAATCTATTCCTACTATCACTATTTTTTATGGTTTATTTTTAATTGTTTGGGGTATCTTAGTTTCTTTTCTCTCAAAGTCTGAGTCTGTAACATCTTATTTCCCTTCTTTTTTAGGATTACCAATATTTATTTCAGGTCTTATAGCAAATAATATCCCTGAAAAAAGAAAATCATGGATGCATATCGCTGTTACTTTCGGATTACTTTCTGCCCTTGGAGGCACTAGGTTTTTCATGAAAATGTCAGACGGAATTAATTATGCAACATTATCAATGTTAATGTTGTTCTTAACAGGAACTATATTTACTTTTATATGTGTCAAATCATTTATTCGTTCAAGAAAAGCTAGAGAAAATAGTTAATCTTATAACAACCTAACCTATCATTGGAAAAAGCAGTTCTTGTAGGAATTAATTACTCTTCTCAGTCAAATGCCCAAACACAAGAATTTTTGGATGAGCTGGCATTTCTTGCTCTTACTTCAGGTGCCAAAACTGTCAAAAAATTCACACAATCTCTCAATGTTTCCCATTCAACAACTTTTGTTGGCAAAGGAAAACTTATTGAAATTGAAGAGTTTGTCAAGGAAAATGAAATAGATTTAGTAATATTTGACGATGATTTAACCCCTTCGCAGCTAAGAAATATCGAAAAGCAATTATGTTGCAAAATTTTAGATAGAAGTAATTTAATATTGGATATTTTTGCTAGCAGAGCTAGAACAGCACATGCTAAAACCCAAGTAGAATTAGCTCAGTATCAGTATCTTTTGCCAAGATTAACTCGAATGTGGACGCACTTAGAAAGACAAAAAGGAGGGATTGGAATGAGAGGTCCAGGTGAAACACAGATTGAGTCAGACAGAAGGATAATCAATCAGAAAATAAGCAATTTAAAACAAAAGCTTATTAAAATTGACAAGCAAAAATTTGCTCAAAGAAAAAATAGGGGAAATATGGTTAAAGTTGCTCTTGTTGGTTATACCAATGTTGGGAAATCAACATTAATGAATATAATAAGTAAGTCACAAGTATTCGCAGAAAATAAGCTCTTTGCAACTTTAGATACAACGGTAAGAAAGGTAGTGGTAGATCAAGTACCATTTTTATTAAGCGATACTGTTGGATTTATAAGGAAATTACCTCATCAGCTTGTCGAATCTTTTAAATCGACATTAGACGAAGTAAGAGATGCAGATGTGCTGGTTCATGTCGTTGATTTATCTCATACAGTTTACCAAGATCAAATGAACTCAGTAAATGAGACCTTGAATGAGTTGTTAACAACCCCTAAGGATACCATCTTATGCTTCAATAAAACTGATAGGATTCAAAAAGATGAATTAAAAGCTTTAAAAGAGTTTTGGGAAAATAAAGAATTTAATGTTGTCTTTATTTCTGCAATTGAAAAATCAGGAATTCAAAATTTAAAAAAAGAACTTTTTAATAAAGTAAAAGATATTCATTACACTAGATTCCCTTTTAATAAGACTCCTGTATATTATTAAGCAATAATTTTTATTATATTCAATACGCATGGGAAAAAAATTAGTTATAGGTTCTTCTGGCCAAATAGGGGTTGAATTAATTGAACAATTAGCAAAAGATTTTGGTGCCAATCAAGTAATAGCTGCAGATATAAAACCAATTTTAGAACATAGAACTCAAGGTGTAGAGTATGTTTTATTAGATGTTTTAGATAACGAGAAATTATTTAAAACTATAAAAGAACACAATATTTCTGAAGTTTATTTATTGGCAGCAATGTTGTCGGCAGTGGCTGAAAAAAACATTCAAATGGCTTGGGATTTAAATATGAAAGGCCTATTTAATATTTTAGATTTAGCCAAAGAAAAACACATTGAAAAGATTTTCTGGCCTAGTTCCATTGCTGTTTTTGGGCCAACAAGCCCTAAGTTCAATACTCCTCAGTCAACATTGTTAGAACCTTCTACTGTCTATGGAATTAGTAAAATGTCAGGTGAAAGATGGTGTGAATATTATTTTTTAAAATACGGCATAGATGTAAGAAGTTTAAGATATCCAGGTATAATAAGCTATAAATCTCCGCCTGGTGGGGGGACTACAGATTATGCAATAGAAATTTTTCATGCTGCAATTAACAATGGCTTTTATAATTCTTTTATAGCTCAAGATGTCACACTTCCGATGATTTATATGCAAGATGCTATAAGAGCAACAACAGAAATCATGCAAGCGGACAGAAATAAATTGACTATAAATTCTAGCTATAATTTAGCAGCAATAAGTTTTAATCCTGAAGAAATAGCCAAAGAAATAAGACTTTTATTTCCCGAATTTAAAATAACCTATAATCCTGACTTTAGGAATAAAATAGCTTTGTCTTGGCCGTCAATTGTAGACGACAGTTTCGCAAGAAATGACTGGGGATGGAAACACGATTTTGACTTGAAAAAGACAACTTTAGAAATGGTTAATGGAATTACTAAATAGTTTTTTAATTGAATTTTTCTTGAATTCTGTCAAAAGCCATCTTAATTTTTGAGAACTCTTTTCTTTTATTAGCACTATTATAATTCCATTTTCCCTTAGCTTTAATTAAAAGTATCCAATACCTGAAATTAAGCATTGCAATAATCGGAGCAATTAATAAAAAGATAAGTCCATAAGTCCAATCTTTGAATATAGAAATTGAAAGAGTAATCCCTAGCCAATAAAAGGTGAAAAGTATTACCCCAATAGCTAGCTTTAATGAACCATGAAAATGTTTGTCTTTAATTTTACTTTCGACAAACCAAACTGGTATTTTATACGGAAGATAATTAGTTAATAGTCCTATTAAATGAAATGGAAATAAGAGAAACAGAATTAAACTTAAAAGAATTAATTTCAAATAGGAGGGAGCAGGTTTATTTAATAAGTAAGGTCTAATTTTATATTTAGACATGAAAGATTTGACAATTTTTAAATCTGCAATAAGATGTTTATAGTCTTCTAGATTTTCACTCTTCAGAGACTCAGTTTTAATTAGCTTTTCTTTTCTTAAATCAAATTTTCTTTTAGGTTCGGCTTGCTTCTCTAAAAGCGGAAATCGGTGAAGAAGATAGTATAGTTCATCGTAGTTTTCTAAATCTTGGATGTTAATCATTAAAGATTTTAAATCATCTGCTATTTTTAAAGTTAATTTGTTAATAGCTTCTGTACTATTTTTTTCAAATCCTGAATAATAGTCACTTACTTTAATTGGATCACCTACGTTAAGTAAAATATCAGCATTCATTTTAAAATGACTTTCGTAGTCTATTGCTAAAGGAACTATATATACCGGAGCATCTTTGCCATATTTTGATAGTGTTCCAAATGCAATTCTAGCCAATCCTTTTTTAAGTTGACGAAGTGTTTTTTTATAATTATGATTTCCTTCTGGAAAAATTGCTAAATTTTGCTTTTGGTTTAGTATTTCATGGCATTGATTAAATG
The DNA here is from genome assembly GCA_905181675.1 of Bacteroidetes bacterium MED-G20. Lineage (GTDB taxonomy): Bacteria > Bacteroidota > Bacteroidia > Flavobacteriales_D > Parvicellaceae > MED-G20. The sequence continues at coordinate 20,668 of CAJIYZ010000061.1, forward strand.
TTTCTTCGTTTTTTTCAATGGTATTAACTCCATCTCTCTGCCTATAAACAGGAAGCATATAAAAACCCCTTAAAAGTTTATTTGCAATTTTATTTTTAAAAATATCTGCCCTAGCTAAAAAGTTTAGTGGTGCATCTGTTTGACCTGCAATTACAATTGCGTCTAAAAAAGCATTTTGGTGATTTACAGCATATATTATTCCAGCATGTTTAGGGATTTTTTCTTTTCCATGGTACTTAAATTTTTTAAAATAAGTTCTTGAACCGGTAGTTGTGATAGCATAACCGATTTTGTAGGGCAAAAACCAGTTTTTAAACCAATAACCTATCCCGAAATTTTTCATAATTTATCTTAGACTAGCATTAAAATTACTTACTAATTTACTTTGAATAGAATTCATAACAGAATCAACCTCCTTGTCTTTCAACGTCCTTTCTGAATGTAAGAATTCAAATCTTAGCCCATAAGCCTTCTTACCAACATTTTTTTTGTCTATATAGATGTCAAATAAAGTAGTGTTTTTTAACAGTTTACTATTTACTTGGTTTATAGAATTTGTAATTTCTTGCATAGTTACTTCCTCAGATATTAAAATGGATAGATCTCGGAAAACTTTTTGAAATTTATTGATAGGCTTAAATTTAGATTTTGAATTTGCATTCGACTTAATGAGACTGTCAAAATAAATTTCAGAAACAAAACAAGGCTTTTTTAGTCCAATTAAACTCGATATTTCTTTCCTGACAGTTCCTATTTTTGCCAATGTGTATTTACCTTTCTTAACCATTAACCCTTCTTCCCATAAATGGTCTTTTGTTAGTAATTCGGTTTCGTAACAGACGCCAAGAGACTTAAAAACACTATCAATTATTCCTTTTAGTTGGAAAAAACTACTTTCTAATTTCCCATTGAACCAATGCTCTTCATTTTGTAGCCCAGTTGTGGCAATTAATAATCGATTTTCTTCCTTGTGAATATTTTCATCTATAGAATAAACTTTCCCCCATTCAAATATGGTCCCATTAGGATTTCCATTAAAATGATTGAATTTCAAAACTTCTAAAGCACCATAAATTAAGCTTTTCCTTAGGGTGGCAGTGTCGTTGCTTAAAGGGTTAAGTAAAGAGATGTGGTTGTTAGATTTTTCATCAAGAAAATTACTGTATTGTCTTTTAACCAATGAATTATTCATTATTTCAAAACATCCTAAGCTGGCTAAATGGTTGCTAATCTTTTGTTGAATAGAATGGTTGCTTATAAAGTTAGGAATTGATGGCGAACTATTGATTTTTTCAGGAATCTTAATATTGTTGTAGCCATATATTCTAAGAACTTCTTCTGCTATATCAATCTCTCTTGTTACATCGTTTCTATAGGCAGGGACGTTAACCAAAGCTTTATTTCTTTCTGTAATATCTACCTTAATATCGAGATGTTTTAATAGCTGAGTTATAGTGCTATTATCAAGCTTAATACCCCCAATTTTTCTAATTTTTTCAAAATTTATTTCAAAAGTGACATTTGATGTTTCCTTTCGATGAACATCAAATATTTCAGAAGCTATATTTCCTCCCGAAAGATCTGTTATAATTTCAGAAGCTTTTACTAGTGCAGGAATTACCATAGATGGGTCAACGCCTCTTTCATACCTAAATGAAGCATCGGTATTTAACCCATGTCTTTTTGCAGTCTTTCTTATAGAAACAGGATTGAAAAGAGCACTTTCAATAAATATACTTTTGGTATTTTCAGTTA
>CAJIYZ010000062.1 GCA_905181675.1 Bacteroidetes bacterium MED-G20
TTAATTAATATGTTGTTTTTTTCCACCGTTTGTTGTGAGTTAACTTTTATCTCTTTTACAATACCATCTACTGGTGATGTTAAGATGTTTTCCATCTTCATAGCCTCTAGAATAATAACAGAATCCCCTTTTTTCACCCGCTGAGACTCTTTTACAACTACGTCGAGAATAAGCCCTGGCATTGGGGCTTTTAAGATGTTAATGTTTTTTTGAGCTCCTTTTTGAATCCCTAATTTTTCTATGGTTTTTTCTACTTGTTTAATTAGCCGAATGGAAGAAATTTCTCCATTTATCTTAATTATATAAGACTGGTCAATTTTATTCTCCTTTAAAATTTTACATTCAAATCTATCAACGCCATTAGACAACGAAATTTCTTTCTTGTCATAATTAATTCCTAATACTTTGAATGTATCAGATTCTGTTTGACTTAAATCTAACTGAACAATACTATTTAAAATTCCTGTAATCATAACCAAAGATTAAAGTAAATTTACAATTATTATCCTCTTAAAAGACTCCTAGATATATAAAAATATATGAGTGGTATTTATATACATATCCCCTATTGCAAGCAAGCCTGTCACTACTGTGATTTTCATTTTAGTACCTCTATGAAAACAAAACATGAAATGATTAACTCTATAGTTCAAGAAATTGAGATGAGAGCAAGTGAGTTTTCAAAAAATATTGACAGCATATATATAGGAGGAGGAACTCCATCTGTAATGACAAATTTTGAGTTAGAGGCTATTTTCATTGCCTTAGAAAAAAAAATATCCATTGGCAAAATAAAAGAAATTACCATAGAAATTAATCCAGAAGATCTTCTAAGTGAAAAACTAGATTTTTATAAAAAAATTGGCATTAATAGACTAAGTATTGGTATTCAATCCATGAATAACGATGTCTTGAAATGGATGAATAGAATTCACGACAAGAATCAAGTAGTAAAGGGCTTAAATAATACTAGAGATATAGGGTTTGAGAACGTGAGTCTGGATTTTATTTATGGGACCCCAAAAGGGTTAGCAAGGGACTATAAGTCTGAATTATTAGAAATTTTACAATTTAACCCGACACACTTGTCTTGTTATCATTTGACCATTGAAGATGGAACTTATTTTGGGCATTTAGCAAAGAAAAAAAAGTTAAACCAAATTGAAGAGGATGTTAGTGAAGAGGAATTTATATGGATTTCTGAGAAATTAAAATCTAAGAATTACCGACATTATGAGATTTCTAATTTTGCAATTAAAGGAAAGGAATCTTTTCACAACTCCAACTACTGGAACCAGTCAACATATATTGGCTTAGGGCCTGGGGCTCACTCCTTTCAGAATTCGAAAAGAAGATGGAATATTTCTAATAATAGACTCTACATAAAAAATATTCAATCAGGGGTGCCATATTTTGAAGAAGAAACCCTAACTCCATATAATTTAATAAATGAAAAGATAATGCTTGGATTAAGGACTTTAAATGGGTTTGATAAAAATCATTTATTAAGTCTTGTAAACCCCGCTATTAAGGCTGAATTTGAAAGCAAGTTAAATGCTTTATTATTGGAAGAAGTTATTGTCTCTAAAAATAATGTTATATCTATGAGGCCAGAAAAATGGCTGTTATCTGAGTATGTTTCAAGAGAATTATTTATTTTAAATGAATGATAGTTGAATTAGTAATAAATAATGAAAAAAAGAAGGCAGACCTCAGTCATCCAATTGACTTGTCTCTTACTTCAAAAATTAAAAACAGCTTCAAGGCTTGGTATGTAGATGAAATTCAAATAAAAGTTATAAAAAATGGTGATTTTATAGGAAGTGTTAACCAAGGAGGAAGTGTGAATTTCAAAGAAATACTTATAAACCCACATGGAAATATGACACATACAGAATCGGTAGGTCACATCTCAAAAGAGGAGGTGTTTGTCAATAAAACACTTAAAAAGTATCATTTTTCTGCACAGTTAATTACTCTCAAACCCGAAAAAGCGAATTCTGATGGAGAATCTGGCATAAAAAAAGGTGATTTTTATATCGGAATAGATCAAATTAAAGATAAAATAAAGCCAAATATTGATGCTCTTATTCTAAGAACACAAAAAAACTACCACCAACTAAAAGAAAAGACATACAATAACACCAATTGGCCTTACCTGAAAAAGGAAACAGCTGCTTATATAAGAGACTGTGGAATTGTTCATTTGCTAATTGACCAGCCATCTGTAGACAAGGAATTTGATGATGGGAATTTGCTAGCGCATAAAGCATTTTGGAATTATCCCAATGAACTAGATAAAAAGAGAACAATCACCGAACTGATTGGAATTCCTGATGGAGTTAACGATGGAATTTACCTTTTAAACCTTTCTATGGCCAATATAGAAAATGATGCATCCCCTTCAAGACCAACTATTTACAAATTATTTTGAAATAAAATTTTGTTAAATGCTTATTAAGTGTAATTTTATTTCAAAACATAATTAATGAAGCTAGATGTAATTGATCTCAAGATATTAGAAGCTCTTCAAAAAAATAGCAAAATTACCAATATTGAACTTAGTAAAATTATAGGGCTTTCTGCAGCACCTACATTAGGCAGGGTACAGAAATTGGAAAAATCTGAAGTGATTTCAAGTTATCATGCAACTGTAAATCATTCAAAGCTAGGGTTGGGATTTACAGCTTTGGTGCATTTATCTCTTGTTCGTCAAAAAACAACTGCAATTTCCAACTTTCTAAAGCAAATTAATGAAATTAAAGAAGTAAGAGAATGCCTTCAACTTACTGGGAAATTTGATTATCAACTACGAATAATTACCAATGATATTCCATCTTTTGAGAAGTTACTAGAAGAAAAGTTAGGGGTTATCGAGGAAATAGGTCAATTAGAAACTTCTGTGGTAATTGCAACCAAAAAAAGTTCTAGCATTGCTCCGCTAGATTATAAAAAAGAAATTATTCTAAAAAGATAATTTAGCGGAAACCATTAAGCTTTTTCCTGGTGCACTAATTCCAGACGCAAATGTTTTGTAATGAATATCTAATAAATTATAAAAGCCTATAGATAGGTTTAAAAATTCTCTGTACTGGTATCCAAATTTAGTATTTACAACCCACCATGCTGGATAGCCCATTGGAGATGCTTCTAGCGGATTATCTGTGTTTCCTTGACCAAAAAGTTCAATTATTTTTTCTGCGTTAAAATTGTTTAAAATCTGGATTTCGAATTTTTTAAAATTATAACTCAAGTTAAGATTGCCAAATAATGGAGGAATGTGGCTCATGGGAACTTGGTTATTTTTGATAATTCCTTTAGTGTAACAAAGGCTAGAATGAAACTTTAGATCATTGAAAAAAATTATTGAAAGCGACCCGCTTATCCCATATACTAATCCAGTTTCGCTATTTTGGTTGGCTAAAACTTCGTAGAAATTACTATCGTAATAAAACAAACTAGAACCGTTAATCTCTAAGCTTTGTTTAGTAATAACATTGTCTAAAATTGTGATAAAAGAAGAGGATGAAAAACTAAGTTGAATATTTTCAAACTCCATTTTCTTGCCAATTCCCAATGAGAAATTATAAGCATATTCGGGAAGCAACTGGCCATTAGGGACAGTTAAAAATTGATCTTTAATAAAAACCTTTCCTAAATCATCAATATTTGGAGCTCTAAATCCAGTGCTTAAATCCAAATATATTTTAGTGGTTTCATTGGGGTAAAAATAAGTGCTAAGGGAGCCATTTAATGAATGTTTTTTTAGCTGGAAATCATCCGATAAAAACCCCAAAACATTCTCTGTGAATGAAGCATAAATATGATTCCAAGTATATCGAATTCCGCCAATCAATGAGATTTTATTTTTTTTTAAATTGTAACTCCCATATATCGCTGGATAAAAAGTATTACTTCCTCCATTTGGATATCTTGAATTGGTGGAAGAAATTGTACTATCTAAAAGATTAACTACATAAGCGCTGCTCTCCACAGAATTATAATATATCTCCGTACCATAATTCAGTTTTGAATTTGAGCCTAAAGATTTTGAAAACTGGATGTTAGAACCAAGAACATTAACTTTCTCCATGGAATTTTTTTGAAAAAAACTATTAAATTCTCTAGTGACCCTAGATTCCTCAATATGCTGATGAGAAAAGATAGCTTTGACATCATCAAATAAAAATGATGAAAAAATGGAAGTAAAAGAGATGGAATTTAAAAAACGTTTTTGAGGACCATAATTCCACTGTCCATATTCTGGAAGATTAGTTAACGTCAAGTTATTAAGCTGATCAAATCTTTGAAGATCTGAAGAAGAGCTAAATTGAGAGTTAATAATTAATTTTGTTTTAGAATTTAAACTAAAAAGTATTTTGTTGGTTAAATCAATTTGATTGAATCCAACTCCTTTTTGAATAGATGGGTTGGAGTTAGCAATTATTGTGTCTTGCAAATTATTAAACTCTGTATAAAAACTATTTAAGCCCCAATTTTGAAATCCATGAACCCTGTTTTGACCCATAGAAACATCTCCATATTTTTTATAGGTTATGGATGTTAAAGATGCTACTTTCTTTGCTGAGAAATTAAAATTAATATGATTGGATAGCTCGTTAGTTGCGCTATTAGCTCTTGCAAAATATAATCCAGAAAAATTTGAGATATCCTTTTTATTTTTCAGTACAGGGTCTTTCGTTTTGTAGTGAATAACACCTCCAATAGCGTCGCTTCCGTAAGAAACTGCAGAAGGCCCGAAAATAACATCACAGCTCTCTAAAATAAAAGGATCAACAGTAATGCTATTTTGTAAGTGCCCGCCCCTGTAAATTGCATTGTTCATTCTTACGCCATCTACCATCAATAGAATCCTGTTGGCCTCAAATCCTCGAATAATTGGGCTTCCTCCAGCAAAACTGGTCTTTTGAATTGTCACACCATCTACCAATGTCAATAGCTCTGCAGCTGATGATGCGTTTGAATTTAATATTTCATTAGATTTAATTACTTGATGATTTAACTCTTTCATGCCCGTTGGCAGTTGTGAGTTGCCAGATATACTAGTAACAAAAACTGGAAGAGATTTATCTTTGGAGGAGGATATCCTAAATAGATAGTTATTTTCTTTAAGCTCTAAATAACTTTGCTGGTAGCTTTTTCCTAAAAAATTAATTGAAATGGAATCAAATTCATTGATTGTTTTTAAAAGAATGTAACCTTTTCTATTAGTGATAAAGGTGTCTTTTTTAAGCTGGTTTTGAATTATTACTTTCTTATTTTTTAATTCTTTAGCAAATTCATTGACAAAGGTTATTTTCTGAGCTGAATAATTAGCAGTTGAAAATAAGAAGAAAATTAATAGTAAATATGCTTTGGACAAATTGCTCAATCGTAAAGAGATTGTAAAATTTTAATGGAATTCAACTTGTCTGTATTTACTATCTCGTGATAGGACATATACCTCAAAAATAAATCCATAATTAATCTTCTGTTTGTTGAATTAATTTTAAAAAGGAATATATTATCAATATTCGTGCCTAATAATTTGTTTAATATGTGATGGGGAAAATTCTCTTCAATATTAGGATCAAAATTATTACTGAATTTACCATCTGCAAGGTTGAAATAAGGGTTTTCAATTCCAAAATTATTTAAAGGCTGTATACCAAAATGGGTTAAAATTTCTTTAATAAAAAAAAGCCCAAATACAGCATTAAATGGTCTATGTTCAAAAGAAATAATCATTTTCTTTAGCTCTACAAATAGTTTTTCATTCTTGTCTTCTGTATGAAAAACTTTATTTAAAATTTCAGTCAGTAAAAGTGCATACCCAGTTTTTCTAATATCACTAAGAATATCTATTATGGGGAATTTCATTTCAACGTTATTTGCTCTGTTTACTTTTTTTTCTGGATTATATGCAGAGCTAAACTCAATGAAATGAAAAGGCTGAAATAAAAATCCTGGGTTTTTTTTGGAACTAATGGTAAAAACAAAAGCTGATCTTCCATATTGCTTAGTTAATAAATCTACAATAATTGAATTGTGTTTAATTTTGGTAGCCCTAAGAAATAGTCCCTCAATTCTTTGACTCATAATTTTTTAAATGTGATTTTGAATTCAGCACCTTTACTTCGATCCTTTACCAAGTTGATTTTACCACCATGGTTTAAGATAATTTGACAAGCAAGAGCTAAGCCAAGTCCTTTTCCAGTTGTTTTAGTAGTAAATTTTGGTTCAAATATTTTTTCTTGAATATCTTTTAATATTCCTGGACCACTATCTATAAAGGATAAAATTACATTATTCTCTTTTTGAGATAAATTTAAAGTTATATCGCCTCTATGGTCCATAGCTTGAAGACTGTTTTGAATCAAATTATTAAAAAGTCTAATAAGTTGGTTTTCATCGCCAATTACTCTAAAAGAACTATTGTTTTGGAAATTCAAGTTGAATGTCACGTGGGATTCATGCTTAAATAAGTTAATTATTTTATTGATTATTTCAGTGAGATCTACTTCTTTCATCTTTCCTTTTGGCAGCTCTGCATAATTAGAAAACTCATCTGCTATTTCAGTTAATAGGTGAATTTGCTGAAGCATTTTTTCTTGAAAATCTTTCAATATTACTTGGTTCTCTTCTTTTGAAATATTTAATGCTCTGCCAAGGTGCTGGACGCTTAACTTCATAGGAGTTAATGGGTTTTTAATTTCATGCGCCACTTGTTTGGCCATTTCTCTCCAAGCTATTTGGCGCTGGGTTTGAGCTAATTTTTCTTTACTTAATTCTAGTTTGTTGAGCATTTCATTGTAAGCATTGACCAATACTCCTATCTCATCGTTATTTTCCCAAGAAAGTCTTTCGTTATTTTCCCCTATTTCTACCCCCTTAATTTTCGAACTAATTGAAGCGATTGATTTAGTGATGTAAGTTGAAAGCAAATAAGCTAGTACAACAGCACCGATAAAGAGCAATAAAAATATGGTGAGCAATCTATTTAAAAAATCCCATAACTCTGTCTTATTTGAATAGTTGGAAGGATGGTAGGGAATGTTTATTACTCCCATTTTTTGATGTTTCTTATTGAATGCAAAAGAGTATGAGTTAATATCTTGGTCGCTAGATTTTTCTACAAATCTGCCATTTTTTGATTGATCTAATTTTAGTAATAAGTCTTTACTTAGATCACTAGAATATCGCTCTTGAAAAAGGGTGTCTATTGTGGAGATTAATATTTTACCCGATAAATTATATATAACAATGGGCAAATTATTTACATCTGCTATCTCTCTTAGCTTGTAGTCAAAGTCTTTTGTAATAAACTCACTCATTAAAGAAGGTTCTAAGTCATTTAAAAAATATTGTAATGAAGAGTTTACAGTCTTTTCCTTTCTTTGAATTCTTTGAAAATGATATTGGTCGTTTTGGTCTTTAAAAAAATAAAACGTTGTAGCTCCTATTACAACTAAAGAAAGAACAACTAAAGCAAGTATAGATATGTAGAATCTATTTTTTAATGAAGAATAAAACCAATGCATTAAAAGTAAATTTATGCAAAAGGATTTTAAAAATTAAGATTGTAGAAGTTTATCCTCCCAAAGCCTCAGCACCAGCAACAATTTCAAGTATTTCATTGGTAATAGCAGCTTGTCTAGCTTTGTTATAAAACAACTTTAAATCATTTTTCATTTCATTGGCATTATCTGTGGCTTTATGCATTGCTGTCATTCTAGCGCCATGTTCAGATGCAAATGAATCTAAAAGTGCTTTGTAAAGTTGAATTTTCAAAGAACTAGGTATAAGGTCTTTTAGAATTTCTTCTTGATCTGGTTCAAAAATATAATCTATAGTTGTCTCAGTTTCAGATTGTGCTGGGACAACAGGTAAAAAAGATTCTTTTACTGTAGTTTGAACAGCTGCATTTTTAAAAGAATTATATACTAAAAAAGCTTTGTCAAAAACATTATTTTCAAAAGCTGCCATTATCTTTGAAGTAATAGAAATAGACTTTTCGTAGCTTAAGTTATCCCAAATAGTTTGCGCATCGGAGGGTAATATTTCATTACTATTTATTAGATCTGTTTTTTTAAACGCATCAAAAGCTTTTTTGCCAATTGTTAGTATACTATAATCGTTATCTGGATTTTCTTCAATTGTTCTTTTAATCTCTTTGACAACGTTATTATTGAATCCTCCGCATAATCCCCTATTTGAGGATATGGCAATTAATAATACTTTTTTACCCTTTACGTCTCTCATCATGGGGTGTTCTGTTTCTCCAACTGTTGCAGAGACATTTAAAAGAATATCGTTGAACTTTTTTGCAAATGGCCTCATTTGAATTATTGCATCCTGAGCTCTTTTGAATTTAGCTGCCGAGACCATTTTCATAGCAGAAGTTATCTGCATCGTTGACTCTACAGAAATTATTCGAGTTCGTATTTCTTTTAAGTTAGCCATTATGAATTATGCTTCGTAATTTTTAGACATTTCTAAAACAACCTTCTTAATTAATTCGGTTACTTCATCCGTTAATTTTCCAGCCTTTAAAGTGTCTAATTCTTTCCTGTGTTTGGTTCTCATAAGGTCCAAAAAGCTTTCTTCAAAATCTTTGATTTTAGCAATTGGAATCTTGGTTAATATCCCAGTGGAACCACAGAATATAATAGCTACTTGTTCTTCAACAGGCATAGGAGATCCTTCGTTTTGTTTTAAAATTTCAACATTCCTCGCTCCTCTTTCCAAGACTGCCATAGTAGCGGGGTCTAAATCGGATCCAAACTTTGAAAAAGCTTCTAATTCTCTATATTGGGCTTGATCTAGTTTCAATGTGCCAGAAACTTTTTTCATAGATTTAATCTGTGCAGATCCTCCAACTCTAGAAACAGATATACCAACATTTATTGCCGGTCTAATACCTGCATTGAATAAATTAGCTTCTAAGAATATTTGTCCATCTGTAATAGAAATTACATTGGTAGGAATATAGGCAGAAACATCTCCAGCTTGAGTTTCTATAATTGGTAAAGCAGTAAGAGATCCACCACCTTTAACTTTTCCTTTCAAAGAATCTGGTAAGTCATTCATGAGCTGGGCGATATCGTCAGAGTTGTTAATTTTTGCAGCTCTTTCTAATAATCTGGAATGCAAATAGAAAACATCCCCAGGGTAGGCTTCTCTTCCAGGTGGTCTTCTTAACAACAATGAGACTTCTCTGTATGCAACAGCTTGTTTAGATAAATCGTCAAAAATTATTAATGCAGGTCTTCCAGTATCTCTAAAGTATTCCCCAATTGCGGCGCCAGTAAATGGTGCGTAAAATTGCATTGGGGCAGAATCTGACGCATTGGAAGCTACAATAACTGTATACTCCATTGCTCCTGCTTCTTCTAATTTATTTACAATACCTGCTATTGTAGAACCTTTTTGGCCAATAGCAACGTAAATACAGTATACTGGTTCTCCCCTGTCGTAAAACTCTTTTTGATTAATGATGGTGTCTATACAAACTGTTGTTTTTCCAGTTTGACGGTCGCCTATCACTAATTCTCTTTGGCCTCTACCAATTGGAATCATAGCATCTATTGCCTTAACCCCTGTTTGCAGTGGTTCATTTACTGGCTGTCTGTAAATAACGCCAGGTGCTTTTCTTTCGATTGGCATTTCGAATAATTCTCCGTCAATAGGTCCTTTTCCGTCTATCGGCTTTCCAAGAGTATCTACTACTCTTCCCAACATTTTCTCTCCAACATTTATCGAAGCAATTCTATTGGTTCTTTTGACCGTATCTCCTTCTTTAATATTATTCGAAGCTCCCAATAGTACTGCTCCTACATTGTCTTCTTCTAAATTCAGTGCGATTCCTTGAAGACCATTGTCAAACTCAATAAGTTCTCCATACTGAACGCCACCTAGACCATATATTCTTGCAATACCATCTCCTATTTGGAGTACTGTACCTACTTCTTCTAGTTCAGCTTCAGACTTAAAGCCTGATAATTGTTGTCTTAGAATTGCTGAAACTTCAGCTGGTTTTATTTCTGCCATTTTATTGTTTTTAGAAATCCTTAATAAAAAGGTTTTTATTGTAACTGTTTTTTAATTCTTTTAATTGCTTTCTAACGCTATCGTCTATTTGGAAATCCCCCACCTTAATAATTGCACCACCTACAATGTCTTCGTTAATTTCTTCTTTCAACTCTACAACCCTATCTAGATTTTTTTTGACAAAGGATTCTACTTTTTCTTTAAGTTCTTTATCAAGAGCTATAGCTGTAGTAACACTTGCTGTAATAATTTTATGGTGAATTTTATAAAGCTCTATAAAATTTTTAGCAATTAAGTGAAGGAGTGGTTCTCTTTTTTTATTTGTAATTAATTCAATAAAAAGATAAGTTAGTTTAGATAGTTTTTTTTCAAACAAAGATTTTATGATTATTAATTTCTTGCTTGTATTAATTATCGGACTTTTTAGCATAAGAGTGAAATCACTACTTTCAACACATAAGTTTTCCACGGCAATTAAGTCATTGTAGCATTCTTCCAATTGATTTTGCTCAATTGCCAAATCTAGTAAGGATTTAGCGTATCTGGTGGTGATTTTAGAGGCTATCATACTTCTAATTCATCTGGTTTTTTAATGTTTCTTCAATTAGCTTTTTCTGGCTTTTTACATCTTTAAGTTCAGATTTAATTATTTTCTCGGCCATTTGAATTGAAATATCTGCTATTTCATTTTTTAATTCTGTCATGGCTTTCATCTTTTCATTATTAATTTGGGCCTTTGCAGATAAAATTATTTTTTCAGCCTCAGATGATGCTTTATTTTTTGCTTCTGAAATAGTGTTTTCTTTAATAGCTCTTGCTTCTTTAATTATAGAATCTCTTTCTAGTCTAGCATCTTGTAATATTTTTTCATTGTTTGCAGAAAGGTGTTCCATCTCAGCTTTTGCTTTTTCTGCAGCAGAAAGTGCTTCAGTAATAGAACTATTTCTATCGTCTACCGACTTTAAAATAGGTTTCCAAGCGAACTTCTTTAGAATGACTAGTAACAAAACAAATATTACTACTGTCCAAAACATTAAACCTATTTCAGGTGTTACCAATTGCATTGAATCCATTGTATATAATTTAATTTTAAAAATAGAGCTGAAGCCAAACGCTCCAGCATCTATTTAGATTTTTATTAATAAAATCAGCCCTGTAGTAAAGCTACCACAACAGCAAATAATGCTACACCCTCAACAAGTGCTGCAGCAATAATCATATTTGTTTGAATCATTCCAGAATGTTCTGGCTGTCTTGCCATTGATTCTAGTGCCGACCCACCAATTTTACCTATTCCTATTCCAGCACCAATCGCTGCTAAACCTGCGCCGATTGCTGCTATTCCTGTAATTGTTCCCATTTTTTTTATTTTTTAAGGTTAAACAATGTTATTAATGATGATCCACCGTCGCTAACCCTATAAATAGAGAAGTTAACAATGTGAAAATGTAAGCTTGTAGAAATGCGACCAACACTTCAATTAAATCCATAAATAAAACAAATATTACGGCAATTGGAGACAAACTCCAAGCAGCAATATCACCCAATCCACTTTGAGCCATAAATATTAAAGAGATAAGGCTTAAGATAATAATATGACCAGCAGATATATTTGCAAACAAACGAATCATCAAAGCAAATGGTTTAGTGAAAATTCCAATAATTTCAATTGGGATCATAATAGGCATAAGAGCTAGTGGAACTCCTGGTGGGTTAAAAATGTGCCCCCAGTAAGATTTATTTCCAGAAATGTTGGTTACCAAAAGAGTTATAGATGATAAAACAAGAGTGATTGCTATGTTTCCAGTAACGTTTGCTGACCCAGGAAGAAGCCCTACTAAATTATTCATTAAAATAAAAAAGAATAATGTTAAAAGATATGGAAGATACTTTTGGTAGTTCTTCCCAATGTTTGGTTTAACAATATCATCTCTAACAAAAAGAACTAAAGGCTCAAGAAAGGACAATAATCCACTGGGAGCAACTTTATTTCTCTTCGCTTTATAACCTGAAATTCCAAAAAATAATAATAGAAAAAACAAAGCGAGGAACATGGAAGCTACATTTTTAGTAATTGAAAAATCAATTGGGAGAGTTGCGTTTAAAAGATGATGTTCACTATCAAAGGTTGCATGTTGTTGTCCATCGTTAAGCTTATATATTTTACCGTGTACTTTTACAAGATTGTGCGCACCAATTTTAACAACAAGATGATCATCGTTATTATGGTGAAATTTACTAGAAAAGAAAGGGCCGATTAGTCCGTCTTTAGACCATAAAATCACAGGAAGGTGAATAGTTGCAGAACCTTCTCCTTCTCCCCAAAAATGCCATTCGTGCGAATCAGAAATATGATGCATTATTGCCGGTACTGGATTGTAGGTTGTTTTATCTAAAGATTCCTGAGAGGTTTGGCTAGCTGAAGCTTGAATTAATGAAGCCAAGAACAAAGCAAGAAATGTGAAAAAATTTTTAAGTGAAAATGATGACATTTTACTAAATTGAATTTAAAATTCGGCCAAAATTAATTAATTATTTTAACGAGTAAAATGTTTTGAAGAATTTATTAATCAAAACCTTTCATTAATATAAAAATTTCAACTAGCAAATATGCAAAATAAAAAAAGAAAAAGTGCAATATATAAGGGAGAAAATTAATGGTTTCTTGAGAAATTATGGGATATAAAAAAATCAAACTTACTGTCATTTTCAAAAAGCTCAGAGATAGGTAGGTAAAAGGTGAGGTTTTTGGGCGGTTTTTTAAATTGTTGTACAAAAAGAAAAAACAAAAATTTATTCCAAATAAAAAAGAATTAACAATAAGTATATCGAACGTTTTAATTTCCTGAGTTTGCAAAAGTTTGCAAAAAGAAAAATCTAAGCCAATGAAAACAAAAAAGCATGCTATAAGTATTTTGTATTTATTAGTCATTTTTTTAAAGATTTCAGGACTTGGTAAAAAGCTAAAAAAACAGCACTCAAAGACAATATTAGAGTCCACCAAGGGGTATTGTTTTTGCAGCTTTCATCTAAATAATTTCCACAATATGTTCCAATGCCTATGATGGCTCCCATTTGAATAGCTAAATTACTGTACAATAAAACTTTGTTCCGGTTTTCCATATGTAATTGTTAAGCAAAAAATAGTTAATTTTTAAATACAGCCAAAACTTGCTGTATTTTTGTTAAAGTTATAGATTTTATAAATTGTTCAATTGGAAGAAAAAAAAGAAATAAAAACATCTGTATTTAAAAAAATATTAAAAATTATCATCATTTGGGTTTTGGTATTTTCTCCTGCTCTGGGGCTTTGGATTTTAATTGATTTGGCAAACGACGAGACTCTTCCTAAAATAACAGAACTAGAAAACCCAAAAACAGATCTTGCGAGTGTTGTTTTAAGTTCTGACTACATTCAATTAGGGAAATATTACCATGAAAACCGAACCAATACTCACTTTAATAATTTACCAAAATCATTAGTTGATGCACTTATTGCTACTGAAGACGAAAGGTTTTTTGAGCACTCTGGAATAGATGTAAGGGCCTTACTAAGAGTTTTTAAAGGCGTGGTTTTGGGAGACTTAAAAGGTGGTGGATCTACCATTACTCAACAACTAGCAAAATTACTCTTCCCAAGAAAAAGATTAAATAAATTCGAATTCGCCTTAAGAAAGTTTAAGGAATGGATAATAGCATCTAAGCTTGAAAAAAATTACACTAAGCAAGAGATATTGTCAATGTACTTAAACAAGTTTGACTTCTTAAATAACGCGGTAGGAATTAATAGTGCTGCTCAAGTTTATTTCAATAAAACACCTAGTGAATTAGATTTGCACGAATCTGCAATGCTAATAGGAATGGCCAAAAACCCTTCATTGTTTAATCCGGTTAGAAGACCAGATACTGTTCTAAAAAGAAGGACGGTGGTTTTATATCAAATGTATAAAAACAACTACATAACGAAGGAGGTTTTCGATTCTACAAAAAAACTAGATCTTGAGCTAGATTATAATAAGGTAGATCATCAAACTGGATTAGCACCTTATTTTAGAGAAATTCTAAGACTAGAACTAGGGGCTATTTTAGCCGAGAAAAATCAATTTGGAGGATATATAATTAGCAAATCAAACGGTGAAAAATATGATCTATATTCAGATGGGCTTAAAATTTATACTTCTATTGATAGCAGGATGCAAAAACATGCAGAAAAAGCTGTAGAGTCTCATTTTAAAAATTATTTACAAGCTGCCTTTGATAGAAACAATAAAAAATGTAAAAACACACCCTTCTCAAATGATTTAACTAAATCCCAAGTAGATACCATTTTAAGTAGAGCCCTAAAACAATCCATGCTATATAAAAAATTAGTTGGTAAAGCATGTTTTTACTGTGAAAGACCAAAAAGATATATTGTTAAAAAATCTGATGGATTTGAGTGCTCCTACTGCGGGACTAAAAGCCCTTTTCAAACAAAAGATGAAATTGTTAAAAAACTAAATGAGAAAAGAACTGTTAGAGTATTTGACTGGAATTCTGAAAATTTCGAAAAAGACACTCTTTTTTCCGCTAAAGACTCTGTTAAATACTACAAAGGGTTATTAAGGTCTGGCCTTATGTCGATGGACCCACATACTGGCCAAATTAAAGCTTGGGTTGGCGGTCCAAATTTTAAACATTTTAAATACGACATGGTAAAAAAAGGGAGGCGTCAAGTAGGTTCTACTTTCAAGCCGTTTGTTTATGCCACTGCTCTAGAATCTGGTGTTGTAGACCCCTGCTACCAAGTGCCAGATATAGAATATTGTATTGAAGTTCCTTTTAATGAGTTTAGAAAAAAACTTTGGTGTCCAACTAACTCCGGAGATAA